>JAFSOQ010000080.1 GCA_017446845.1 Selenomonadaceae bacterium | reverse complement strand
CCTTTTTTAAGAATTGCGTATCTTTTATGCCTCCAGCAACTAACCGATTGGTTGAGCAAGGTAACTCGCCAGTCCCCAAGAACGATTTTATTTCAAATCGTTGGTCGTAATTACACTTTTTTAACGTGGTAGTCCTCCACAGTTAAACCGCAAAAGTCAAGTGGCGATTCATATTATTCTCGCCGTTTTTGGATAAAGGCGTCTGAGTTTAATACAAGCATTATCCGTTTTGAACTGCTGCCAATCAACACAACTGCCTTTTGCGTTTAGGACAGACTTCCATGCTGTTACTCTTTGCCAAACACAAAGCTTACGCGATTATCGGATGCAACATCACGTTGCTGTTGAAATTTCTCTTTTGAAGTGATAACATTGCCGCATTGACAATAAAGCTGTTAGTTGTTAGCTGTTAGCTGTTAGGAAAAATTATCCTCCCTGAAAGCTGAAAGCTAAAAGCTGAAAGCTTTCAACGAGGAGGAAAAAATTTTGTTATATCGCAAGGTTGATACAAATTTGAACTTCGCGAGCCGAGAAAAGGAAGTCGAAAATTTTTGGGCGGAGAAAAATATCGCGCAAAAGGCAATCGATAATCGCGAAGGTTGCGAAGAATATTCTTTCTACGACGGACCCCCGACGGCGAACGGTCAGCCGCATATCGGGCACGTCTTGACGCGTGTCATTAAAGATTTATTCCCGCGCTATCATTCCATGAAAGGTCAGAAAGTTTTGCGTAAAGCCGGTTGGGATACTCACGGCTTGCCCGTCGAGTTGGAAGTCGAAAAACTCATCGGCATCAACGGCAAGGAACAAATAGAAGCTTACGGCATGGAACCTTTTATCAAAAAATGTCGCGAGTCGGTTTGGAAGTATAAAACCATGTGGGAAGAATTCAGCGGCGTTGTCGGATTTTGGGCGGACATGGATAATCCCTACATCACTTACGAAAATTATTACATTGAGTCGGAGTGGTGGGCACTCAAAAAAATTTGGGAGAAAAATCTTCTCTACAAAGGTCATAAAGTCGTTCCCTACTGCCCGCGTTGCGGAACGCCGCTTTCCAGTCATGAAGTCGCGCTCGGCTATAAAGACGTCAAAGAACGTTCGGCAGTCGTAAAATTCAAAGTCGCGGACGATGATGCTTACTTCTTGGCTTGGACGACGACACCTTGGACTTTGCCTTCCAACTTGTGCTTATGCGTCAATCCCAAAGTCGATTACGTTAAAATTCAAGTCGGCGACACGATTTACATTTTGGCTGAAGCTTTGGTAGAAAAAGTTTTCGAGGGCGTCGAGGGCGACAGAAAAATTTTGGCACGTTACAAAGGCAAAGACCTTGAATATAAAAAATACGAGCCGCTTTATCCTTTTGCCGACGAAATTATCAAACGTTCGGGCAAGCAAGCTCACTACGTCACCTGCGACGATTATGTCACGACGGAAGACGGCACGGGCATTGTCCACTGCGCGCCGGCTTTCGGCGAGGACGATAACCGCGTCTGCAGAAAATATGATATTCCGTTCGTGCAGTTCGTCGACAGCAAGGGCAACATGACTGCCGAAACTTATTGGGAAGGAACTTTCGTTAAGGACGCCGACCCGTTAATCCTTAAAGATTTAAAAACTTCGGGAAAACTTTTTAAAGCTCCGCCGTTCGAGCACAGTTATCCGCATTGCTGGCGTTGCGACACTCCGTTGATTTATTACGCCCGCGAGTCTTGGTTTATCAAAATGACGGCGGTCAAAGATGATTTGCTTAAAAATAATGCAAAGGTCAACTGGATACCTCCGACAATCGGCAAAGGACGTTTCGGCGATTGGCTGGAGCATGTTCAAGACTGGGGCATAAGTCGCAATCGTTATTGGGGCACGCCGCTGAATATTTGGGAATGTGAGTGCGGTCACCAACATTCAATCGGCTCAATCGAAGAATTAAAATCGCTGTCAAAAAATTGTCCCGATGATATTGAACTGCACCGCCCGTATATCGACAAGGTAACTTTCCCGTGCCCGAAGTGCGGCAAAGAAATGCACCGCGTGCCTGAAGTTATCGACTGCTGGTTTGATTCGGGCGCAATGCCTTTTGCGCAGTTCCATTATCCGTTTGAGAACAAAGAATTTTTCCACGAACATTTCCCCGCCGATTTTATCAGTGAGGCGGTTGACCAAACTCGCGGCTGGTTCTATTCGCTCATGGCAATTTCCACGCTGATTTTCGACGACACCGCGTTTAAAAATTGTATCGTGCTCGGATTGGTTTTGGACAAGGACGGGCAGAAAATGTCGAAGTCCAAAGGAAATGCCGTCGCGCCAATGGAAACACTTGCAAAACACGGCGCGGATGCAATTCGCTGGTACTTCTACGAAAATTCCGCGCCTTGGCTCCCGAATCGTTTTCATGATGATGCGGTCGTCGAAGGTCAAAGAAAATTCCTCGGCACGCTGTGGAATACTTACGCGTTCTTCGTGCTGTATGCGAATATCGACGACTTCGACGCCACAAAATATCAACTTGACTACGAAAAACTTTCCGTAATGGATAAATGGCTCTTGTCCAGATTGAATACGATGGTTAAGACTGTCGACGACGCGTTGACCAATTACAAAGTTCCGGAATCTGCGCGGGCGTTGCAAGATTTTGTTGACGAGCTGTCAAATTGGTACGTTCGCAGAAGTCGTGCGCGTTTCTGGGCAAAGGGCATGGAGCAGGACAAAATCAACGCTTACATGACGCTTTACACCGCGCTTGTCACTTTGGCTAAGGCGGCGGCTCCGATGGTTCCGTTCATCACAGAAAATATTTATCGCAACTTGGTTTGCTCAATCGACGCGGCGGCTCCCGAAAGTGTTCACCTGTGCGACTATCCGACAGCCGACGAAAAATTTATCGACGCCGAACTGGAAAAGAATATGGACGCGGTTTTGAAAATCGTCGTGCTTGGTCGTGCGGCTCGCAATGCGGCTAACATTAAAAATCGTCAGCCCGTCGCCAACATGTTCGTCAAAGCAGAGACCTTGCCCGAATTTTTCGTTGACATTATCGAAGACGAACTTAACGTTAAGAACGTCGAATTCCGCGCGGATATGGGCGAATTTATTAAATACAACTTCAAGCCCAATTTCCGTGTCCTCGGCAAAAAAGTCGGCAAGCGTATGGGCGAAGTCAAAGCCGCGCTCGAAAAACTCGACGGACACGCCGCAAAAGTTGAACTCGATAAGACGGGCGAACTTAAACTCGACGACATAATTTTGACGTCAGAGGACATTGAAATTGTCATCACGCAGAGCGAAGGTTTCAACTGCCAGAGCGAAGGCGACGTTTCGATTGCACTTTCCACGACGTTGACGCCCAAATTGATTGAGGAAGGTTTTGTCCGCGAGATTATCAGCAAGGTTCAAGTCATGCGCCGCGAAAGTAATTTTGAAGTCACCGACAGGATAAAAATTTTCGCGTCGGGCAATGACAAACTCGCCGATATTATTCAACGCAACGCGCAGGAAATTCAATCGGTCACGCTCGCGAACGAAATTATCTTCTCCGCGAACGATGCCGCAAAAGTTTGGGACATCAACGGCGAAAAAATTTCTCTTGCCGTAGAAAAAATTTGAATCCGTATTAAAAACATTTTGAGCGGTTGCAAGCGGGCAATCGCTCTTTTTGCGGGAGGAAATTTTATGCCATACGATTTGAAATTTATTCCGAAGATTTTACTTTGCGGCGACAAGTCAGAATTTTTTTTGCAAGTCGGCAATCGTCCGTTTAAAATCATCGGTCACGCGAAAATTTCCGGCGAGGATTTTAACTTCGTGCAGGACAACAAAATCTTTTTCAACGACAAACTTCAAGACTTACCCGCGCTGGTAAATTTTCTTCGGAGCGGTGAGGTTGATTATTTTGTCTTCACGGGTCTGAGCGAATTTGCCACCTTCCGAAACAATGCTTACAAGCGCGGTTTTCTTTCGTCGCAAGTCATCTCGGCGGAGCAATTTAAATTTTCGCCGCTTGAATTTTTCTACGACATGAGCGCGGATTTTTATCTGTTGCCGCGTTTAAAAAATGTCGCCATTAAAACTTTGCTCGACGTCGACGGCTACTTTTTCAAGGGAAGAATTTTTACAAAGTTAGAAAACGATTTCACGGAGATTGACACCGTTACGGATAAGTCGTTGCCGCCGATTGTCGAAAACATTTACACGCACGTTTACAAAAATTTTTCGGAAGTCGGCTTCAAACGCTACGACGCCGTCCTTATCCTCGAACGCCCGCCCGCCGAATTTGAAAGCTTGATTAATTTCTTGGAAAATTTTTCCGACAAGATAATAACTTTTGCGCGCCCCGGCTCCGAACTTGAGCGACACATTTATAATACCGCAGAAAATTTTTCGGAAGTGTACGGCTTGCGCGGCGGCGCGGGTAATTGGTTTTTCTTCACGCGACAAAAGCCGCCCGAAAGTTTTTGCAATTACGTCGTCACTCACAAGCCCACACCTCACAAAGACAAACTCCCCGACGGCTACACAATCATTCACGCGGGACGCGAGGGCAAAGAAGATTTAGGATATATCGGCGACGACACCGGCGACAATATCAGTCGCTTGAATCTTTATATCAACGAAATCACCGCGCTTTATTGGATGTGGAAGAATACGAATCACACAATTCTTGGGCTGAGTCACTACCGCAGATTTTTTACCGAATCCGACGACGAAAACTTTTCCTACGAAAAAATTTTGACTGAAGATGCCGCGCGGAAAATTTTGGAGGATTACGACATAATTGTTTCCAGAGTTTATTTCGGCGGCTTGACGCAGCACGAATTTGTTATAAACGATTGCGGCGAAGATTTGGCGATTTTCGGCGAGGCAGTTTTAAGAAAACATCTTCTGCAAGCTCAGCCCGATTATCTCGACGCCTTTGAATACGTTTTGAACTCCACGACGTTTTTCAAGTGCAACATGTTCGTCACGCGCAGAAATGTTCTTAATGCTTATTGCAAGTGGTTGTTCTCGTTCCTTATCGACGCGACGGAAGAAGCTTTGCGAATTGCGAATTTGCAAGAACTTTCGTGGTCGCCGCGCAGATTGATGAGTTTCCTTGCCGAACGCATGTTGACTGTTTGGCTGATAAAAAATCGTCTGCGGATTAAAGAATTGAGAATTATGCAGGTTGAAGGACTATGACCAAGGAAAATTTTGACGTGACGGGCATGAGTTGTTCGGCGTGTTCGGCGCGTGTGGAAAAGGCGGTCGGCAAACTCGTCGGCGCGGAAAATGTCAGCGTCAATCTTTTAACAAACTCCATGCAAGTTAAATTCGACGAGGCAAAAATTTCCGTCGCGGCAATCGTCGAGGCGGTCGTCAACGCAGGTTACGGAGCGTCGGTTAAAGGAACAAGGAATAAGGAACCGGGAACAAGTATTGCGGTCGAACGAACGATTGACAAAGAAATTTCGGAAATGCGGACGCGGCTCAAATGGTCGATAATTTTTCTGCTGCCGACGGTTTATATCGCAATGCATTCGATGTTGCCGTTGCCCGTGCCGACAATCGTGACGGAACTTTTCGACGGGCGAGCAAATGCCGTGACGTTCGCCTTTGCGCAATTTTTATTAATCCTGCCGATTATGTATCTCAACCGAAAATATTACGTCAACGGCTTCAAGACATTGGCGGCAGGTGCACCGAACATGGACAGCTTGGTCGGACTCGGCTCAATGGCGGCGGCTCTGTTCGGAGCATTTGCTTTGTTCAGAATCGGTCAAGGACTCGGCGCGGGAAATTTTGCTTTGGTCGATGAATACAGCAGAAATTTATATTTCGAGTCGGCGGGCATGATTGTGACGTTGATAACGGTCGGAAAATATTTCGAGGCGCGAGCTAAGGGCAAGACTTCGCAAGCCGTAGAAAAATTGATGAACCTTGCACCAAAGCAGGCAACTGTTCTGCGCGGCGGCGAGGAAATTACAATCCCCGTCGAGGAATTAATTATCGGCGATGAAATTTTGGTTAAGCCCGGCGAAAGTTTTGCGGCGGACGGAATTATTTTGGACGGCGTGACGACGATTGACGAATCTGCGATAACCGGCGAGAGCTTGCCCGTAAATAAAACCGTCGGCGACAACGTCACGAGCGGCACTTTAAATAAAAGCGGCTTTGTAAAATTTCGGGCGATCAAAGTTGGCGGCGAAACTGCAATCAGCAAAATTATCGCGTTGGTCGAGGAGGCGAGCGCGAGCAAAGCTCCGATTGCCAAAGCTGCCGATAAAGTTGCGGGAATTTTTGTGCCCGTCGTGATTTTAATTTCGTTAGTCGCGGGCGCAACGTGGTTAATCGGCGGCGCTAGTGTCGAATTTGCATTTTCAATCGCCGTGTCGATTCTGGTTATAAGTTGTCCTTGCGCGTTGGGTTTGGCGACGCCCGTCGCGATTATGGTCGGCACGGGCAAAGGCGCGGAGAACGGAATCTTAATCAAGTCGGGCGAGGCTCTCGAAACTGCTCACGCGATTGACACTGTTGTATTGGATAAAACCGGAACGCTCACCGAGGGCAAACCGTTCGTAACCGATATTTTAACTTGCGGCGTCGACGAAAAATTTTTATTGCAAATTGCCGCCGCTCTCGAATCTAAAAGTGAACACCCGCTTGCCGAAGCAATCACAACATATGCCGCCAAAATAATTCCTAATTCCTCATTCCTAATTCCTAATTATTTTCAAGCTGTTTTCGGAAAAGGAGTCAAAGCAAAAATTGACGGCGCAGAATGTTTTGCGGGCAATGAAAATTTTTTGACGGAACTCGGATTTAATTTGGAAAGTCTTCGCGAAAAAATTTCTTCTTTGGCGAGTGAAGGCAAGACCCCGATAATTTTTGCCCGCGATAAAAAAATTTTGGGCGTGATAGCGGCGGCGGACGTTGAGAAAAAAACTTCCGCGCAAGCCGTCAAAGAGTTTAAAAATCTCGGCGTTGATGTTATCATGTTGACGGGCGACAACTTCCGCACGGCGCAGGCGATTGCTCAAAAACTCGGCATAGAAAAAATTATTGCGGGTGTCCTGCCCGAAAACAAAGCTCAAGAAGTCGAAAAGCTTCAAGCGCAAAATAAAAAAGTCGCGATGATTGGCGACGGCATAAACGATGCTCCTGCCCTGGCGAAAGCTGATTTAGGCATGGCGATTGGCGCGGGCACTGATGTTGCGATTGAGAGCGCGGGCGCGGTACTCGTCCGAAATGATTTGCTTGACGCCGTAAGCGCGATTAAACTCAGCCGCGCAGTCATGACGAACATTAAGCAAAATTTATTTTGGGCATTTTTTTACAACGTGATTTGCATACCGCTTGCCGCAGGAATTTTTTATCCGCTGTTCGGGATAAAACTTTCGCCGATGATTGGTGCGGCGGCAATGAGTATGTCGAGCGTTTGTGTCGTTTTGAACGCCCTGCGCCTGCGATATTTCAAAGTCGAGCGTTCGATAAATTCCGACGACACGCCGCGCAAAGTTGAAGTCCGCGTAGAAAATCTTCAGACAGAAATTTTTAAGGAGGAAACTCAAATGCAGAAAACTTTAAAAGTCGAAGGCATGATGTGCAAACATTGTCAAAAACACGTTCACGACGCACTTGCAAAAATGGACGGCGTCACGGCTGTTGAAGTCAGTTTGGAAAATAAATCGGCGACGGTCACGACGACCAAAGAAATTTCCTTTGACGACTTCGCAAAAGTTATTGACGATGCCGGTTATGAATTGGTCAGGACTTGACTCGTTGAGAAACAAAGTCAGAATTAGTGAACGACCGTCACGGTGTCTTTTCAAAAGTGCCGTCATCTGATTTTGCAGCACCGTTGTTGCTAACGTTTATTTAATGCAATTTAAACCTTAAGAGTCAGGGTTTTGCTTGTCGCTTGTTTCTTTTTCTGCTATCATAGAGAAAATTTTGTTCGTGGAGGAAAATCATCATGAACCTTAAGAAAAAAATTTTTGGGACTGTGACGGCGATTGCTTTAAGTATTTCAATGACGTTTGGTGCTCCCGCTGCGGCAGAGGCTGCCTCGGAAAGTCTTATCGGTGCGGGCATAGCAATAGGAATACAAGCCGCGCAACTCAATGCACAGATTAACGCGCAAATTAAACGCTACGACCAAACCGAAGAAGGCAGGCAAGAACTTTATGACAGTTTTCGTCAAAAATACGGCGTCAACGAAGACCCCGAATATAATGCGCAACTCGACAGGATTATGGCGAATTTGACCAAGGGCGTTGCCGCAATTGACCCGACCATTAATCAAAAGCCTTATCTTTATTTCGTCTCGAATCAAAATTCAATTAACGCTGCCTGTTCTATGGGGCATGTAATGATGGTTAATTCGGGCACTTTCAAAAAAATTACCAACGAAGATGAAATTGCGGCTATCGTCGGACACGAAATGGGGCATGGTCAAAAAAGTCACGTTGCCAAAGCCAACAAGAAACATCTTCAAAAACAAGTGACTGCTGCTGTCGCGGGCACGGCTTTGGGCGGCGGAGCATTGACTTCGATAATCACACAAGTCGCGCTGAATCATTCGGTTGCTCACGGCGACAGAAAACATGAAACCGAAGCCGACCTTTTAAGTTTCGATTATATGATTCACACAAATTATAATCCCGGAGCCTGCGCGGCAGTCATGCAAAAATTTATTGACTTGTCAATCGGTGCCAAGCAATCGGGCGCAATGGCATTCTTTAATCCCTCAGACCACCCCGACAGCGAAAAACGTCGCGATGCTTACGTCAAAAAACTTTACGAGTACAGCAAAAATCACGTCACGGCGAAAAACGGCATAATCACCGTGAACAATAAAACTCTCATAAAAGTTGCACCCTCTTCCGACATGTCGGCTGCCGAGCGTTCCTACTTCGTACTTGGAAATTTGGCGTCGGCTTATCACAAAGGACAAAACAAACATGAAGCAACCGTTCAAAACGGAACCGTCATGTTAGGCAATCAGCCGATTATCACTCCGATTGAAGGCGACGAGTCCGCTCAAGTTATTGCCGACAGATTGAACTCGATTAAATGATAAATTAATCTCTTGCAGAAGTAAGAACGCGGGTATAATGCTAAAATTGTTTCAACGATTCGGGTGCGGTTATTGCTTGGTACTTTTTAAAAGTGTCGGCAGGAAATTTAAAACGGCGGCAGAATCAATCAGCAGAAAAATTTTTTGACAAGGTGAGCACTTTGAACAAAGTAAAAAAAATTTTGCGGACGATAAGAAATATTTTAATCGGGCTGATTGTGTTGACAGCTTTGGTAATCGGAGCGTTCGTGGCAGCCGTTAAATTTGAAGTTCTCGGCACGGAAGATGTCGCCATGCTGAACGAAGAACTCGGCTTATATCGTTTGCCCTTCGTCGGCAACGGCAGATATTTTGAAGTTCCCGAAGGTGTGGAGTGGCCGCCGCCCGAACCGGAACCCGAACCGGAACCGGAACCTGAACCCGAAATAAAAGAAGAGCCGCCCAAGGAAGAACCTAAGCCGAAAAAAGAAGAGAAACCTAAAGAAGTCAAAATCGACAAGAAGGCAATCGACGAGCAACGAGCCAAACGCGAGGCAGAGGAGAAAAAACGTTTGGCGCGCTTGGCGAGAATTTATGAGAGCATGAAACCCGAACAAGCTGCCAACGCCTTAATCAACGTCGATTGGGATACGACGGTTTTAATTTTCCAGCGCATGAGTGAAGATTCGGTCGCACAAATTTTGGCGAAAATGGAACCCGAAGCCGCCGCGCAGTTGACGGAAATGCTTTACGCGGGAACTCAACGGCGAGTGACGACGCCTTCGGACACAATGCGAAATGAACCGACTACCGCACCCGAAGAAGTTGCGGAATAAATTTTCAAGTCACTGCGGAAAAATTCTGCGGTGATTTTTTGTGAGGAAGATTCAATGCAGGAAAAATATTTTTTGGCGGGATTGCTGTTTTGGTCGGTGATAATTTTTTTGCTGTACAAGTTGCGCCCGTCGTCGAGTTTGCACGCGGTAAATATTTCGTCAATCACCCGCCGCGAAAAAATAATTTCCCTTGTCGTCATGACGATTTTGATTGCGGCTTGTACAATTCCCATGGCGTGGAATCCGAATTGGAGCGGCGAACTCCACAAACATCACAATCAGTATTCGGCTTTGGCGGACGCATTTTTAAAAGGTCAGCTTTATCTCGACATGCCTGTTGATTCTCGTTTGGCGGCAATGGAAAATCCTTACGACCCGAAAGCGCGTGATGAATTGAATCTCGACGAAAATTCGGGCGGCTGGGATCACGCTTTCTACAAAGGTCACTACTACGTTTATTTCGGAGCAGTTCCCGCGCTGATAATTTTTTTGCCGTATCAATTAATCGTCGGGAAATCGCTCGCCGCATATCACGCGACGCAAATTTTCGCAGGATTTTTTATCGTCGGATTGTTCGCGTTGTTATTTTTGTTCGCGAAAAAATTTTTCCCGCGAATGTCATTCGGCGTTTACTTGACGACGGCTTTTACGTTTTCGCTCGTGTCAATCCTTTATTGTACGGAGGCACCCGCGCTTTATTGTGCAGCGTCTTCGTCGGGACTGTGTATGGAAGTTTGGAGCGTATATTTTTTTGCGCGTGCGGCGTGGTTCGATGATTCGCGACGAAAATTTTTGACGGAAATTTTTTTCGGAGCAATTTTGGGAGCATTGGCATTCGGTTGCAAGCCGACGGTCGCCTTGGCAAATTTTTTAGTCCTGCCGCTTTTGCCCGCGCTGTTAAAAAAATCCGAGCCGCTAAAAATTTTGTCCGTGTTAATCCTGCCGTATCTCGTGACGGGTGCGGTTTTGATGACTTATAATTATTTACGTTTCGATAATGCATTTGAATTCGGGCAAGCCTATCAGCTGACGGTCACCGACCAACACGCCTACGGAAAATTTTCCGAACGATTTAATCCGTCCGCGCAGATTGACGGCTTATTACAAAATTTTTTCGGCATCGATAACGACTTGCCCAAAGTCGATAATAAACCTTCGGGCGCACTTCGCTACGCAATTTTCTGGCTGATGATTTTTTTGCTGACTCCGAAAATTTTTTCCGCGCTGTGGAAAAATAAATTAATCGGCCCGGTAATCGCGCTGATTGTCACGCCGATTATAATTACCGCCTTTCAAATTCATTGGACGCCGTTTTTATTGGAACGCTACCGAATTGAAATTTATTGGCTGCTCGCGCTGTTGAGTTTCATCGCAATCGGTTTTCTGTCCGAGAGCAAAAAAAATATTTTTAACTTTGCAATTTGCGTCTTGAGTGTCGTGACGATCTTTCAATGCCTCAATCTGTTTTTTATCCCGAACGATTTAAATTTTGCGCAAATATATCCCGACTTGCGCCCGACGATTTTTAAAATTTTATCGCTCGGATTCGGCTGAAAAATTTCATTGACGCCGGCAGAGCTAAGAATTATAATCGACAGCGGAAAAGTAATTAGGAATTGAGAAGGCGAATTTAATTGCAGATTAGAATTGCGGGACTGGTGCCCGAAAGTTTTGTTGACGGCGACGGAATTCGTTTTGCGATTTTTATGCAAGGTTGTCGGCGAAACTGCGCGGGCTGTCAAAATCCCGAAACGCATGCACTTGACGGCGGACGACTCGTCGACACGAACGAAATTATTTCCGCGATAAAAAAAAATCCGCTCTTGGACGGAATTACTTTGACGGGCGGCGAACCGTTTTTGCAAGTCGACGCCGCCAATGAATTGGCACGCGCCACAAAAAATCTCGGACTCAATGTCTGGTGCTACACCGGCTACACTTTTGAGGACTTGCCGCCCGAAACTTCGACGTTGCTTGAAAATATCGACGTGCTCATTGACGGCGAATTTATTTTGAGTTTGAGGGACTTGGATTTACAATTTCGCGGCTCGCGCAATCAACGAATCATCGACATAAAAAAAACTCGCGAGCAAAATAAAATCGTGCTTTGGTCTGAAATCGGAGGTTGAATTAATGGAGATGGATATTGCCGGAAATTCTGTCGGCGACGCGTTTTCCGGCTTGATTAAAATGCCGCCTATGGATGTTGTTATCGGCATGGTTGGCATTTTATTTTTTGGACTCATGCTCGGCGCATTAATTTATTTGCCTGTTGCCGAGAAAAATTCTAAGCTGTCACTCGAAAAACTCAGCGGCGAAATTATTTGGAAGTACAAACCCGATTGGATAATTTTTATGCTCGGCTGCGTAGTTTTCTTGGGAGTAAGTTTTCTGATGGTCAGCGGACTTTTGAGAGATATTGAGATTTGATAAATTTTTTTGACGCCCGCCGCGTCATTTTTTATTTGTAGCTTGATTGAGCCACTCCTTTAAATAATCGCCGATAGCTTTTACGACTTGCGACTCGCGAATCGTCCGCGCGACTTTGTAAAAACTCACGCCGCCTTTGAAAACGTATTTGCCTATAAGTTCGCCGACTTTATCGGCAATCATGCGCGCAATCACGAACAAAATTATCGAAACTTTAATTCCGAGAATCGTCAACGCGATACCGCCGAACAGCGGCAACAAGAAAATCATTGCCAACTTTATCAAGAGAAAAGAAAATGCCACGGAGAATGCCGCCCTTGCCAATCGGATAAAGAGCGGTGTTTTTTCTCGGATTTTTGTGCGCACGTCCTCAAAAGCAAGTTTCGGGTGGCGAACTGCTTTAATCAAAAAATTTCCCGTCCGTTTTGCGTAGAATGTAAAAAACTCGCCGATTTTCTGAATGATTTTATTTATGTCGGTCGGAATGCTCGTGACGGTCGCGATTATCATTTGCGGATTAAAATCCGTGACGAACGAACGCATGGAATTAAAAGCCGCGCCAAAAATTGCGGGCGGTTTGCTTATGTTCGCGACGGCGTCGGGTATCGGCAGCGCGGGGATAAAAGCCATGACCACGTAAAGCGTAATTGCAAGCACGCGCCCCAGTGCCATTCCCAGAAAATATTTTATGACGGCTTTCGGATTTCGTTTGAACGCGGCGGGGAAGCTCCGAATTCTGCGCGGAACTTTTTTCTTTACCTTGTCGATTTTTTTCTCGATAGGTCTGGCGCGTTCATCTTCGCGAGCAAGTTGCTCCTCGTTTTCAATTTCCAACGAACGCGACAACCGAATCATTTTCTGGAAGGCGTCGGCGATATTTTTTTCCTGCGCCTTTTGCCGCTCTTCAACTTCTTGGTCAAAGGAGCGCGTGATGTGAATCATTTTTTCAAATGCGTTTCGCAAATCTTCTGACTTGGTGGTCTGCATCATTCTTTGCAATGCTCGTTCCAAATCAGATTTTTTTGTTGTCTGCATCATCTTCCTCAAGTTTTCCTGCAGGTCGCAAGATTTTTTTTCATTATCGTCCATTGCAGCACCTTAAAAAGTTTTAAGTATCTCGTAGCGTGTATTCCGTTGCGCGGGGATTTTTCCTGCCGAACGAATTAAATCAATCATTTTTTGCGTCGACATATCAAAAGCCGTGCCCGCCGCTCTGACGACGTTTTCTTCGAGCATGATTGAGCCTAAATCGTCCGCACCGAAAGCTAATGTCAACTGCCCGATTCGTTCGCCCTGCGTGACCCACGAACCTTGAATGTGGTCGACGTTATCCAAAAAAATTCTCGTCATTGCCAAAGTTTTCATATAATCTTGCGCGGAAACTTTTTCGCCGCCGAGCGCGGTATTTTTCGGCTGATAAGTCCAAGTTATAAACGCACGAAAGCCGCCGGTCTCGTCTTGCAAGTCGCGAATTTTTTTCATGTGTTCGAGTCGCTGAGATAAAGTTTCTCCGAAACCGATAACCATGGTCGCGGTTGACTTCATGCCGATTGAGTGAGCCGCCCGCATAATTTTTAACCAATCGTCCGTCATGATTTTTTTCGGGCTGATTTTTTTTCTGATTTCGTCGACGAGAATTTCCGCGCCGCCGCCGGGTAAACTGTCCAAGCCCGCCGCCTGCAATCTTTTAAGCGTCTCCAAAATTGATAAGCCCGCGCAGTTTGCAAAGTGTTGAATTTCGGTCGCGGTGAACGAATGGATTGTTATGTCGAAATTTTTTTTGATAAGGCGGAGCATGTCTTCATAGTAGCTCAAAGGTAAATCGGGATGCAAACCGCCTTGAATCATGAGTTGTGTGCCGCCCGCCTCGACGGTATCTCGAACCTTTTGCAAAATTTCTTCGTGCGATAAAAGATATGCGTCGCGGTGATTTTTTCTTCGGAAGAACGCGCAAAATTTACATTCATTCTTGCAGACGTTCGTGTAATTTATATTTCGGTCGATTATAAAAGTTGTGAAGTCGCCGAATTTATTTTTGCGAATCGAATCCGCAGTTTTGCCGAGTTCCAATAAATCGCCGTCCGTAAAAAATTTCAACGCTGCCTCTTGCGTCAATCTCAAATTAATTCACTTCCCCCGTCTAAAATTCCTAACTCCTAATTCCACATTCCCAAATGCTTTCCTGTGCAAGCCCTCTTATTGACGAAAAAATTTGCTGTGCTAAAATTTAGCTGATAGGTGATAGCTGATAGGTGATAGGTGATAGCTTATAGCTGATAGCTGATAGCTGAT
>JAFSOQ010000079.1 GCA_017446845.1 Selenomonadaceae bacterium | reverse complement strand
GTACCGTCCTTTCCTAAGTATCTTTTCCCATCGACTTTGGCAACTTCTTTTATACCCGTCATAGTTCACTCAGTCCGGAGACTTTCATCTCTAAGTGCTACGCTGCGGCAAGGGCGAGTGCTTGCTCCAAAGTTGGTCGTAATTACACTTTTTTAACGTGGTAGTCATCCACATTCGCGAGTATATCTTTTCAGGTTTACAAAGTCAAGTGGCGATTCATCCCGCCGCCTAAAGAGGCGGGGGTTTTCTCGCCGTTTTTGGATAAAAGTTCAGCCAAATGAAAAGCTTTAGCTCCGCCCAATTTTAAACCGCGAATGCAATAATGACAATACGCCGCAACTTTTTCCGTCCGAATTTGTGCGCAATGCTCCAGCATGAGCGATTTTTTTTGTTCGGGCGTATGTTCTTGGAAAAGTCCTTGCGCACCGTACAAAAATCTTTTCGGAGCGAGTTTCGGATTGCGCGGCGGCTGAGGTTGATAAAGTGAGTAGCCGCAAAATTTTGTTCGTTCGTGATTCTCCTCAAGCTCGACAACTTTAAAATTCATACGGCGCAAAAGTTCGCGAGCCGCTTCCTGTTCCGCAAAATTTTCTTTCGACCGCCAACAATCTTGAATCGTAATTGCCTCGCCGTGATAATCGGGATACGGAAAAGTTTTGTCGGCAAGAATGAATTCCCAAATTGATTCGCGTTGAATTTCGGGATGACGTTCCTCGAAAATCGCCGAACAGTTATGACAGATTGAAACCATCGTTGAGCCGGGCGGAAATTTTTCAAAGTGTTTAATTGCCCGCCATTCGTCGCGATAATTTTCGGGCATACGCTCTTCAAATTCGGCGACTTTGTATTTGTCGACGCAGCAGCGAATTATCGGCATGGAAAATTTCCCGCGCAGATAATCGCAAATTTTTTTACTCAGCGCGGGTTCGCCCTCGGTGAAAACGCAACCGGCAACATAAAATTTCTGATTCATAGTCAAGCCTCCAAAAAAATTTTTAATCGCCGCCGCCGTCGCCGCCGTCACTTCCGCCGTCGCTGTCATTGTCGTTATCATCGTCATCATAATCGTTGTCAATGCCGCCGTCGGAATTTGTGCGCCGTCGATAATTTGGCGGATTATCTCCAAGCATTTTATTAAAAATCGACATGCTTTAACCTCCTCAAGCAAAATACTCGACGCCCGCCTCGAAAAGTTTTTGATTTTTGTCGCCGTGAATATTTTTTGCGACGTGATTGCCGATTCGTTCGGAGTGACCCATTTTGCCGAAGATTTTTCCGCTCGCGTCGGTTATGCCTTCAATCGCCCAAGCCGAGCCGTTCGGATTAAACGGCAGTTCACTTGTCGGATTATTTTTATCGTCAACGTATTGCGTGGCGATTTGTCCGTTGTCGGAAAGTTTTTTCAACCAAGCCTCGCTCGCGACAAATCTGCCCTCGCCGTGCGAAACGGGTATCGCGTGAACATCGCCGACAGAATTTTTCGCAAGCCACGGAGATAAATTGCTCGTGACTCTCGTGCGGACGTATTGGCTGACATGTCGACCTAAAGAGTTATGCGTTAAAGTCGGCGAATCTTCTTCAAGCTCGCGAATTTCGCCATAGGGCAGCAGTCCGAGTTTTATCAACGCTTGAAAGCCGTTGCAGATACCTAAGATTAATCCGTCGCGCTCGCGCAAAAGTTTCATGACTTCTTCGGCAAGGCGCGGATTTCTGAACGTCGCTGCGATAAATTTTCCTGAACCGTCAGGTTCGTCGCCGCCGCTGAATCCGCCCGGAATCATGATTATCTGCGCGGCACGAATTTTTTCAGCCATAGCCGCGATACTTTCTTCGACGGCTTGCGGCGTCAAATTTCTCACGACAAAAATTTCGGGAATGCCGCCCGCCTTACTCCAAACTTTCGCGCTGTCATATTCGCAATTCGTGCCGGGGAAGACGGGAATAAAAATTTTTGGTTTAGGTTTTAGGTTATAGGTTTTAGGTTTTAGAAATGGTGCATTATAAAATTTTGTCGAAAAACTTGTTCCTTGTTCCTTATTCCTTGTTCCTGTAGGAAAAATTTTTTCAAGCGGCTCGGCAAGAGATTTTTTAACGTCGTCGAGAGAAATTTTTTCATCGCCAAATTTTATGACAGGCTCGGAAATTGTTTCGCCCAAAAGTTTAAAGTCAAGCTCGCAATTTGATTCAACAATCAAACTACCGTAATTAATTCCTAATTCCACATTCCTAATTCCCAATTGCCGAAATCCAATATCATTTCCGATTGACATTTTGGAAATTGCCTCGACAATGCCGCCCGCCTGCAAACTCATCGCCGAAATAATTTTTCCCGCGCAGATAAGCTCATGAACTTTGGAAAAATTTTTCTTGAGCGCGTCGAAGTTCGGAACGCCGTCTTTATCGCGCGGACAAGCAATCAGATAAATTTTATGACCTGCCGCTTTGAATTCGGGCGAGATAACTTTTTCCGCGTCGACGACCGCAACCGCAAAACTTACCAGCGTCGGAGGCACGTGAAGATTTTCAAAAGTTCCGCTCATGGAATCTTTGCCGCCGATAGCCGCCACGCCGAAATTTTTTTGCGCCGTGAATGCTCCGAGCAACGCCGCCAGTGGTTTTCCCCATTTATTCGGATTGTCGCCGAGTCGCTCGAAATATTCTTGGAACGTCAAATAAGCTTTGGAATAATCCGCGCCGAGTGCCGTGAGTTTTGCCAGCGAACTTGTCACAGCATCAATCGCGCCGTGAAACGGACTGCTCTCCGAAATTTTCGGGTCAAAGCCGAATGTCATAGCCGTTGCCGTGGAAGTCTCGCCGTCGGTCGGAATTTTCGCGACCATACCTTCGGCGGGCGTCAACTGATTTTTTCCGCCAAAAGGCATTAAAACCGTCGCCGCACCGATTGTCGAATCAAATCGTTCAACCAAACCTTTTTGATTGCAAACGTTGAGATTAGGAACCGGGAACCGGGAACCGGGAACCAGTTTTTTTTGCGGAGTTTGAACGTGCGCTTTGACATGACGCTTGACGCCGTTGGTGTCGAAAAATTTTCGGCTAATGCTGACGATTTCTTTTCCGCGCCAATTCATAACCATGCGCCCGCTGTCCGTGACCTCGGCGACTTCGTAAGCCTCAAGATTTTCTGCGTCGGCAAGCGCGATAAATTTTTCTACGTCATTTTTATCCAAGACGACCGCCATGCGCTCCTGAGATTCGCTGATTGCAAGTTCGGTACCGTCCAGCCCGTCATATTTTTTTCGCACGGCGTCCAAATTTATTTTCAAGCCCGCCGCAAGTTCGCCGACTGCAACCGCCACGCCGCCCGCGCCGAAGTCGTTGCAACGCTTGATTAATTTGCTTGCCGCAGGATTTCTGAACAGCCGCTGAATTTTTCTTTCGGTCGGAGGATTGCCTTTTTGAACTTCCGCGCCGCTGTGTGCGAGTGATTCGGTCGTATGCACCTTGCTTGAGCCGGTCGCACCGCCGATTCCGTCACGTCCCGTCCTGCCGCCGAGCAAAATAACTTTGTCGCCCGCCGTCGGACGATTTCTGACAACGTTCGCACTCGGAGCCGCCGCAATTACCGCGCCGATTTCCATACGCTTTGCCAGATAACCTTCGTGATAAATTTCTTTGACCTGCCCCGTCGCGAGTCCGATTTGATTGCCGTAGGAGCTGTAACCTTGAGCCGCGCCGCGAACAATTTTTTTCTGCGGAAGTTTACCGGGCAAAGTCTCGGAAAATTTTTTACGCGGGTCAGCCGCACCCGTCACGCGCATTGCCTGATAAACGTAACTGCGTCCGCTAAGAGGGTCGCGAATTGCTCCGCCGAGACAAGTCGCCGCGCCGCCGAACGGTTCAATTTCCGTCGGGTGATTGTGCGTCTCGTTCTTGAACATGACAAGCCAATCTTCCTCGCGCCCGTCAATCGTCGCCTTGATTTTTATGCTGCAAGCGTTAATTTCTTCGGACGTGTCGAGATTTTCGGGCTTAACAATTTTCGCGCCGATTGTCCCCAAATCCATTAGCGAAATATCTTTTGCGGCATCATGAACGGCAAGATATTCCTTAAAAGCGTGTTCGACAATCTCCGCGCCCGCGTCAAAAGTCACGTCGTCAATCGCGGTCGTAAAAGTCGTATGGCGGCAATGGTCACTCCAATAAGTGTCGATAACTTTCAATTCGGTTATCGTCGGCGGACGTTGCTCGGTGTCGCGAAAATATTTCTGACAAAATTTCAAATCGTCCAAGTTCATGGCAAGCCCGCGCTCGGATAAAAATTTTTTAAGTTCGGAATCGTTCATGCCGTTGAAATTTTTTAAGACTTCAACGTCGGGCGGAATGTCGGCAGAAATTTTTAACGTCGTCGGCAAATCAAAACTCGCCTCGCGTGATTCAATCGCGTTAATCGAGTAGGATTTAATCTTCGCGAAATCTTCCGCCGAAATGTCGCCGATTAAAGAAATTATCCGCGCAGAATGAATCGTCGGCAGTTCTTTTCCCGTGACGAGCTGAACACATTGCGCAGCGGAATCGGCTCGCTGGTCGAATTGTCCGGGCAAATACTCAACCGCAAAAGTTTTTTCGGCGTCCAAGTCTTCGGGCAATTCGTAATAAAAATTATCGACGTTCGGTTCGCAAAAAACTATGTCGCGCACGCGCAAAAAATCTTCGTCGCTCAAGTCTTCCACGTCATAACGAACGAGCAAGCGCACGCCCGAAAGTTTTACGTCCAAAGTCTCGCGAAAATCCTCAAGCAACTGTTTGGCGGGCACGTCGAAACCGTCGCGCTTTTCAACGTAAATTCTTCTAACCATTGACAACCACCTCTATAAAGATTTTATCACAATCAAAAAGTTCTAACAAAAATTTTTGTACCGAGCGGAAATTTTTTATAAAGTTCGTAATCGCGTCCGTCGACGATAATTTTCAGTTTAGTACCTTTGCCCGTCCGAAGTTCCAAATTTTTAAAGCGGCGATTCATTTCATCGAAGATAAACCAATCGCCGTCGCGATAAAATTTTCCGTCCCCCACATCAAAAGGAAGTCCGACGCCTTGCGATTTATATTTTGTGCGTTTCAAAATAAATTCGCCGCCTTGAAATTCCAATTCCTCAATGACGGGCGTTTTCTGCACCGAGTGAATAAAATTTATCGTGAGCGGCAAATTTTCTTCGGCGTTGACGACGGCGACGGTGTTATTTTCCGTCCCGATAAAAATTTTCGGCGTGCTCGTAACGTAAAATAAAATCGCAATCGCGACGGAGGCAAATAAAAATTTTTTCATCAAAACCGGTGCGTTGGAAAATAGGAAAACGCACCTCTCACTTCCTTTCTTTACAAAGTTTAGTCTTGTTGCTAAAATGTTTCCGGCTCTTTAAAAAGTTGAGATTTGGCGGTTGTCGGCTCGTGTTCGTTGCCGACGTAAAATCTCAAGCGCAGTTAATCTCGCAGTTAGTCTTCTGCGTTACCAAAAATGGATTCCAAAGAACAACGGTCTTTGAGCCGTTTTAAGGGACTGGCGAGTTTCCTTGCCTAACCTGGTCTTTTGACTGGTTGCCGGAGGCATAAAAGATACGCAATGTAGTACAAAGTAGCCGGATGTGAATAACTACCGGATAGAGGCGAGTAAACACGCCCCAATCGTTTAAGATTGAAATCCCCCGCCTTCAGACGTGGGGAAGTTTACAACCCTTCCTCCGCTTGAAAAGATTTTTCCAGGTGTTACAATCTGCCCGGTGATTATATTGTTTGAATATGAATTTATGCGGAATGCATTAATCGCGGTGATTTTGGTTACGCCGCTTTTCGGATTGTTGTCGACAATGGTCGTATCGAATCGCATGGCATTTTTCTCGGACTCGTTGGGGCACGGAGCTTTCACGGGAATAGCAATCGGCGCGTTAATCGGCGTCGGCTCAGAAATTTTCGGACTGCTCGGCTTTTCGATAGGATTCGCGCTGCTGATAACTTACATCAAAAATAAATCGCACGCAGGCGCGGACACGGTTATCGGCGTGTTCAGTTCGACGGCAATCGCGCTCGGCTTAATGATAATGTCGGCGGGCGGGCAGTTCAATAAGTTTTCAAGATTTTTAATCGGAGACCTGTTGAGCATCACGCGGGAAGATTTAATTTCGCTGTCGATAGTATTTTTGGCGGTCGTGATAAGTTGGGCGGTGCTGTTTAATCGGCTGCTGATTTTGTCGGTTAATCAAACACTGGCACGAAGTCGCGGGATAAAAACGCAGCTGGTCGAATCGATTTTCGCGGTACTCTTGGCGGTCGTCGTGGCGTTAAGCATACAATGGGTCGGCATTTTGATAATCAACGCGCTTTTGGTTTTGCCGGCGGCGGCGGCTCGCAATGTCACCAACTCGGTAAAAAGTTATCACGTGTTGAGCGTTTTAATTGCGTTGAGTTCGGGCTTGGCGGGCTTGGTCACGGCGTATGAAATAAATTCGGCGGCGGGCGCGACGATTGTGGTATTCGCGGCGGCGATTTATTTTGTGACTTTGATTTTAAAACCGCGATTTATTAAGTAGGTGATAGCTGATAGCTTATAGCTTATAGCTGATAGTCTATTTCCTCCTATAAGCCATAAGCTATAACCTATAAGCTAAAAAGCAGGTGGAAATTTTGAGCAGAGGTTTGGCATTAATCTTCGTCGGGGCGGCGGGAGTATTTTGGGCTAGTTCGGGCGTCGCGGTACAAGATTTTTTCTTGCACTCGGAAAAATCGGCAATGGAGCTTACAAATGTCCGAATGTGTTTGGCGGGTGCGATTTTAATTTTGCTGTCGACACGGCGAAAAAAATTTTTCATCTCGATTGGAATTTTAAATCGGCATTCGCTACTTTGGCTCGACGTAATAATTTACGGCATAATCGGAATCATGTTTATGCAGTTCACTTACTTTCAAGGAATATCAATCGGCGGCGCGGCGGCGACAACCGTAATTTGCTACGCTTGTCCGGCGATGGTCGTCATGTGGGAATCATTTTACCACAAAAAATTTCCTAAGCGCGGAGAAGTTATCGCGGTCGTCTTGGCTATAAGCGGCGTCTTTTTACTCGTGACGGGCGGCAATCCGACAAAATTACTCGTGCCGCTCGGTTGCGTAGTGTGGTCTTTGGCAAGCGGTGCGGCTTTTGCTTTCAGCGCAATTTTCCCGAAACATTTATTTGCAAAAAAAATTGACCCGTACTTTTTGACGGGCGTCGGAATGTTTATCGGAGGTCTGTCGACGTTCGCACTAATCGACGAAAAAAATTGGCTGCCGTTCTTTAAATCGGAAGTAATCTTCGATGTGAGCTGGATAATAATTTTCGGAACGGTCGCGGCGTTTTTGAGTTTCAACGCGGGCTTGAGATATTTGACGCCGGAAGAGGCTTCGATAACCGCAACGACCGAGCCTGCCGCCTCCGTCATCATAAGTTGGATAATTTTCGGGACGGCGTTCGGGCTCGTCGAATCGTTCGGGATAATTTTAGTTCTGTTGGCAATCGTCATGCCCTCTATTGTCAAGCGGTAATCGTTCATTAATTTCGTCGCGCAAATTTGCGAACGCCGCGATATATTTTTCAAAAATTAAATCGACGAGTTCATTGGCAATGTCTTCGTCGTAAATGTGAATTGCTTGATTGCGTCGCTTGAGCATGTCGAGCCAAGTTTTTTCGTCGTTGATAAAATGAAATTCATAGCCCGCCTTGATAATTTCACGCGGCGAGCCTGTTCCCGCTTTGCTTACTCCGTGAATCAAAAGAACTTCGCGCAACGCTTTCCACGAATTCTCAAAACAAATTCCGAACCATTGTATAATTCCCATGCGATAAATTTCATTGGGGATTTTTTTTTCGGCGTCAAGCAAAACCGACAAGCTCTTAACAAAATTATCATACTTACTGACCACGGCTGGCACCTCCTTTCTATCAATGAGGAATTAGGAATTAGGAATTGGGAATTGATACGGGAACAGACGCCGCAAGGTCAATGTCACTTCGTTCGCGATTTGTGCCGCGTGCTCGTGAACCAAAGAGAATTAATTTTTTCAAGCCGAAATTTTTGGCAAGGGAAATAATTTGGCGTTCAAGGTGTTTATCCAAGTTGTAATTCATTTTTCCCATAACAAAGCAACCGTGACGCCTTTGAACGAAGTTTTCGGCAAAGCGAATCTTGCACCCTCCACGCAACAAAGTGCAGCCGCCTCGCAGACATTGCCGACGCCGACCGACCGCGTGACGAATTTTGATTCTTCAAGTTTGTATTCGTCGATTTTACTTTGCAACTCCGCAGCGGAGAAAAATTTTATTTCAAGCCCCATGACTTCCGCCAAAGACAGAAGTCCTGCCTCTTCTTTTTTTGCGTCGATGCTCGCCAAAAGTTTTACGCGTTCAATCGGCTGATGAATCATATTGCAAGCCCGTTGAATCGCCTCGAAAATTTTTAGCGACGAAGTTCCGCGCCTGCAACCGACACCCGCAATTAAGTTTTGCGGAATTAAATTAAGTCGAACCTCGCCCGCAGTAACGAAAACATCATCGCCGCGCAAAATCGCCGCGTTAATTGCTTTTATTGCCTCTTTTGGTTCGGGAAGGAGTCCGAATCTGGAAACGACGGCATCGACAGAAAATTTTCCTTCAACGTCCGTTGCCGTCGTGATAACGGGATTGGCCTCAATCGCCTTGGCAATTTCAACCGTAAGTTCATTAGCCCGCCCGACGTGTCCGCTTAAAAGGCTGATTACATTTCGCCCGCGCTCGTCTATGACCAAAACCGCCGGGTCACGCAATTTGTCTGTAATGTGCGGAGCGATTGTGCGCACGACTATTCCCGCCGCGCAGATAAAAATAAGTCCGTCGAATTTGCCGAAAATCTCCGCAACCAAATCGGCAAGCTTGGTGAAATGTTTTCCCTTGGCAAAAATTTGCCCGCCGACTTTTGAAGAAATTTTATCGGCAAGTCGGCTGCCATTCGACGTCAATGAAATAATTGCTGTTCTCAATTTAAAATCTCGCCTGCCTGAACATATGACTGAATTTTGGTGAATAAAGATTCGATTGTTGTTTGCCCTTTGAACTTAAACAATGCCCGACGATAACCAACGCCGTGCGGTCGATATTTGCGTCCTTAACTTGCTGAACGATTGTATCAAGCCTCCCTTTAATAACTTTTTCTTCGCCCGGCCACGACGCTTTATAAACCACGGCGACGGGCGTTGAGGATTTGAAACCTGCCGACATGAGATCTTGCTTAATTTCGGGCAAAAGATTTACCGATAAAAATATGCAAAGCGTCGTTTGATGCTGCGCGAGTTTTTTGAGTGATTCGGAATCGGGAACGGGAGTGCGTCCGCCGCGTCGAGTGATTATGACGGTTTGAGTTACGCCGGGCAAAGTGTATTCTTGCTTGAGAGCCGCCGCCGCCGCCAAAAATGAACTCACGCCGGGCGTCACGTCGAATTCAATGCCGCGCGCTTCCATTGCGTCCATTTGTTCCTGTGTCGCGCCGTAAATCGACGGGTCGCCCGTGTGCAATCGGACTGTCGTCTTTCCGGCTTTTTCCGCCAGCGTCATGACGTGCAAAATTTCTTCAAGCATCATCTGCGCGGAGTTATAAATTTCTGCTTCGGGCTTGCAAAATTTTAAAATTTCTTCATTGACCAGAGAGCCGGCGTAAATCACGACGTCCGCCTCGCTTAAGAGTCGCTGTCCTTTTATCGTCATTAAATCGGGGTCGCCCGGTCCCGCTCCAACTATGTGAACCATTTCTTCTACCTCCTGTTATATAAAAGTAAAAAGTAGATATTAGAATCCGATGAGGATTTTGATATAATTCAAGCAGACAGTCTTTTTATTTGACCTTCTTGTGGTAATGTCCACATAAGTGGAGACTCTGCTGTGCGGATTTTCAATGATGAGCCGGATGGAGCCTTCGTCTCCTTATCTTGAAACAGATTTTGGCGTAAGCCGGAGAAATATCCGAAAGGGGGTTGAATATGTACATTGTCGGCATTGATATTGGCAAAAGATTTCACGAAGCTAAAAGCCAATAGATTCTCCACACTTTGCAAAGTCCTTATAACGCCATTCAAAACATTTTGTCCTGCGTTCGTCTGCTTCAAATATATTTTGGGTTCCAATTTTATTTGAAGCGAATTTAATTTCAAGTCTTGAGAGTAAAGCTCCTCGCCGTTTTTAGCCCAAGGACTCCATTGACCGTCAAATTTATGCACGCGATAAAGAATATCGAATTTCCTTGCGCCGGAATCGTCGAGTCGAATTTTTATGCCTTTAATCGGTTTTGATTTATCGGTCGTGCCCGCTGTTTCAGAGGCAGAAACTTCTTCCGACCGGCCTTCTTTCTCGTTGTAGTACACTGAATAAAAAACGTTATGGAAAGGTTTCGTAATTTTATTTTTATCGCTTGAATATCCAACATTTGATCAAGCGGGTTGCTTAACTGCTTCTCCATTTTCCACGCGCCCCAACCGTTCCAAGTAACATGTGTCGAGCCGAAACCGATTCTCGTTCCTGTGCGATAAGTGTATTACAAACATTTTTTAACGAGCTTACTGCCTTGTCAAATTGTCGGCAACGTATAAAAAAAATTTTATTGGCAACTGCCGCTTATGTTTAAATAATTTCTTTGTGACTTGCAAAAGAGTTGTGATTATGAATTGATTCAAAGTTCTCGCACTCGACTTCAAACGCCGCCAAATTTTCCACGCCGCGCAGAGCAATTACGATGTCGCGCAAAATATCTTCCACGAACTTTGGATTTTGATAGGCAGCCTCGGTTACAAATTTTTCATCCGCACGCTTGAGTAGCGGGAAAATTTCCGTCGAGCCTTGAGTTTCGATTAGATGCACGAGATTTTTAATCGAAATGTTTTCAAAGTCTTTGAACGTCAATTTCACTCTGCAGACGGAACGTTGATTATGCGCTCCGAAATCGGAAATTTCTTTGCTGCACGGACAAAGCGACGTATAAGGTACGACCAAGCCCAAAGTAAATTTCATTCGTTCGCCGCGAGTAAGTTCGCCGATAAATTCGCAATCGACCGGCGAGAATGAAAATTTTTTTGATACAGGCGAAAATTTCTTTATGAAGAATTTAAAAGCCAAAGTTATCGCCGCAAAATCCGTCTGAAGTTTTTCCAGGGCGTTGAGTAAAATTTTTTCCACGTCGGGAATTTTTATGGGACGAGTTGTCCAAGCTGTTAAAATTTCTGCAAAGCGGCTCATGTGTGTTCCGCGAAGATTTTCGACAAGCGCGACCGTAAATCGAATTTGTGCCGCGACTTGCTGAACATCGTCGCCGTCAGAAATAAAAAACGGCAAGAATAATTTTGTTACACCCGTTCTTTTTATTTCTATACCGCGTTCGTCCGGCTGATTTTGTACGTCTGTCATAACTTCTTGTCGTCCTCAACTTGTCTGAAATTTTTTCAAGGTTAATGCAAAACTCTTTCAAAGTCAAGATACAAACGCCGCGCCCGAAATTTCAAAAGCCGAATATTCCTTTGATTTTATCGCCGAAAGATTTTTCGGAAGGCGGAGCCGAGCGCGCTCGCCTTGCCGAGGCTTCGAGTACTCCTTTAGTATTTATCGCCTTGAGCCACGCGGGAAATTCATTCAGCAATCTGGAATAAAGTTCGGGATTCGGCACGGTTCTGAAATCGTCCAGCGCGAAAAAATTTGCGTTGTCGACATATCTCCCGTTCATGTTGTCGAGTTCTTTCAAAATTCCGTAGCCGTAGCCGCTCACTCCGACGAATTGCCAGAAAATCGGAAGATACGCCGCCTCAGTTAAAAGTTTTTTTATTTCCTCCGTTCGAGTAATGCCGCCGTCCGTGACAAACACGACGTAAGCGGGCAAGGTACTCGCCTGGTATTCGGCGATGACCTCTTTCATGACAACGGGTTCATTGTTGCCGTAGCCGAGTTTGTCCATAAGCTTATTCCAATTTTTAGGCACGGCTTGTTCGTAATTTTTCATGTTGACGGAAGGACGACGCTCGCAACGACTGCCGTAGTACCAAAAATCAAGTTCGCCGTCGTCGTCGAATTGAACTGCCACAGGTAAAATTTTGTTGACAATTTCTTGAACGGTGCCGTTCATGTAACTCGACCCCATTGAACCGGAAATATCCAAGATAAGTGCGACGCGGGCTGTGACGTCCAGCAAATTTCTTTTTTCCAATTCTACCTTGAGCGGTTTGACGAGCGAAATTAATTTCGGTGCGCCGTCAGAAATTTTTTTCTCCAACGAAACTTTTTTAGGTGCGGGCGGCGGATTGTCTTCATCAGCAAGTTCACCGCCGTAAAATGCAAGCAAGGCATCCAAACCGCCGTTGAAGCCGCGAGCCACGACATTGAATCGCCATTCGCCGTTCTTGCGATAAATTTCCAGCGACGTGATTGCCTTTTCCTTGTCGAAGTCCGCGCCGTCGAATTCTGCAGAAATTTTATCGCCGATTAAAATTTTGTGCGAGGAAATTTCATTCATAGTACCGCTGCCGTCGATTGAACAGGTGAACACGAGCTTTTGAATCGTCGACGGCAATTCGTTGAGCTTAACGGTAAAAGTCATGCCCGAAGAAATTTCTTTTCCGACAATTTCATTTGCGGGCGAGGCGAGCTGATTATAAAAAATCATGTAGCGGTCGTCGGAAAGTTTTTCGTCCGCGTCGACGCCGAAGCAACAATAATCGTAAGTCGCCGCGCCTTTGATTTGCAAGGTAATCGCAATCGGAAATTTCAAGTCAAAATGTTTTTCAATCTTATCGCGCGTTCCGCGTGTGACAATCATGATAAACCCCCCTCAAAAAAATTTTCTCAAAGTAAAAGCGCGGCAACAGGAAATAACGTCACGTTGATTATTCCAAATGTTTTCTTTATAATAACAAAAGTTTTTTTCGACGGCAATAATTTATTTTCCCACAAAAAAACTGCGGATACTTTGCAAAATTCCCCGCAGTTTTCCGCATGAGTTTTATCTAAAAATTATTACACGAAGTCAAGATTAATTAACACTTTTTTCTGTTCGTCAGGCAAATTCAAATCCCAATAACTTTGGAACGTTCAAGCATTCTTGATCGCAGCCGGGCTTGCCCGCGCAATGAAAATGCTTTGGTAGCGTCTTTTTTGGTGTTGTAAATATAAAATCCACGTCGCTCATGATTATTTTCTGTTCTTTTGATTTGAAATCTACTCCCTGCTCTTTAAGTAATTCACTCAATCAATAATTTTCACATCAAAATTTTATTTAAGTTGCCGCCGTCAACTGCCGATATAGTTATCGAAGTTAAGCAGGAGCTTAACAAAACATTTTTGAAAATACCAGGTCAGACGCTCAGGAAAGACAAGGAACAGTCAAAATAACATCTGACCTCCGGCAAAGGATGCCGAATTAGAAAAGGAGAAGTGATTATTATGATGCGTTCCCTGTTTTCCGGTGTTTCCGGTATAAAAGTTCACCAGACGCGCATGGACGTTATCGGCAACAACATTGCCAACATCAACACAATCGGTTTTAAATCCAGCCGCACAACTTTTTCTGATATGCTTTCGCAACTTCAAAGCAGTTCTTCTGCCCCAACGGACGGACGCGGCGGCGTCAACGCAAAACAAATCGGTCTCGGCGTTAATGTTGAGAGTGTTGATATTGTCTTTACCGACTCTTCACCGCAACAGACCGGTAAAAATACGGACTTGGCACTTTCCGGCAACGGACTGTTTTATCTGCGAGACGGCAATCAATCTTATTACACGCGCAACGGTGCGTTCATGTTCGACGAGAGCGGCTATTATGTCATGCCGGGCAACGGTTTGCGTGTGCAAGGTTGGAACGCTGCCGAAGACGGCACCATAAACACTAACGGCACGGCAACCGATATTATAGTTCCCGTCGGCAAAACAATGGAAGCAACAGCTACGTCTACGATAGATTACAGCGGTAACTTCGATAAAGAATCTTTGTTGATTGATAAAATTATCATAACCCCCAACACTGCAAACGGCGTAAGTCTTGACCAAGCAGTTGAAAAAGTCTGCACGGGCAAATCGGACGAGATCACCAGCGTAAACGTCGACGGCGAAAATGTTCTTGCGGCAAGACTTGTTATGAAAGACGGCTCCGAGCAACAAGTTACCAGCGGCTATTACGAAGTTGGAAGAAGTATTCCGATTACGACGCTCGCCACAGTTTACGATTCACTCGGCGGCAGACACGAAGTCACGGTTCTTATCGACAAAGACCCCACCTCAGCCGACACCGGTATCAATCAAGCTGCCTCGCTGACAAGCACGGGCACCAATCAAGTTTATACCGACGCCGACGGTATTGAACGTATCTTGTCCGTAACTGACGGTAAAGTTTACGAATATACTCCTGCCGGTGCGACGACACCGACCCGTGTCTCAGAAGACAAGGTGGTTAGTGGCGTACTCGACGGCAATACAGTTTATCCCGCAACGACAAACACCGACCCTGTTTATGTGGACGACGACGGCAACTACTACGGAGAGGACGATGTAACTGCAACGGCATGGGAACCTAACGATGGCAGTGGCAGAACGGTAACACAAAACGATGATGGCACATACAGAGTGGATGTCGAAGAAGGCGACGTAACTGTAACGGCAGGAACAATTACTATTGGTGAAGACCAGGTAACTTTAACACGTCAAGATGATGGCACATACAGTCGCAGTGACGGAGGCGCAGCTTACGCGACGTGGGATGCAGCTGAAACTGCCGGTGCAACTGCAACAGCTTGGGCGCTTACAGAAGACCTCACTACAGAGGTTTTACAAGATGACAGCGGTTATTATTATAACGTCGAGGAAAGTGAAGTAACTGCAACAGCGTGGGAGCATGACGGTACAGCGGTACAATTAGCCGACGATCCTTCAGAAGCTGTCAAATACACGATTAACGGTGCCACGAGATATACCGCCGCCGATAACTTAAAGGATTACACGGACGTTAATGGCAACTATACGGAGGTAACGGAAGTAACAGATACCGACAGTGTTTATTTCAATTACACGGACGTCAACGGCAATACTTATTACATCTCCCGAACAGATGAAGGCGTAACCGCAAGACCTGCTTACGATAACCGCTGGAGAGCTTATCTCGCACCGCAAGTAGGAGAGAAAGGTCCCGCCAGTGAAGATTTTGAAAATAAAATTTCATATTCCGAATCCGACGGCACAACTGTAGAGGCCAACATGAATTATTCCCAAGATGACGAAGGCAACGAAAGCTGGGCAGTTTCTTACCTTTACTTCGACTCAACAGGTCAATTCGTCACCAACGGCAGATCGCAACAAGCGTCTATTGATTTCTCCTACGGCAATGGCAACGGCGCAGGCGACAATACGGCTACGATAGATTTCGGCGGCTTAACCCAATATGCAAACAATACGACTTCTTTCCCGATAACAAACGGTAACGCGGCAGGTATTCTTCAGAGTCTCGCGGTTGACGGCAACGGCATTATCAGCGGCACTTACACCAACGGTTTGGTTCGTGCCGAAGCTCAACTCGCGGTTGCGCAGTTCAGCAACTCTGCGGGCTTGACCAAAGTCGGCACGACGATTTATCAAGAGTCCAACAACTCCGGCTTGGCGAATGTCAAGACTATCGGTGACTTCGGTTTGAGCGTTATTTCTTCCGCGCTTGAAATGTCTAACGTCGATCTCGCAACAGAATTCTCCGACATGATTATCACTCAGCGCGGCTTCCAAGCCAATTCAAAAGTAACGACGGTTTCCGACGAAATGCTTGAAACTCTCGTCAACATGAAACGTTAAAATTTAGCGGCTTAAAATAAAAAAGGCGCGGCTCCAAAGCGGGTCGCGTCTTTTAGTTTATGTGTTGTAGATTTTTTGAACTACTCCCGCCTGCGGGCGATTCATGAGAAGTTTGATTTATGCAACCCTTATTCTTTGGGAATGTGGAATGAAAAAACTTCTAACTCCCTTCTTAGGATTTAGGATATAGGATTTAGGATTTAGGGATTTTGAACTCTAACTCCTAACTCCTAAATCCTAACTCCTAATTGATTACGTGGTAGTCCTCCACATTTGAAAATATATCTTTTCAGGTTTACGAAGTCAAGCGGCGATTCATCCCCCGCTTATAGAAACGGGGCTTTTCTCGCCGTATAAGGATAAAATTTCGTCGGTGTAGGAGCCGTCGTCGTTGTGAACAATCAGCGGCGGCAAAATTTTTAAATTGCCGACGTTCGCGCCGACTACTGCCTCAAGCATTATCAAGTTCGCGTCGCGTCCGGCTTTGGGCTGAATCGGTCGCAAGCGTTTCATTTCCATTTGATGTCGGTGCAAGGCGTCGATTATCTCGCAAAGTCTCGACGCAAGATGAATCATGTAAAATGCGCCGTGAAATTTTAAAACGTATCGCGCCGCAGTCACCACGTCTTCAAGTGTCGCAGTGAATTCGTGTCTTGCCCGCGCTATTCCCGAAAGTTTATTTGCTTCGCCGTTTTTTATCGGTGTGTAGGGCGGATTTGCTATCGCCGCGTCGAAACTCTCCGCTTTGAAAAGTTCTCGGTGCTTACGATAGTCGCCCTCCACTACGAAAATTTTTTCCGATAAATTGTTCAGCGCGACGTTGCGTCTTGCCAAATCTGCCATGCATGAATTCAATTCGACCGCGCAGATTTCTTTAACGTCGTCGGCGATTAACAGCGGAATTACTCCCGTGCCCGTGCCAAGGTCAATGACGCGGGCATTTTTTTTGAAACGCGGGAAATGCGCGATCAGCACCGAGTCTATGGAAAAACAGAATTCATTTTCGTTTTGAATAATGAAGCGTCCCGACCTCATCAAATCATCAAGACGCTCACCCTTTTGCAGTTTCATTTTCTGTAATCTCGACGCGATTGACGACGGGTTCTGTCTCCGCGCGGTCTCGTCGGACGTTCGGGGCGATTGTCGCGCTCAACATTTTCCGCCCGATTGTAGCGACGATTAAAAGCATCAGTCCTGCGCGGGCGTTCTGAACGTTCGGGACGCTGCGGACGTTCGGGCTTAGGTTCTTCAACCGGCTTTGGCTCTTCGACTTGCACGGGTTCTTCGACGGGTTCAAAATCTTCGGCATTGACCGGCAAAATATCATCCCAGTTCGCGACGACGGTTTTATTTGTGTCAAGGAGAATCGTAGCGTTTCTGCGCGAAAAACTCACTGCGACAACTTTACCCTCACCGTCCGCCACGACTACGCGACTGCCTTGCCTCGGTCTGAACGTAATGTTTTGATGCTGCGAACAATTTTCGCAATACAAATCGTTTTCGTATTTAAGGCAACACATAAGCCGTCCGCAGACGCCGCTGATTTTTGTCGGATTGAGAGATAAATTTTGGTCCTTAGCCATGCGAATCGAAACGGGAATGAATTCGCCCAAAAACGACGCGCAACATAAAGGTCGTCCGCAACCGCCCATGCCGCCCAAAAGTTTTGCCTCGTCGCGAACACCCACTTGCCGCAGCTCAATACGCGTTCTGAAAATCGCCGCCAAATCTCTGACAAGCTCTCGAAAATCAACACGCCCGTCCGCCGTGAAGAAAAAAATTATTTTGTTCACGTCGAAGGTATATTCGACATTGATTAATTTCATCGGCAGTTCGTGTTCTTTTATTTTCTGCAGACAAACATCAAAAGCGTATTTTTCGTCCTTGCGATTTCTTTCCAGCTGTATCAAGTCATCTTCGGTTGCTTTCCTGTAAATTTTTTTTAACGGCAATCCCGGTTCGGATTCGACGGTTTCATCGGCAAGCAATTCACGCGCCGCCACGACGACTTTGCCGCACTCCAAGCCTCGCGACGTTTCGACGATAACCGAATCGCCTTTAACCAGTTCTTCCTCGTTCGGCTCGAAAAATAAAATTCTGCCCGCCTTCTTTATTCTGACTCCGATAATTTGCATTCGGTCTCTCCTTAAAAAATTTTATTCAATAATCGTTTCCAGCGCGATTTTAATCATGTCGTTGAAGGAAGATTGCCGCTCTTCGGGCGTGCAGTGTTCTTTACGCCATAAATCGTCGCTGACAGTGAAAATCGCCAACGCTTGAATTTTGGCAGCGGCGGCGTGCAGATAAAGCGCGGCACTTTCCATTTCCACAGCCAAAATTCCGTAGCGGCGAAGTTTATCGTTGAAAGTATTTTTCCCGTCGGCGAAAGTTCCGTTCGGGTCGTCGTAGCCATTGTAAAATAAATCGACGCAAATGACGTTGCCGACCTTGACCGGCAGATTTAAATTCTTCGCAACGTTGACTGCTTTGCTGAGCAAATCGAAATCAGCGAGCAATGAAAAATTCAAGACACCGCCAAAAACTTGATTGACGATTGAAGAATCGGTCGACGAGCCTTGAGCAATCACCACGTCGCGCAAATGAATATCCTCATTCATGCCGCCGCAAGTTCCCACGCGAATTAATTTTTTCGCACCGAAAACTTCAATCAACTCATGAAGATAAATCGAAATTGACGGAACGCCCATGCCCGTCGCCTGAATCGAAACGGGAACGCCTTTATATTTCCCCGTAAAGCCAAAAATATTTCTAATCGCCGTGTATTGGTGAACGTCCTCCAAAAAATTTTCGGCAATGATTTTTGCGCGGACGGGGTCGCCCGGCAATAAAACTCGTTCGGCAATTTCGCCGACTTCAGCCGCAATGTGTATGCTTGACATAAAATTTCCTCCTTAAATCATTTCATCGATATAATTGCAAACTTCTTCGGGCGTAAAAATTTTAACAGTGTCGTCGCCGTCAAAACCTTCCATGTTGCGCGTGACGATAATATCAAAATTATTCGACTTGGCAACGGCGTATTGAACTGAGTCTTCAAAATCTTTCCAATTCAGAGCAAAGGCGGCGTGAATGTCCTCGGCAGTAACCGTCGCTATCTTAACGGTTTTCAAAACCCTTTTGAGTAATTCGCGGACAGTTTCGCGATTTTTTATTTGCCGATAAGCGATATAGTAAACATCCGTGACGGCAGAAGCGGAAAAATATTTTTCAACACCCGTTTCTTTTGGAAGAGACAAAACTTTTTCTGCAGAAATGCGGAACGGTTCGCGCTTTAAAAGAACGTCGAGAATTACATTTGTATCAACCAGCAATTTCATACTTTTTTTCCAACCTTTCCATACGAAGTTCGTGCAAGCTTTTGTCAGTGTAAGGAATTGCTCCGACGAGAGATTGCACAACTTTTTTCAATTCTTCGGCAGAAAGTTCTGTTTGTTCTTCGGCAGGTGTAACGGTGACTTCCACGCGCCGATTGTCATCGTAGTTCGGCAGGTCGATTATTCCTTTCAAGTCGCCCGCAGTCATTTCCTTGCGGACAGTTTTCAGCTCGTTATTCATTTTTAACGCTCCTTTTAATCAAGTCAACTTTTTTTTCTTCAGTTAATGACATTTCGATAGAGGACGTGCGCATAGCCTCGGCGGAAATTTCTGCGCGGGCGGCGGCAAGTTCTCTTTCCAACTCATCAACGCGCTGTTCAAGCCGCTGAATCTGTCGAAGGGCAACTTCAATCATTTCGCGTTCGGGGTCGGGCAAAATGTCATGATTCAAATCAACGTCGATTTCTTCCAAAAGTTCGGCGTAAATGTTCGGATTATCCATATCATAGCCGCGAGCCTTGCACAACTCTGCAACTGCCTCGCGATATTCTTCCTCATTATGAACGCGCTTTCCGTGTAGGACGACGACGCGTCCGGGTATGCCGACAACGGTCGCGTGGGGCGGAACTTCTTTAAGTACGACGGAACCCGCGCCGATTTTGGCATGATCGCCGACTTTGAACGAGCCGAGAACTTTTGCGCCGGTCGCCACGACGACATTGTTACCGATTGTCGGATGGCGTTTACCTTTTTCCTTGCCGGTGCCGCCCAAAGTCACGCCCTGATAAAGTGTCACGTTCTTTCCGAGTTCGGCGGTCTCGCCGATAACAATGCCCGTGCCGTGGTCGATAAAAAGTCCGTCGCCAATCGTCGCGCCGGGGTGAATCTCAATCCCCGTCAAGAATCTGCAAAAATTCGATACGAGCCGCGCAGAAACTATCCAGCCGTGCTTGAAGAGGGCGTGCGAAATTCTGTGCAACCAAATTGCGTGAAGTCCCGAATAACAAAGGACAACTTCCAAAACGCTTTTTGCTGCAGGGTCGCGCTCAAATATGACGCGAATATCTTTTTTGATACGCGAAAAAAATTTCATGGACAAGCCTCCAACGATTAGATTTTGTTCGAGCGCGGCGATAATCTTAAATTTTTCACAACGTCCGACGCGTCAGCTGTTCCGCCGCTTTCAAAGCGGTCGCGAAAAAAATTTCATGGACAAGCCTCCAACGATTAGATTTTGTTCAAGCGCGGTGAATAACTTTGCGAATTTAGAAGCCGTCACGGATGACGGCTTCCGCCGCGTTTTTACGTGATGTAAAACTGCGGCGCCACCAACTGCGCGTCTTCAAGGCGGCTCAGAACAGGTGTAAACTTTTTGTGCCCCTGCGAGGGGTCTTTTCTTTTGCTACTTTTCTTTGGACACTTGAATAGTCAAGCTAAGTGCAACATAGTGGAAAAGTATACTTCTGCCGGTGTTCTATAACCCAAACATTTTCTC
>JAFSOQ010000078.1 GCA_017446845.1 Selenomonadaceae bacterium | reverse complement strand
CTTAGGCGAGTATATTTTTTTCACTGCGCAGGAAGAAATTTTGCGGGCATTGCAAGACAAAAGCTTTAATCGGAAAGTTATCTTCGTCTGTCGGGGCATTGCGAACTTGTTGGAGCGTCTTGCCGACGAAGATTTTAAATTTCGAACGAATCAAATTTGCCGCATCGAAGGTAAAGTAAATTTTTCCGTCGTGAAGTATAATCCCGCGTTAAATTTTCCGACTGACGCCCAGAATTTTTCCGAACTGCTAAAGTTGATGGAGAGCGGCAAAACTTCGGCGACCGTGCAGACAAATTTGCCGCTAGAAAACGTCACGGCAATAAATAATTTTTACGACGCGATTAAAAATCAGGAGCCGCATTTCAACATTTCCCCCGACGCGCTAAGCGATTGGCAGTGGCAAGAATATTTTTCCGATGATAATTGCGAAGGCTATCCGCCGGAGCATTGGCGTAGCTTCGCGGCGGGATTCAAGAATAAAATTTTTAATCCGTACTTGCGCTTTGTCTTCACTCGTTCCGAAAACTTCGAGGCGTATTGTAAAAATTTGTTCTTCGCGTTGCTTGACGTTGCGGACGAAAAAACTTTTGATGAATTTTATTCGCTGAGGAAAGCCGCCGTCAAAAATATTACGTCGCCATATCTCGCCGAGTATCTTGAGCGGCTGAAAACTTTTCCAGACGCCATAAAATATTTGACGGATAATACTGCCCAAGAGCGTCGCGCAATGATTGAAGCCGCGCAGGGCAAAGAAAAAATCCCCGACGTATTGAAGCGAAATTATCCGGCGATGAGCGATTATTTGACGGATTACGATTTCGGCGACGCGGAGATTACGAATTATTTTCGGCAGTACAAAAAGATTAAGCTTTGCAACGTCGACGATGAAAATTTTAAAAGTCGTGTGCGGGAGTTGGCGACGCAAAGACCGTATAATAAATTCGAGACGCGACAAAAAATTTTGGACGACGCAGACCCGACGGCGAAACTTTATTGGTTAGATGCTCTCGGCGTTGAGTTTTTGAGCTATATTAAAGCGCGTGCGATACAACTTGGACTTTTAACGGCGATAAAAATTGCGCGTGCAAATTTGCCGACGCTGACTTTCCAGAATAAAAATTTCTATGACGATTGGCGCGGCGATAAGTTCGATAAAAATCAGCAACTGGACGAGCTGAAACATACGTCCGAAAATTTCGATGGTGGCAAATGTTCTGCGCCGACTTATATTGACGACGAACTTGCAATTATCGATAATGCGCTTGGAGAAATTAAAAATGATTTGGCAAATCACCACGCCGAAAAAATTATTCTGACTTCTGATCATGGAGCGAGCCGCCTTGCCGTAATGTTCGGGCGCGAAAACAAATTCAAAATGAATTCTAACGGCGAACACTCCGGACGCTGTTGCCCGATAAATGAGCTTGATGAAAAGCCGACTTGTGCGACGGAGGAAAACGGCTATTGGGTTTTGGCGAATTACGATAAATTTGCGGGCGGGCGATTGTCTTCGATTGAAGTTCATGGCGGCGCGACGTTAGAAGAAATTTTGGTGCCCGTGATTGAATTTACCTTGCAAGGCGCAAACGTTGAAGTTAAAATTTCTCCTGCGAAAAAAAATCCTGCACCGCTTAAAGAAATTGATGACGGTTTTGAATTTTTTGATTGACGAGGGCAAGCAATGGAAAATAGATTGAGAAAAATTTTCTCCGATATGGTTGTTTATAAAGATTTGAAGAACAGCAATTTTTTCTCCGCGCTAAGTTTGCCGTCATTTATGCGCGATTGGCTTTTGCGACGATTCGAGGACGCCGACGGCAAATTTGATGCAGACGAACTTTCCAATTTCATACGGCGATTTATTCCGAAAAAAGACGATTGGAAAGCGATTAAGAGCCGCATTGTTATGGAAAATGAGCACGTAAAACTTTTGGCGAAAATTTCCATTGAGATTGACGTTGCCAATGGCGCGGCGTCGTTTTCCCTACCGGACTTTGGGCTTGCGGCTAAGGAAACTATGATTGACGACAATATTTGGTATCTCTACAAAGATGAACTGGTTGGCGGGCGCGAAGTCTGGGGAATGATTGAGTTGGGTTATCGTCCGCCCGATTATGATGCTCGTCCGAAAATTCCTGGCAAAATTCGGCTATTGAAGTTCAAAAATTTTTGCCCGTATAAAATCGACTTGGATTTTTATAAAGACGCACGGAAAAATTTTTCGTTCGATGAGTGGCTACAAATTTTGTTGGGTGCGATTGATTACAACGCGGCGGGTTACGAGCACGAAGAAGAGAAATTGACAATGTTGACGCGGCTTTTGCCCTTCATCGAGAAGCGTTTAAATCTGATTGAGCTTGCGCCAAAGGGGACGGGAAAATCTTATGTTTTCGGGCAAGTCAGCCGTTTTGGATGGTTGTCAAGTGGCGGAATCATGAGTCGCGCCAAAATGTTTTATGACATGCAGAAACGTCAAGAAGGGCTTGTCGCCTATAATGACTTCGTGACGCTTGACGAAGTGCAAACGATTTCTTTCAAGGATACTGACGAAGTTCGCGCCGCTTTGAAGGGGTTTCTGGAAAATGGCGTCTACACGGTCGGCAACCATTCAAATAACGCCGACGCCGGAGTTATTTTAAGTGGCAACATAGCAAAGGCGACTATGGATATGGACGGCGTAACAAATATGTTTGACGAACTGCCAATGGTTTTTCACGAGTCTGCGCTGATTGAACGCTTTCACGGCTTTATCAAGGGTTGGAATATTCCGCGCATGAATGATGATATGAAAATTTGCGGCTGGGCTTTGAACTCCGAATATTTTTGTTCAATCTTGCACGAAATGCGCGAAGACGTCAGCTATCGAGCAATCGTCGACAGGCTTGTTAAGGTTCCCGAAAAAGCCGACACGCGAGATACCGCCGCGATTAAACGGATTGCAACTGCGTATTTGAAATTATTTTTCCCGAACGTCCGTCGCGCTGAAGAGGTCGACAAAGAACTTTTCAGCCGTTACTGCCTTGAACGTGCTTGTCAAATGCGAGCGACGATTCGACAACAACTTGTCCTACTTGATATTGAGTACGCCGGCAAAACTATTCCGAAGTTCGAGGTAATTTAATTGGCTAAGAAAATTTTCAGTTGCATTGCTTGCGGTAAACGCCCGCTTACCAAAAACGAAATCGGCATAAACAAAAAACTCTTGGGCATGAAGTCCAAGAATTTTTATTGCATTGAATGTCTGGCGAATTTTTTGGAAGTCGAGCCGCAAGACATTTTAGACAAGATTGAGGACTTTAAAAATGACGGCTGCAAACTCTTTGAATAAAATAATCTACGCCGATAACGTCGCGACGACCAAAATTGACGACGACGCGCTGGCTTTGATGACTGACCTGCAGAAAAATTTTTTCGCGAATCCTTCTACGACTTACAGACTCTCGCGCCCGTTGAAAAAAATTTTGCGCGAGTCGCGGGAGAAAATCGCCGCGTGCATTAATGCCGAGCCGAAGGAAATTATTTTTACGTCGGGCGGCACTGAAAGCGATAACTGGGCGATAAAATCCGCCGTGCTCGCACATTTAAACGAATGTCCGAATTATAATCACTTCCGCCATTGAACACAAAGCAATTTTGAATTCTTGCGCGGCGATGGAAAATCTCGGTTGCAGTGTAACTAAGTTGCCCGTCGATAAATTCGGCACGGTTAATCCCAACGACTTGCAAAAAAAAATTTTGCCGCAGACGAAAATTGTTTCCGTCATGCTGGCTAACAATGAAGTCGGCACGATTCAGCCAGTCAAATCGCTTGCGGAAATTGCGCACGCGTCAGGAAAAATTTTCCACACAGACGCGGTGCAAGCAGTCGGTCACATTCCCATTGACGTGAAACTTTTGGGCGTGGACATGCTCTCCGCCTCCGCGCACAAGTTCAACGCTCCGAAGGGAATTGGTTTTCTTTACGTTCGCGACGGGCTAAAAATCTCGCCTTACATCGACGGCGGCTCACAGGAATTTTCACGGCGAGCCGGCACCGAAAATGTTCCTGCGATTGCCGCAATGGCTCTCGTTCTCGAAAAAAATTGCAGAGACATAAATCAGACTGCCGAAAAACTTTCTGCATGCGCAAAAATTTTGCTCGAATGTTTGCAAAACAACGGCGTCGATTTTATTTTGAACGGCGGAGAAAATCGTTTGCCGGGGCATTTAAGTTTGTCGTTCAAAGACTGCGACGGCGAATCGTTAATGCATCGCCTAGATTTAAAAAATATTTGCGTAGCAACCGGCTCAGCTTGCAACTCGCAGCAAACGAAAATTTCTCACGTCTTGCAAGCTCTAAAAGTTCCGCAAGATTATATTCGCGGGACAATCAGAATCACCTTTGGAAAAGAAAATTCCTATGATGACGCGAAAACTATTGGTAATCATTTAGTAAAAATCTTTCCACCTTGTCAAAATCAGCAGTTTTTGATAAGGTAACTCACAGCGGTTATCAAAATCGAAACTTTTTGACAAGGTGGTAAAATCATGGAATATGAGTCCTTAGAATTAGTGTTCATAAACGATTAAGCAAAGTGTGAATATGAGAAATCTTAATCAAGGTCTCGGCAGAAGCAATCGTCAGCTCGTAGTCTTTGCTAAGTCGCCGAGAGTGATTAAG
>JAFSOQ010000077.1 GCA_017446845.1 Selenomonadaceae bacterium | reverse complement strand
ACCTCCGCCGACATTTCGATTTCATCCGGCCATTCGCGCGCGTGACCTTCTTCCGCCCAAGTTTTCGTCGCGTCGATGCCGAGTTTCGCGCCCCATTTCGCATACGGCGACGAGTGGTCGAGCACGTCGAGCGGCCCGTGAACAATTTCCAAATCGTGTTCGGCGTCAATGTTGTTAAAAACTCTCCAGGCCACTTCGCTCAAGTTTTGAACGTCGACATGCGAATCGACGACGACAATCATCTTGACGTTCATCATCTGCCCCAAACCCCAAAGCGCGTGCATAACTTTGCGGGCGTGCATGGGGAATTGTTTTTTTATCGAGACGATAACGCAGTCATGAAAGACGCCTTCGAGCGGCATGTTTATATCGATAATTTCGGGCAAGAGCTGCTGAAGGAGCGGAAGGAAAATTCTTTCGGTCGCCTTCGCCATGTAGCAATCTTCCATGGGCGGCTTGCCCACGACGGTCGCGAAGTAAATCGGATTTTTTCTGTGCGTAATGCAAGTGACGTGGAAAACGGGATAATCGTCCGCCAACGAATAATAGCCGGTGTGGTCGCCGAAAGGACCTTCGCGGCGGAGTTCATCTGTCGAAACGTAACCTTCCAAAATAATTTCGGCGGTCGCGGGAACTTCCAAATCGACGGTCTTGCATTTGGTCAGCTCGACGGATTTTTTTCTTAAGAAACCTGCGAAAACCATTTCGTCGACGTCACGCGGCAAGGGAGCAGTCGCGGCGTATGTGACGACGGGGTCGGTGCCGATTGCAACCGCCGCCTCGATTTTATTTGCGCCCAAAGTTTTTGCGTCGCGGAAATTTTCTGCGCCGTTCTTGTGAATGTGCCAATGCATACCGGTCGTGCGGGCGTCGTATTTTTGCAAACGATACATGCCGACATTGCGTTTACCCGTCGCGGGATTTTTAGTGAAGACCAACGGCAAAGTCACAAAAGCTCCGCCGTCATTCGGCCAGCATTTTAAAATCGGAATTTTATCCAGCGACGGATTGACTTCTACGACTTCTTGGCACGGAGCATTTTTGACGTACTTTGGAAAATTAATCGCCTTGTGCGCGGTCGACACGATTGAAAAAATATTCGAGCGATTTTTAAACGACAGGTAAGGCAATTTCATAATCTCGCGAATATCGTCCGCCGCGTCGTCCAATTTTTCCACGCCCAAAGCAAGAGCCATGCGCTCATAACTTCCGAACGCATTCATCAAAACGGGCATATCGTAGCCGCGAACATTTTCAAACAGCAATGCGACGTTGCGACTGTCTTTGAATTTGGAAACGCGGTCGGTTATCTCGGTTATCTCAAGTTCGGCGTCGACGGGAATTTTTATCCGCTTAAGCAAATTTCTTTTCTCCAGCTCGGCAATGAATTCGCGCAAATCTTTATAAGCCAAAGCGTCATCTCCTTAAAATATATTTCACGACCAAATAACCGACTTCGTACAATAAAATCACGGGGATTGCCACGGCAACTTGAGTTATCACGTCGGGCGAAGTGACCAACGCACCGACTACGAACGAAAAGAAAAATACGTAGCGGCGATACTTGCCGAGCTTTTCACTCGTTAAAATTCCGAGCTTGCCCAAGACGATTATAATCAGCGGCAACTCGAACACGAATCCGAACGGCAACAAAAATAAAATCACGAACTCGAAGTAGCTGCCGAATGAAAACAACGTTTGAAGATTTTCCGATTCCTCGCCGAAACCCATAAAAAATTTCAGCGCGGTCGGCAAGATTAGGAAAAACGAGAACGCCAGCCCCGTAAAAAATAATGCGACCGACGCCGGCACGAGTATTCCCAAAACAGCGCGTTCGTTTCTGGTCATCGCGGGCAAAAAAAATCTCCACGCGTGATAAAAAATTATCGGCAGGGCGATTAAAAATCCCGCCGCCACATCGATTTTCAGATAAGTAAAAAAAGCCTCGCCGGGTTTCATGTAATAAAGTTTGCCGACGGGCAACGTCAGCAAATGCGTAATCTCGTCGAGGAAAATATAAGCAACGCAACTGCCGAAAGCAATCGCGAGCAAGGATTTTATGATGCGCGAGCGAAGTTCTTCCAAATGTGCCGTTAAAGACATGGTGCCATCGTCATCGGCGGGAACTTCGTCTTGCGCGGATTTTTTTTCAGGCTCAGTCATTTTTTATCGGAGTCAATCTTGGCGGCGTCAAGTTTCTTTTGCTCGGTTACGTCGACAGTTTTATCATCATCGGAATTTGCCTGCTTGAATTCTTTGATACTTTGTCCGAGAGCTTTACCGACGCCGGGCAATTTGCCGGGACCAAAGACGACCAAACCGATTATCAAAATTAAAATGAGTTCGGGCACGCCGATTCCAAACATTTCAATCACTCTCCAAAATTTTTTTGTGATTATATCATAAGTTTTTTTGCGTGTCGAAACTTTTTTTGCTATCATATCGGCGGAGGTGTTAAAAGTGAGGAGCGGGAAAATAATTTTCATGCCGCTTGGCGGAGCGCAGGAAGTCGGGGCAAGTTGCTACTTCCTCAAGCTCGGCGAAAATAATCTTTTGCTTGATTGCGGTTGCGGCTCGACACGCGGAATAAAATTCACGCCGAATTTTAATGCGCTGTTGCAGACACCTTACCTCCAGGATTTTCATCAAGTGTCGCAAATATTTTTATCGCACGCGCATCTTGACCACGCCGCCGCCTTGCCGGATTTTTTGGATTTGAACGAACGCGCCGCCGTTTACATGACGGATTTGACGCGAGAAATTTTATCCGCGCAGTTGGAAGAGAGATTCGACTCGATAGAAAAAAATATTTCGTCAGTCGCCTTCCTGCAACAAATTCCTCTGCCGAATCTCAAAGTAAGTTTTCATCAAGCGGGACATATCCCCGGCGCAATGATGACGTTGATAAATTTTCGCGGGAAAAATATTTTGTACACGGGCGATTATTCGACATTCCCGACGCGATTGGTCGACGCGGCACTTTTGCCCGACGTTAAGATTGATATTTTAATTTTGTGCGGCTTGCACGCGCGACATCCGAATTATCGACGATTCGGCGACAGCGATTCTGCTCTGAAAAAAATTCTGCGGAAAATTTATTACGCGCTGCGACGAGGCAAATCGGTTTATTGTCAAGTCACACAGATAAGCAAGGGCGTCGAACTGATTACGCTGATAAATGAGTTTCTGCCGCAAGCCGAAATTTTTATCGACGAACGCGTCATGAAAATCGTCCACCGCTTTGAAAATCTGCACATACCGATAATGCGCGAACAAAATCATCCGTTAAGTGCATTTCCGCGAGCACCTTGCGTATTTTTATCGACAATGCCGCCGCCTGCGCATTCGGGCTTGGAAATTTTGAACGGAGATTTTTCGTTGCATGATGATTTTGCCGCGACGGTTGAATTTGTCCGAAAAATTAATCCGAAAACTTGTGTGGTCGTTCACAGCCCGCCCGATAAAATTTTTCACGCAGGCACGACACTCGAACAAGTTTTAATCAACGACCCCGATTCAAGAACGAGTTTTATCTTCCCGACGAAAGGCGTACCCTTTGAACTGTAAAAAATTATGAAGCTAGCAATGCGCAGCGTTGCGTTCCGGCGCGGCGTCTACGTTAAAATTATCGCAACGATTCGGCGCGTCCGCTATTTGGCAACTTTTTAAAAGTTGAGGAGGAATATTTATTATGATTAATATCGCCGACCCGATTATTAAAAGAATCATCGAAAATTTGCATAAGGCAATCGAACGCAAAAGCAAAAATCTTTCCGCCGCCGCTTATGCTGAATACATTCTCGACAATCGTATTATCAAACTTTTTTGTGCCGACAGAGCTCTCACGCCCCGTCAATGCGCCGACGAAATGAACGCCAAATATAAAATGAATCTCGACAACGAAGAAGTTATCCGCCTGCTCAAGGCAAATCGCTTGAGCTATCAGGTTAAGCGCGGCGAACTGATTGATTGGGCGGAAGAAATTATCGCTGCCTTCGGAAAAGCTCTCGAATCTCGCAAGCAAAAAGATTTCGACGAATTCATCACCTTGCGCAACAAAATTATTTACACTCGCGACGACGAACGCTACAAAATTCAGGAGCGCATTGCCTGCCTCATGCTTTACGTAAAATTTCCCGAACTCGACAGCGGCAACGACGCGGAGACCATAGAAAAATTCGGCAATGTCTACATGAAACATTTCCTCGGCGACGCCAGCGATTTTCTCAGAAATATTTGCTCCAAGTCCAAAAATAATTCCAAGGGCGATAAAAAAGATTCGCAGCAAGATAAAATTGAACTCCTCGAAAATATGCTTAATCGTTCCGATATGTTGCTTAAAGATTTGCAAGACGAATTCGACACCCGAATCAAACAAAGCCACCAAGATGATTTGATTGAATTTTTCTCGCGACTCAACTCGGAAAAATACGGTTGCATTCTCGACGAAGTTTTGAACGCAAGAAACGGCGTCCGCCAACTGCGCAAAAAAAATATTCAGCTCCCGCCCGAAATCGGCGGCTTGTTCATTTTGATTGAACGGTTCGCGCAGTTTATTCGTGACAGCGAAATTAATCCGATTATGAAACCCGGCTCCGTTCAAAAAATGCGCCTCGACGAAGTTGAAAGTTGCGATTACGAAGGCTCGCCCTTCCTCAACACCACCGAGGTCAAAGAAGTCAAAGTTCTCTCGCCCGGTTGGTTCTATAAAAATAAAGATGTTCAAATTTCGCGCCCCCGACTTAAAGAAGTGGTTAGCGATTAGTGATTAGTGATTAGGGAAAAAACTTGTTCCTGGTTCCTTGTTCCTAGTCCCTAAAAAATCGACTGAAAGGAGATTTTTTTTATGTTGATTAACGGAGAAGAGCACAACGATTTGTGCGTCGGAATTGATTTGGGCACGACCAATTCCGTTTTGGCGACGGTGAATATCCGCCCGAACGGAAATATCGTAAGCAAAGTTGTTGACTTGGACAGAGCCGTTGACATGTATAATGCCGGCGCGGGTGCAAAGTTCACGCTAAAGAAAAGTCCGATTTTGCCGAGCTGTGTTTACTACAACGACGAAAAAAATTATCAGCCGATTGTCGGCGATTTTGCTAAGGGCAGGTATCCTCTGCGCCCATATCTCGTCGCCAAGTCAATCAAAAGTCAGATGGGAAATGCTTTTGCCGAAGGTTTATCGTCGAATATTCACGATAAAACCCCCGCGCAAGTTTCTTCAAGAATTTTGGAGCACATGTTGAGAAATGCCGCCAAAATTTATCACCTGGAGAAAATCGACGACGCAGTTATCACGGTGCCTGCGAATTTTGATTTCATAATGCGACAAGCCACTTTAAAGGCCGCAGAACTGGCGGGAATAAAAATCAGAAAGGCGGACGGCTCGCCGAGACAAATTTTATTGTCCGAACCGCGCGCCGTCATTTACGATTTTATTAATCAAGTTCGCAACGGAGAAATTGCCGATAAAATTTTGGACTTAAGCTCGAAGAAAAATGTAATGGTTTTCGATTTGGGCGGCGGCACTCTCGATATTACTTTGCACGAAATTTCCCGACGACTCGACGCGCCCGAAATTTTAAAAGTTCAGGACATTGCGACCAATCGCTACACACTTTTGGGCGGCGATGATTTTGATTTGTGTTTGGCAAAGGCAATGTTCCGAAATTATTTGAATCAATACGCCGCGCACCCCGATATTGCTCAAAAAATTCGTCACGAGGAAAAAGGCGTAATGAGTCAACTTTTAAATTACGCGGAAAATTTAAAGTTGGAAGTCAGTGCGCAGAAAAGTGACGCATTCGGCGGCGATAATTCCGGCTGGTGGGACGAAGAAGAAGATTTTCCCATCGGCGGCAATATCGGCACGACCGGCTATGCTTACAGCGACAGTTTCAGTATTCCGCAGCTCGAAGAGATTTGGAAAAATTTCATGGGCGACGAACTTACTTTTAACGATTATAAAAATTTGCCCGCCGTCGCAGAAAAATTCGGCAGTCAGAAAAATATTATCCTGCCGATTCTCGACGTGCTCAATAAAGCCTCCGCAAAGCTCGGAAATGATGTTAAGGTCGACGCCGTGATTATGAATGGCGGCATGTCCAGATTTTATATGGTTATCAATCGGCTGAGGAAATTTTTCGGCTTTGAACCGATTGTTGCGCTTGACCCCGACCAAGCTGTTGCTCGCGGTGCCGCCGTCTATCATTATTTTTTGCACAAATACGACAGAGAACTTGCCGACGAACTCAAAAACGAATTGCCGACAGAAAATCTTCCGCTCGTTCAACAAGTCGCCCGCTCAAATTCAATTTCAACTCTTAATAAAACTTCTTCAAGCAATCGCAATATCACGGCTGCCGACCGTTCAATCGGCGTAGTTTTCGGCAGCAACATCCTCAACGAAAGTTTTTATCTGGTGACCTTCGGCGGCAATTACGAAGAAATTATTCCTGCCGGAAAAGAATTGCCTTACACTTCGCAGAGATTTACGGGCTTTCGACTTCCGCCGGGTAAAAATGTTATCAGCGTTCCGATTGCCCGCGCAGAAGCCGACGGTTCTTATAAAATTATCGCAAAGGGCAATATCGAATTCCCGGAAAGATATTCGCGCATGACGGGCGATAATTTTATTACGTTCAGCATTTTTATGGACGAGGATAAAATTATTCGCATGGACGCCGCCACTTGTCGCGACGAACGCGGGTTTGAATTGCTCGACCACGGCACGACCGAAATTTCTATCGCGACGGGTGTCGAAAAAGGTCCCAAGACAAAATTAATCGCGCGTTTCGGCGGAAAAGTTAATCCGCGCTCGCAACTCAATACAATCCGTTCGCTGTGCCGCAATGTCGATGATGCATTCCGCCGCAGAAGTAAAGATGACAACGTTAAATTTTCCGCGACGTTGAAATTAAATGTGAACACGATTATTTCCGCGACCAATCACAAAGAATTTGCCGAACCGCTCCTGCAAATGCTCGACGATGTTAAAAATTCCCGCGAAGAATCTTTTAAACTGCGTTGCGTGATTATCGCCAGGAAAATCGGCGCGAATTGGACTGCTCAACAAAAAAGACGCTTGGCGCGCCTTTGTCTTTATCAGCTCGACGAAGAACTTTACAACCCCGGCTTGACTCTCGGCAGGGGCTTAAAGATGAATACAAAAATTCAATGCATTTATACTTTGTCGATGTGCGGCGACGAAAATGATATTGCTTTGCTCGTCAATCTGCACAACAACGAAAAATTCCGCATGGCGAATCTTTACACGCACGCGATTACGAAAACCGAAGTCGATTGGATTTACTACGAGTTCAAAAAAGATTGCAATAAAGTTTTGTCGGGCTTGCCTACTTCCGCGATTCAAATTTCGGCGCACGCACTCGGAGTAGCTTTTAAAATCGACGGACGCCCAACGAATTCTTCAATCAAGCGCGAGCAAATTGTTTCCGACTTGTGCAAGGTGATTCGTTCGCGGAATTTGAACAACGTCGAAATCAGCGTTTGTCTTTTGGCAATCGGAATGATTTGCGACCGCCGCACCACAAATAATTTACAACAAAGTTCCTTCGATGACGCGGAAAATCTTTTCAAAGAAATTAATCAGATTTACGACGAGAATTTTGTTGAACTTTTCGCCAAAGCGCAGGACGTGGCTCAAAAAATGCTGCAAGGCGGCGAACTGAGTCCGGAAGAAGAAGAATCACTTTTGATGAAGTGGGCTACTTGAGGAGTTAGGATTTAGGAGTTAGGATTTAGAGTTTTGTCTTCCCTAACTCCTAATCCCCGGACAGGAATAAGGAATGAGGAATTAGGAATGGAAACTTTAGATTTTGCAGTTATGGCAGCAATGGCGTGCATGGGATTCGTCGCGGCTTTTATCGATTCTGTAGTCGGCGGCGGCGGATTAATTTCCGTTCCAACTTTGATGTGGGCGGGCTTGCCCATGCTCAACGTCCTCGGCACAAATAAACTCGCTTCATGTATGGGAGCGTTCGCGGGTTTTCTTACATACTGGCGTTCGGGCACGATTGACAAAAAAATTATGCGCGTGATGTTCCCGCTGTCGTTTATCGGTTCGGTTATCGGCGTGTTCGTCGTCAGAGAAATTCCGCCCGATTTTTTGAGACCGCTCGTCGTCGTCATGCTGATTGTCATTGCGATTTATTCCGTGGCGAAAAAAAATTGGGGCGCGGATAAAAAATCTGTTCACATCTCCCATAAAAATTATTTGCTCGGTTTGATTTTAATTTTGGTGCTCGGCTTTTACGACGGATTTTTCGGACCGGGCACGGGTTCGTTTATGTTGTTTATGTATTTGATGATGGGCTACGGATTTTTGACGGCCGCCGCCAATGCCCGCGCTGCAAATTTTGCCAGCAATCTTGCCGCCGCGATTATTTTTGCCGGCTTGGGACTTGTGAATTATTCCTACGCGATTCCAATGGGTCTCGGAATGATTTTGGGTGCGGCTTGCGGCGCGAAAATGGCAATTACTAAAGGTGCGGCTTATGTCCGCCCGCTTTTTATCGGCATGACTGTTATTTTAATCGGCAAGCAGTTAATCGAGCTGTTCAAATGAAATTTACATTGTAAGCAAAAAAAGTCTGTGCTACAATGAAAATGAATCAAGCGTTAAGTTTAAAAATAAGAGGGGATTCTTTAATGAAAGAATTAATGTTGGGCAACAAAGCGTTGGCTCGCGGATTGTGGGAAGTCGGCGTAAAATTCGTTTCGAGTTACCCCGGCACGCCTTCGACCGAGATAACCGAGGAGGCTGTAAAGTTCGACGATATTTATTGCGAATGGGCACCCAATGAAAAAGTTGCAATGGAATCGGCGTTCGGAGCGTCGTTGGCAGGTCGTCGAGCGTTCTGCGGTCAAAAACACGTCGGCTTAAACGTCGCGGCTGACCCGTTGTTCACGTTGAGTTATACGGGCGTCAACGCAGGTTTGGTCGCAGTCGTGGCAGATGATGCCGGTATGCATTCTTCGCAAAACGAGCAGGACAGTCGCCACTACGCGATAGCCGCCAAAGTTCCCATGCTTGAGCCGAGTGATTCCGCCGAGGCTTTGAACTTCGCAAAACTCGCCTATGAAATTTCCGAGCAATTCGACACGCCCGTTATAATTAAAATGTGCACGCGTGTTGCGCACAGTCAATCGGTCGTCGAAACGGGAGAGCGTGTCGAATATTCCAAGCCCTACGAAAAAAATATCGGCAAATATGTCATGATGCCCGGCAATGCCAAACGTCGTCACCCGATTGTTGAAGAGCGCACGCGCAAGCTGATTGAATACGCGGAAACGACTCCGATTAATCGCGTGGAATTTTTTACTGACGAATTGGGGATAATCACTTCGTCGACTTGCTATCAATACGTCAAAGAAGTTTTCGGCGAAAGCGCGAGCGTTTTGAAACTCGGCATGATAAATCCGTTGCCCGTCGAGCTGATAAAAAATTTTGCGGCTAAAGTCAAGCGGCTGGTCGTGGTTGAGGAACTTGACCCCGTGATTGAAACGCATGTAAAATCGCTGGGGCTTGCCGTCGAAGGTTCGGAACTTTTGCCGCGAATCGACGAATTCAGCCAAAATATGATTGCAGAGGCTTTTGGACAAAAAATTCCTCATTCCTCATTCCTAATTCCTAATTGTCCTGCGCGACCGCCTGTCATGTGCGCTGGCTGTCCACATCGCGGATTATTTTATTCGCTCAAGAAACGCAAATGCACAGTCCTCGGCGACATCGGCTGCTACACACTCGGAGCAGTGCCGCCGCTCAGTACGATTGAATTGACGCTTTGCATGGGCGCGAGTATCGGTGCAACTCACGGCTTTAATAAAATGCTCGGCAGTCAAAGTGAGGGCAAAACCGTTGCGGTTATCGGCGACTCGACTTTTATGCATTCGGGCATGACGGGCTTGGCTAACGTCGCTTACAATCAATCAAACTCGACCGTGATAATTTTGGACAATTCGATAACGGGCATGACGGGACATCAACAGAATCCGTCGACGGGCTTGAACATTAAGGGCGACCCTGCCGGCAAAATTGATTTGGAATCGTTGTGCAAGGCAATGGGAATTAATCGCGTGCGCGTTGTCGACCCGTACAACCTCAAGGAATGCGACGCCGTGATTAAAGAAGAACTTGCCGCCGCCGAACCGAGCGTAATTATTTCGCGCAGACCTTGTGCACTTTTGAAGACCGTCAAGCATAAACCGCCGCTTAAAGTTGATTCGGATAAATGTATCGGTTGCAAGTCGTGCATGAAAATCGGTTGCCCTGCCATTTCAATGAAGGACGGCAAGGCGGTCGTTGACCAAACTCAATGCGTCGGTTGCGGCGTTTGCAGTCAGCTTTGTCCGAAATCCGCTTTTAAAGCAACGGAAACTTGACGACGCTGTCCTCAGAGCTGTGGACAAAGAATCATAAATAAAAAAGCGACGAGATAATTTCCCGCCGCTTTTTTAATTCCTAACTTCTAACTCCTAATTATTTACCTCTGTGCCCTCAACGGGACCTTTCCAATCGATAATGCCGCCCATTGTGTAAACATTCGTGTAACCGTTTTCGGCGAGAACTTTTGCAGTCAATCGCCCGCGATTGCCGTCTCCACAGTAGGTGATAAGCGGCGCGTTCTTGTCGGGTATCTTCTCGAAATTTTCTGCCACTGCGGCTTCAAGCGGAAAATGAATGGCTCCCGGAATATGTCTTGCCTCGTAATCTTTCGGGAAACGACAATCCAAAAGTTTTGCGTTGGGGTCTTCCGCCAACATTGCCATTGCCTCTTCTTGAGTTATTTGTTTGAAAGTGTCCGTCTCGACAATGGGTCCTTTCCAATCAGAAATTCCGCCGAACTCGTAAACATTCTTGTAACCTTTATTGACGAGAATTTGAGCCGAATCTTGTGCGCGACGACCTGTCCAGCAGTAAAGCAAAATCGTTTGATTTTTGTCGGGTATGGAAGAAAAATTCCCGTTGCGCAATTCCTCAAGCGGAACAGAAATTGCGCTTGGAATATGTTTCTTTTCAAACTCGTCGGCAGTACGAACGTCCAAAACAATCACGTCGGGTTTTTCGCCTATCATTTTGATTGCCTCTTCGTGCGTCAAAGATTTGTAAGGGATGACTTTTTCACCGCCGCAACCGGTACACAACGCGAGCATAAAAATCATCAGTACAGCAAAAAATTTTTTCATTCCTCATTCCCCATTCCTAATTTCAAATTCCTAATTCTTCAAGACCTCCGTTAAAGTTTCAATCATCTTTTGAATATCAAGCGGCTTGGCAATGTGGCTGTTCATGCCCGCATCTTTGGCAGCTTGAATGTCTTCGGTAAATGCGTTCGCCGTCATTGCGATTATCGGAATTTGCGCAAGTTTTTTATCGGAAAGTTCGCGGATTTTTTTCGTAGCTTCGTAGCCGTTCATGACCGGCATTTGAACATCCATTAACACCGCGTCAAAATCGCCGGGCTTGGACGCCGCAACTTTTTCGTAAGCAATTTTCCCGTTCTCCGCCGTATCCAAACCGAATCCGAATTCCGACAAAATCAGCGACGCAATTTCGCGGTTGACCTCGTTATCTTCGACCAACAACAATTTTATCTTGCTGAAGTCAATTTCCTGTGCGGCGTCGGATTTTTCTTCCGTTTCAATTTCTTCGGGTTCGTCGACAATCGGGAAGTCAACGCGGACGATAAATTCGGTGCCCTTGCCGAGTTCGGTTTCAACGTCGATTGTCCCGCCCATAAGCTCGACGATACTTTTGGTGATTGACATGCCGAGACCCGTGCCTTGAATGTTGCTGACGGTGCGGTCGCGTTCGTAGGCGGCGAAAACTTTTTTGGCAAATTCGGGCGTCATGCCCATGCCCGTATCTTTAACGCGCAATTCGTAGGAGCCTTTTTCGTCATTGCCGCCGACTTGCCTTAAAGTCACCGTGACACTTCCGCCGACGGGCGTAAATTTAAAAGCATTGCTGATAAGATTTAAAAGCACTCGGTTAAGGCGAGGCGTGTCGCACATTACGATTTTGTTCATGACGTGTTCGATGTTGACCGCGAATTTCAAGCCCTTAGTCTCCATCTGCGTCGCGAATAAATCTTTGACTTCGCCCAAAGCTTTGACGATGTTCGCCTTTTGCGGGTCGAGTTCCATTTTGCCGCTCTCAATCCTGCTCATGTCCAGAATATCATTAATCAGCGCGAGCAGGTGATTATTCGACGCTTCAATCTTGTCCAAGTAATCTTTGGTTTTCTTCGGAAGTCCGGGTTCCTTCTTAATTAAATTCGTGTATCCGATAATCGCGTTCATGGGCGTACGAATATCGTGGCTCATGTTCGACAGGAAAGTTGACTTTGCCTTATTGCTTTGTTCAGCTTGAAATTTTTCCCGTTCCATATTTTTTTCGCGCCGCATCATCAAATTATAAATATTGAACATGATAAACAGCGCAATCGTTATCAAAGCCATTTGCATTAAATTATGATGCGTCAAAGAATTGCTGACGATTTTCATTTGACTTTCGAGATAATATTCCGAATCTGCTTTTTCGGTCGGGGTGGGCGGAACGCCGTGTTCTTTAAGTTCCTCGGTGTAATATTCCCGCAAGTTGCCCAAAACAGTTTGAGCGGCGTCGCTGGTCGCCTCGCGCACCCAAAGCATTGACGTAAAGAAAATTAAAAACAGCAACGCTATCCAAGAGATTGTCGACTTGCCGAAACGTCGTTGCCCGTAATCGCGCTGGAAAATATATCGGAAGAAGACAAAGCCCAAAATACTCCACAGAATCAGAATCAGATAACTTTCGGTCGTCATTGCGGCGACAGTCCAAACATTCGGAACCATGAAGTACAGGAAGAAAATCAGCGACACGACCAAGCCGATTGTTCCGGTGATTTGCGGAAGTCCTTTTGCCATTTGCCGCGCAGTGATTATCGTGACGAGTGAAGTATAAGTGTAATCGATTGTCGCGCCGATTGTGTTGACGTCGACAATCCAAGCAATCGCCGTGCGTCCGAGAAAAGGTATCGGCAAAGACAACAGCATTATAAAAAGTACGGCATTGCGGGGCGTGCGATTTTCATTGAGTTTGCCGAACCATTCGGGCAGTAAATCATCACGAGTCAGCGCAAAAATCAAACGGCTCGCCGCGATATAATTTCCGACAAGACCGGTTATGACACCGCACATGCAAGTTACAGCCAAAATCACCAAGCCCGTCTTGCCCAAAAAGAAATGGACGGAATAAAAAGTCGGCAAGCCCGCAAGTCCTTCGAAGTGGTCGAGATTTTTAATGTATTCCGCCCAATTTGAGCAGCCCGTCGGTAAATGCGATATGGCAAGCAGTGCAAGGAAAGTGTAAGCCAAAGCCGCCGCAACGACTGCGCAAAATAAAATCGCGAAAGTTTTCTTGACGGAGAACTTGAAACCCTCCGCCGATTGCGAAACGGATTCAAAGCCCGCGAACGCCCAAGGAGCCAAAACGACAATTCCGAAGACCGCCGCAAATGAATCGTTGCCGTCGGGCGGGAAAGCAGGTTTAAAATCAAAAATATTTACGCCGCTCGCCACGACCGCACCGATACCGATTAACACTCCGCCGAATAAAATTATTGCAGAAATTGTTTGAACCCACGCCGCCAATTTTCCGCCGTACATGCAAACGGCTCCGAAAATCCACAGCGCACCCAAACTCAACAGAGCCTCGCCGAAATAAATATCAAAGCCCGCGATTGTGTAATGAAAGCCGAATTGAAAAGTATCGCCGAGAAAATTTCTAAAGATAATCGGGAGCGCAGTCGCGTTCGCCCAAGTAATTGCAATGTAAACAAGAATCAGAAACCACGAACTCAAAAATCCGTGGTCGTAGCCGAGAGTTTTTTTCGCGTAGGAATAAGTGCCGCCGGCGTCGGGATATTTGTTCATCATGAAATGATAATTGTAGCCGATAATCAGCATGATGATTCCGCCGACCGCCATGCCGAGCGCAGTTCCGATAGGTCCGGCTATCGGCAAAAAAGTCGTGCCGGGCATGACGAATGAACCCCACCCGACCGCGCAACCGAATGACAATGCCCAAACGTTCAGCGGTGATAAATATGGTTTTAGTTTTGTATTTTCTACAGTGATCAAGGGCACCGCTCTCCTTTGTTAGAGATAAGGGACAAGGGACAAAATTTTTGAACTTGTTCCTATTTCCTTGTTCCTAAAATTATACACCAACTGCGGTCAAAGTAAAGTTTTCCGGAATGTTGACGGCGGGAAAAATTTTTTGTATCCTTTAAAAGATATTTGAAATCTCTGATAAGTAGAGCAAGTAAGTCTACACGTACAAAAAATTTAGCGCAACTGATTGAGGCAATTAATCGAATAAATAAAAGAGTCTCGGAACAAAACATCCGAGACTCTTTTCGTTGCAGGGATTATCGTCTGTCGCGCAGAATAAACACGAAAATATTTTGGACGGAGGCGAATTAATTTGTTGACTTACAATTATTACGGTCACGCGTGTTTTCAACTCGACGACGGAACAACCAAAATTCTCGTCGACCCGTTCTTGACGGGCAACCCGCAGGCGTCAATCAGCGAAAAGGACGTTGAGGCGGATTATATTTTGGTGACGCATGCGCACGGCGACCACATCGGCGACGCTCCGAACATAGCGGTAAGGACGGACGCGACTGTTGTCGGCATTCCGGAAATTATGGACTTCGGCGGGCAACGCGTCAAAACTATCGGCATGAATTTGGGCGGCACCGTGAAAACGGAATTCGGGTTCATAAGAATGGTTCCCGCGCTCCACTCCTCCGGAATAGGCGGCGGCATTGCTTGCGGCTACGTTATCGGCGTCGGCGGGAAAATTATTTACTTCGCGGGCGACACGGCACTTTTCTCCGACATGAAACTCATCGGCGAACGCGACAAGATTGACTATGCGATTTTGCCGATTGGCGGTCATTACACCATGGACCCCATTGACGCGGCAAAAGCTGTGACTTTCCTCGACGCGGCAAATGTAATTCCTCTGCACTACGACACTTGGGACATCATCAAGCAGAATGCCGAAGACTTGGTTAAGCTCGTCGAATTCGCAAAAGTTCACATCGTCAAGCCGGGACAATCAATCGAACTTAAATAAAATATTTCTACCGACAAAAAAGACCGCTCAATTTAACGGGCGGTCTGATTTTTTTTTAACGGTCAATTTTCAGCAATGTTCGGAACTCCGAATCAAAGTTTTGCAAATTTTTTCGGTTGAAGAATCTCAAATCCCAAATTTTATAATCGCCGTCGTCGGCAAAAAATCTTTCGTCGCGCTTCAAAAGTTCAATCAATTTGTCAAAGAATTTTTCCACCTCGTTTATCCTTATAAATTTTTCTGATATAATTCTATCCAAAAACGGCGAGAATAATAAGAATCGCAACTTGACTTTGTAAACCTGAAAAGATATATTTGCAACTGTGGAGGACTACCACGTTAAAAAAGTGTAATTACGACCAACGATTTGAAATAGAATCGTTTTCGAGGGAGCACTATCCCTCCTGAAGTTTTGTCTCTGAAAAGTAGTGCGAAATAATTAAAAGCAAGCAGAACCTCAATTTTGAGCGACTGTGTGTGGGTCTTAGGGCTAGACCTTTGAGAATAAGTTAAACTTCTCATGAATCTCCCGCAGGCGGGAGTAGCTCAATGATGCTACTTCCCTTTCACGTGGCATACGCTAACGGAAAGGAGGTGTTACATTATGTTCGAAATATTCACGGACATAGCCACGAACGTTGCGTCGTTCCTCATCGGAATGTACATTTACGATCGTTGGTTCAAGTAGCAGCCCCTTCATTCCACTTGCCCCGGATAATCGCTGTCCCGGCGGTTAAGGCAAAAACGAAGCCCCGCGCAGTTTCCCAAGCTGTGCGGGGTTGTTCTTCGTTTGTGTTACATACGTTCGAAATATTTTATAAGTGTTTTCTAGTAGCAAAGAAAATTTATCATAAGCTTGAATGATTGTCAAGGCAATCACGGCTTTACAAAAAATATTTTCGCTGATAAAATTGCTAACTATGAAGAGCACAGTAAAAAATTTCGACGCCGCGCCATTTAGCTTGACAAATATCTTGAATTCGATAAAATCATTGCACTTGACGAATTCGCCGCGAGAAAAACTCGTAGTGATTTTGGGAGCAACTTCGACGGGCAAAAGTTCATTGGCATTGACGCTGGCAGAAAAATTCGAGACGGAAATAATTTCGGCAGATTCAATGGCGGTCTACAAAAATTTCAACGTCGGGACAGCCAAGCCGACTCAAGCGGAATTGGAACGCGTGCCGCATCATCTGATAAATATTTTGGACGCGGAAGAAAAATTCAGCGTCGGGGAATTCGTCAGACGCGCACGCCCGATAATTTCCGAACTTAATCAGCGCGGGCAAATACCAATCGTAGCGGGCGGTACAGGTCTTTACATTCAAGCATTGGTCGAAGGTTACTTTTTAGGAACAAGGAATAAGGAACAAGGAACAAGTAAATCCGAATCCCCGGTTCCCGGTTCCCGGTTCCCGTTTCCTACCTCCAGTCACTACAAGCAGACAGGCGAATTGATTTACGAGGCGTTGATTTACGGCTTGACCGGCGAGCGCAATGAACTTTACGACAGGATTAATCGACGGACGGAAAAAATGTTCGCGGACGGTTTGATTGACGAAGTTAAAAATTTATTGGCAAACGGAGTCAGTCCGACGGCTCAAGCCATGCTCGGTATAGGATATAAAGAAACGGTCGAATATCTTCAGGGAAGGGCGACGCTCGACGAAACAATTTCAAAAGTTGCTCAAGCCACGAGAAATTTCGCCAAACGTCAGTTCACTTGGTATCGGCGAATGAAATATATAACATGGTTAGAAATATAAAGCTTTGCAAAGGAGAGATTTTTAAATGGCAACAAAAGCAATCAATCTGCAAGAAAACTTCTTGAATCAGGCGCGCAAGGAAAATGTCCCCGTGACAATCCATCTCGTCAACGGTTTCCAGATTAAAGGCATGATTCGCGGCTTTGACCAGTTCACGGTCGTAATCGACGCAATGGGACGCCAGCAGATGGTTTTCAAGCACGCGATTTCAACAATCACGCCGGCTAAACCGCTCGGAGCAAGACCGGAGGAAAAACCTGCGGAAAAACCGGCAGTCGAAGCCGCTGCGCCTGAAGCGGAAAAAGCAGAGGTTAAGGCAGAGTAAAATTTCTTTTCGGCGAGGCAAATAAAATGATTCGAGGCTTTGAGATTCTCGAAGGATACGACGGAATTCATCTTCCGACGCGCAAAACTGCTTTCAGTGCGGGTTACGACTTGGAGGCAGCTGAAAATATTCGCGTAACGGAAAAAAAAATTTCGCTCGTGCCGACGGGTCTTAAGGCCTTTTTTCCTGCCGATGAAGTCTTGCTGATTTATTTGCGCTCCAGTCTTGCCGTCAAGTACAATTTGACTTTGGCGAACGGTGTCGCCGTAATTGATGCGGATTATCGCGGACATATAATTTTGCCCGTCGTGAGTTTGAGCGGAGAATTTGAAATTAAACGCGGCATGAGGATTGCGCAGGGCATTTTCCAAAAGTATTTGACAATCGACGGAGATAAAATCGGCGTCGGAGAGCAAAGGCGCGGGCGATTCGGTTCGACGGGAGATTTTTAGACAAAAAAAAATTACGCCCGAAAGCGTTAATAACTTCTTGGCGGGCGTGGCTTAACTCCCGCATCTCTCAAGCTTAAAGTTTTGTCAGTACCGTCGGCGTGTGGTTCGGACGAAATCTTCCACCTCAAGAAGTCTTTTTGTATAGAATTTTTGCGTTGTCAACGTAGCGCGAATATCTTTTATCACTGATGTGTTGATTGGAAAAAAATATATTCGTTGAAAACTTCATTGTCAAGAAAAATTTTAGGAGGGCAAATGGATTTATTCAGCAGTGTTAATGACGACAAAAAATATCAACCGCTTGCCGAAAGAATGCGCCCGCAAACTTTATCGGACTTCGCGGGACAAGAAAAAATTTTACGCGGCGCACTCGGCAAGATGATTGCCGAAGGTCAAACGCCGTCTTTAATTTTTTTCGGGGCACCCGGCACAGGTAAAACGACGCTCGCAAAAATCATAGCGAACACGACCGAAAGTAATTTCGTCAAAGTCAATGCGGCATTGTCGGGAATTGCCGAACTGCGCGGGATAGTCAAAGGGGCTCAAGAGCAACGCAAATTTTATCGGCGGCGGACGATTCTTTTTATTGACGAAATTCATCGTTTCAACAAAGGTCAGCAAGATTTTCTTTTGCCTTACGTCGAGGACGGAAGAATAATTTTAATCGGCGCGACGACCGAAAATCCGTTCTTTGAAGTCAATGCCGCGCTCCTCAGCCGCGTGAAAATTGTTCGGCTTGAAAAACTTTCGACCGACGACATAAAAAAAATTTTGTCACGCGCAATCGAATTGGAAAATTTTTCCGTCGAAAAACGTGCCTTGGAAATTATCGCGGACTTCGCGGACGGTGATGCTCGTATGGCGTTGAATCTTTTGGAGCAGGCGTCTTTCAGCGGGAAAATTTCCGTCAAGACGTTGAAAAATTTGCTCGGCGAAAAAATGCGACGCTACGACAAAAAAGGCGATAATCACTACGACACGGCAAGCGCGTTTATAAAAAGTATGCGCGGTTCGGACGCGGACGCTGCGATTTTTTATCTGGCAAAAATGATTGACGGCGGCGAAGATTTAAACTTCATTGCGCGGAGGATTGTAATTTGCGCGGCGGAAGATGTCGGCAATGCTGACCCGCAAGCTTTGATTTTGGCGAACGCGGCGGCTCAAGCGGCTCAATTTGTCGGCTTGCCCGAAGCGCGAATCATTCTTGCCCAAGTCGTCACGTACATTGCCGGTGCTCCAAAATCCAACGCGGCGTATCTTGCGATTGACAAAGCTTTAACCGACACTCAAGGCGAAGTTCCGAAACATTTGCGCGATACTCACTACAAAGGTGCAAAATTTTTCGGGCACGGCGTCGACTATAAATATCCGCACGATTTTGAAAATCATTTCGTCAAGCAACAATATCTGCCCGATACAAAAATTTCTGCGCGATATTATAATCCGACCGAACAAGGGGCAGAATCAGCGATTAAGCAGCGACTTGAAAAACTTTGGCGCGATTAATTACAGCTTCGGCGAACTTTGCCAATTTGATTTTTTTACGAACATTTTATTACACGTTCCAAAAAAAATTTTTGTTTGACGTGGTATAATGACAAGAAATTTTTGGACGGTGATTGATATGAAAAAATTTTTGGCGGCGATGATTGTCGGCAGTATGCTTACCGCGTCGCCCGCAAGTGCCGAGATTAAAAATTATGACGGCGTCGGCGAATATATCATGAGCGATTTTGAAACGCCCGATGTCGCCAAGCAACGCGCCAAACTCTACGCCGAACGCAATGCTCAGGAAAAAGCCGGCGTTTATATCAAAAGTTATTCGCGGATGGAAAATTTTATTTTGGTCGATGATGAAGTTGAGACCATGACGAGCGGCATTTTAAAAGTTGTCAGCGTCGATTATAAAATGATTCCGATTGAACAATACGGCGGGATTATGTATCGCGCGACGATTGTGGCGAGCATTGATACCGATAAAGTCGACGAATGGATTACCCAAGGCGTCTCCGAACGTGAATCGCTCGTTGAAAAAAATCGCGAACTTCAACGGCAGCTTGAGGAGCAAGAAAAATTAATCGAAAAGCTGAAGAAAGAATCCGAACAAAAAAAATCGCCCGAAGCTCAAGAAAAACTCAAAGAAGAATTCGCGACGGCGGACAGGATTTTTATGTCGAACGTCAAGCTTGAGGAAGGCGACCGCTTGAATTTGGTTATCGCGGATTGGGCTTACGAAGAGGCGGTAAAATGTTGGACGGAGGCAATCGAACTCAATCCGAATAATTTTTTGGCTTATGAATCTCGCGGCTATTATTTCCATTTGGGCGACGTCGGCAGATTTTCCGAGGCGATTGCCGATTACACGCGGGCGATTGAGTTGCGTCCGTCGATTGCCGATAATTATTTTTATCGCGGCGAAACTTACATGCAGTTGGAAGAATACGACCTTGCCAAAAGTGATTTTGAGCGGGCACTCGGTTTGAATCCGGAAATGTCGGGAGCTTTGGGCGAGCTGGCTTATATTTACACGAAGAGCGACCCGCTTAAGGCGATTGAATATGCCGACCGCGCGCTTGAATATAATGACAGGAATTGGCGTGCGTATTACAGTCGCGGGCTTGCACTTTACGCCATGCACAATTACGAGGCGGCTCTCGAAGATGCACAATCTGCGCTCAGGTGGGGTTGCGGTGCTGCTTATCAGTTAATCGGCGATTGCTACGGCATGTTGGGAAATCGTGACGAGGCGGAAAAATATTGGGAAATTGCCAAAGACCCGCCTGCGTTCGGATAATGGAGGAAATTTTTTGGAAGGAATAATCAGCAAAGTTATAGTCGGAAGTCTCGCCGAAGAATTGGAATTGAAAGCCGGCGACAAAATTTTAAAAGTCAACGAGAAAACTCCGCTTGATATTATTGATTTGAGTTTTTTGCTCGCGGAAGAAGAAATCGAACTTTTGATTGAGCATTCGGACGGCGAACGGGAAATTATTGAGTTTGAAAAGGACGTTGACGAGGAACTTGGCGCGGAATTTGAATCGGCAGTTTTCGACGGCGTGCGACGTTGTAAAAATCATTGCGTGTTTTGTTTCGTTGATATGATTGCTCCGAACATGCGCAAAACTTTATCGATAAAGGACGACGATTATCGGCTGTCATTTTTATTCGGGAATTTCATCACGCTGACGAATTTGACGGCAAAAGATTTCAAGCGGATAAAAAAATATCATCTGTCGCCGCTGTTCGTGTCGGTGCACACGATGAATTCCGACTTGCGGGCAAAAATGTTGCGGACGCCGCTCGGAGCAAAAATTCAAACGCAACTCGACGAACTGGAAAAGGCGGGCGTCGAATATCATACGCAAGTTGTCCTGTGCAAAAATTTAAATGACGGCGCGGAATTGGATTACACAATCGAAGAAATTTTAAAGCGTCGACCGCACGCGCAGAGCTTGGCAATAGTTCCCGTCGGCGTGACGCGTCATCGTCATGATAAATTTCCTCTGCAACAATTCGACAAAGAATCGGCGGCAAAAGTCATTGCGCAGGTCGAAAAGTTCCAAAAAAAAATCCGCGAACAATCGGGACGAACTTTTATTTATCTCGGCGACGAATTTTATTTGCTTGCCGAAAAAAATTTGCCGCCCGTCGAATTTTATGACGACTTCCCGCAAATTGAAAACGGAATCGGCATGACGCGCAATTTTATTGAGGAACTGGGAACCGGGAACCGGGAACCGGTGAGAAATTTAAAAATCGACGTGGTAAGCGGAACTTCCTTTGCAAAGGTTTTAAAAAATCTCGTCGACAGCCCGAACGTTCGGATAATTCCCGTCGAAAATAAATTTTTCGGCTCGAAAGTAAACGTGTCGGGACTTTTGACGGGCGGCGACATAATTGCGGCGTTAAAAAATATCGGCGGCGAGCGTGATTTGATTTTAATTCCGGCGACGGCACTCAAGTCGGGCGAAGAAATATTTTTGGACGACGTGACACTCGACGACTTGAGAAAAATTTTTGCGCCCGCGAAAGTTTTACCAATTCATAACGGCTTTGAATTCAGACGCACCTTAGAAACCAGTTCCTAAAATCGACCGAAGGGAGATTTTCCATGAGTAAACCGATAGTGGCGATAGTCGGGCGACCGAACGTCGGGAAATCGACGCTTTTCAATCAGATAGGCAAAAAAAGATTGTCGATAGTCGACGACGTGGCGGGCGTGACGCGCGACCGAATTTACATGGACGCCACCTGGCTCGACAAAGAATTCACATTGATAGACACGGGCGGCATTGAAATAAAATCGGCAGACAAAATGTTGAACTCGATAAAAATTCAAGCGCAAATCGCAGTTGAAGAGGCGGACGCAATAATTTTTGTCGTCGACGGACGCACGGGCTTGACTTCGGCTGACGAAGATATAGGAAAAATGTTGCGCGGAGCAAACAAGCCGATAGTTTTGGCTGTCAACAAAATCGACGGCGTAAATTTGGAGCAGGAAGTTTACGAATTTTACAATTTGGGTTTGGGTGAGCCGATTGGAATTTCCGCAAGTAATGCCCTGAATCTTGGCGATTTACTCGATGCCGTGATAAAAAGTTTCCCGAAAACCGAAATAGAAACTCGCGACGAGGACGAGATAAGAATTGCGGTTATCGGACGCCCGAACGTCGGAAAATCTTCGCTGGTAAATAAATTGCTCGGCGAAGAACGCGTTATCGTAAGTGACGTGCCCGGAACGACTCGCGACGCAATCGACACGCATTTTTTCACGGACGGAACAAAATTCACGCTGATTGATACGGCAGGCATGAGACGCAAATCTAAAATTGAAGAGCCTGTCGAACGTTACAGCGTGATTCGTTCGTTGCGTGCGATTGACCGCGCAGATGTCGTGCTGATGTTGATTGAAGCACCCGTCGGCATCACTGAGCAAGATAAAAAAATCGCGGGCTACGCGCATGATTCGGGCAAAGGCTGCGTTATCGTCGTCAACAAGTGGGATATTTTCCCGAATAAGCACGACCGCTCGACGAATCGTTTTACCGATGATTTAAGAAATCGTCTGGGCTTTTTGCAATATGCGCCCGTCGTTTATACCAGTGCTTTGACGGGACAACGCGTCGACCGCGTGACGGAGCTTGTTAAATTCGTCGCCGAGCAGCAGTCAATGAGAATTCAAACGAGCGTTTTAAATGAGTTGATTCGCGACGCGATTGCCGTCAATCCTCCGCCAAGCAAAAAAGGTAAGTCGGCAAAAATTTTCTTCGTGACGCAAGCCGACATTTGTCCGCCGAAATTTATAATTTTCGTCAACGAACCTGAACTTTTGCATTTCTCTTACCTTAGATTCATAGAAAATCGATTGCGCGATAGTTTCGGCTTTGAAGGCACTCCGTTAAAATTTATCGTTCGCAAACACAATCAAAAAGATTCGGAATAAAATTTAAGCAACATGGTTTTGCGCAGTCCACACTTATCAAGAGCGGAACAGCCGCTTATTTTTTTTGCCAGCCGAATTCTTCAAAGCTCTGTCGCCAAGCAATTCGTTCGTAAAAATTTTTCATGGTATTTTGCGCGGTGTTGAAAATCGGAACGCGCTCCAAGGCAAAAAAATTACTGCCCTTGTCAACGATACCATATTTAATCGTGAACGCGCCCTTATAGCCCAAATCCTGCGCAATGCCCGCAATATGCAAATTGTAAGTGCCCGTCGGGTAGGCAAGAAATTCAACCGGGTGACCGAGATTTTCCTCAAGCAAATTTTTCGAGTTCAGCAGTTCAAGGCGAATTTCATCATCGGGCAATTCTTCAAGCTTCGGGTGCGTCAGCGTATGTGATTCAATCGTTATGCCGTTCGCTTCCATTTCCTTGAGCTGCTCCCAAGTCATGTAACCGGGATAAACGCTCGTGAACGCCGGGATAATAAAAATCGTCGCCTGCAAATTATATTTCTTGAGAATCGGAAAAGCATTGGTGTAATTATCAAGATAGCCGTCGTCGAAAGTTATCAGCACGGGCTTGGGTGGCAATTCCATTTCCCCGTTAAGTCCCGCATAAAGTTCGTCGGGCGTAATCGTAATACAGCCGCTGTCGACCAAAAATTTCATCTGCGTATCGAAATCGTTTGTCGAGACGGAAAGCGGATTCGAGCTGTTGTTTGCAATTTGATGATAGTTGAGCACCAAAATTTTCGGAGCGTCGGCTATGGCAGAAATTTCCTCAATGTTCTGCGCCTGCGAATGATAAAAGCCCAGTCCGAAAATAATCAACACAATCAGAAAAAATTTTTTCATTCCCAATTCCCAATTCCAAATTCCCAATTAATCTGCGGGACGTTCGCCGGTCTTGCCCGTGAACTTGTGATAATTGCCGCCCTTGCGACGGTTCATTAACTCGGAGAAAAGTTCTTCGGGCTTAATGGCGTGCCACGCCAACAAAACCAAGCAGTGATACCACAAATCGCCCATCTCGTAAATAATTTTATCTTTGTCGCCGTTCTTCGACGCGATAATAGTTTCGACCGCCTCTTCGCCGACTTTCTTTAAAATTTTGTCGTGCCCCATGTTGAAAAGATAATTGGTGTAGGAGCCGTCGACGGGGTGCCGCTGACGGTCTTTAATGACCGAATAAAGTTCATAGAGGACGAGCGACAAATCTTCGGGCGGTTGTTCGATAACGGCGGGGAGATTTTTATTTTCGTCGAGCCTGCGTCCGCTGAAACAGGAATAAGTTCCCGTGTGGCACGCGACGCCCGTTTGATGAACTTTGACAAGGAGGGTATCGCCGTCGCAGTCGTAGTAGAGAGCTTTGACTTGCTGGACATTGCCGCTGGTTTCGCCTTTCTTCCAGAGCGTTTGGCGGGAGCGGCTGTAAAAATGCGTGTAACCTGTTTCAATAGTCTTGTTGAGCGATTCTTCGTTCATGTAGGCGAGCATGAGAACTTGCCCGCTTTCTTCTTGCACAATCGCGGGAACCAATCCCGACTCGTCAAATTTAATCTTGCTGATGTCAATATCCATAAAAAAGGCCTCCTTTTGACTCGCTTATTTTAGCGAATTTCCGAAGGCAAGGCAAGCGTTCTGTTAATCAGGAATTTTTTCCGATTCTTATTTTTTCTTCGAGTGATAGAAAAACCAAATCGCCAAAATCCAAATCGGCATGACGATAACTGCGGGGCGCATTTCGTCCATCATTGCCATGATTATCAAAATGCCCGCCAAAAATGCCAAGCACAAATAATTTGCGAACGGATAGAACAACGCTTTAAATTTCGGGACGATACCTTCAGCCGCGCAGTGCTGACGGAATTTTAAATGCGTCAAGACGATTAATCCCCAGCTGATTACCACCGCGCCCGTCACGATTGCCATCATGTACATAAAAACTTCGTCGGGCAAAAGATAATTCAAGACCGCCGCCAAAAGAGTTATCCCCGAAGAAACTAAAATTCCGTTGACGGGGACGCCGCGCCTTGAAAGTTTTTCAAAAAATTTCGGAGCGTTGTTGCTCTTCGCCAAGCCGTAAAGCATTCGCGAATTGGAATAAATCGCCGAATTGTAAACGCTGACCGCCGCAGTCAACACGACGAAATTTAAAATGTTCGCGGCGGCAGCAAAGCCCGCGTACTCAAAAATTTGCACGAACGGACTTGCCTCCTTGCCGACTTCATTCCACGGCCAAAGCGTCATGAGAACAATCATCGTGCCGACGTAGAAAATTAAAATTCTGTAGATAACTTGATTGATTGCGCGCGGAATGGTTTTATCGGGATTTTCAGCCTCGCCCGCCGTGATTCCGATTAACTCAATGCCGCCGAAACTGAACAGCACCGGAGCCAGCGACATTATAAAACCGCTCGCGCCGTTCGGGAAAAATCCTCCGTAATTCCACAGGTTAGAAAAATTTTCCGGGAAAGGGTCGGGGTCGGTAAAAATATAATACGAGCCGAGCAAAATCATGCCGATAATCGCGGCAATTTTTATGAACGCCATCCAAAATTCAATTTCGCCGTACGCGCTGACCGTGACCAAATTTATCACCGTGATAATAATCAAGCAGGCGAGCACGCCAATCCATTTGGGCAAATCGGGGAACCAGTAGCCCAAATAAATCGACACGGCAGAAAGTTCCGCCATGCTCACGAGAATATAAAGAAACCAATAATTCCAGCCCGCCAAAAATCCGGGGAAGGCTCCCCAATATTTCGCGGCGTAGTAGCTGAATGAGCCGCTGACAGGTTCTTCAACCGACATTTCGCCGAGCATTCTCACGATTAGAAAAATAATTATCCCGCCCGTTAAATAACTCAAAGAAACGGCGGGACCTGCCATCGCGATTGTCGCAGTCGAGCCGTAAAATAAACCCGTGCCGACTGCCGTGCCCAACGCAATCATTTGCAGATGACGGTTTTTCAAACCGCGTTGCATTTTATTTTCAGACATACCAAAATCACCAAGAGGAAAAATTTTTTTTACCAGACTTCATTCGGATAACGCAGTTTCCAATTTTTTCTGAGCGTCGTCATAATATCCATAACGTCTTTTGAAAAGTTGAGTTTCATTTCGGAGGCGTCGCCGCTTAAAATCGCCTGCTCCATGTCGTTCAGCTCGTAGAAAAGCGCGTCGGTCTGTTCGCCCGCAAAAATTTCTTTAACGGCACCGGTCTCCGCGTCGACGAAAATCGCTTTTTCTGCGCGGGGATATTCCATAATCTCAATGTAACCTTTTTCGCAACTGATAACCGCGCGTTTGGGTTGCTTGGAGTGCATGGACAGCGCGACCGTCGCCATTTGCCCGCTAGAATTTTTTAAAAGAATCGTCGAAAATTCGTCCGAACCCGTCGGCGAAGGCTTCCACTGACTTAAAATTTCCGTCGGCTTTTCCGTCATGAACGAACGCACAATCGACAAAGCATAAACGCCGATATCCAAAAGCGCGCCGCCCGCCAAGTCCAAATTAAAAAATCTGTTGCGCATGTCGTATTCCTTAAAGCTGCCGAAATTCAGCGTGATAATCTGAACCTTGCCGAAATCGCCGCGTTTAATGCTGCGCCAAAGATTTTTATAAAGCGGCATGTGCCAAATCGTCATTGCCTCGGCAAGGATAAGATTTTTTTTATTGGCAAGGGCAATCATTTCGTCGAGTTCGCGGCTGTTGAGCGTGATAGATTTTTCAACGAGTAAATGCTTGCCGTTTTCGAGAGCGCGTTTCATGAACGGATAATGCGTGTTGTGCGGCGTGGTAATATAAATCACGTCAACATTTTCATCAGTAAAAATTTCGTCAATGCTGTCGTAAACTTTTGCGACGTTGTATTTTTCGGCGAAGGCGACGGCTTTTTCATGCGTGCGATTGGCGACGGCGTAAAAAGTTTTTCCCTGCTTGTGGAAAGCCCGCGCCATTTCGTTGGCAATGACGCCGACTCCGAGCACCGCCCAATTTAAATTCTTTTCAGCCATAAAAAGCACCTCCGCAAAAGAAATTAGGAATTTTTTTACACCGGCGTTATTGAATTAAAATATCTTTGAACATGGACAAAATTTCTTGACCGTAAAATCTGCCGGGCACTGCCCAACGTCCGTTCAAATCCTGCCACTTGCCCAAAGTCCGCGAGCCGTAAGCTTGCCGAACAATTCCGTAGCGCGGGTCGACGACAGGCATTGTGGGACGTCGCGTCGAAGAATAAGCAAGCAAGTGTTGAATGTGGGCACGAACTCCGAGTTGAGGCGTCGCGAAAAATTCACCTTTGACGCCGCCGCCCGTCGTACCCAGTCCGCAATAATTATTTTGTTCGGGAATGACATCGCCGCCGTAGCGGAAAAAGCCCGTTTCCTTGAGTGCTTGAGCAAAGGCAACGTCGGGGCGAATTCCCTCGCGAGCACCTTCCTCGTAGTAATAAGCGACAATTTCTTCCGCCGAAACTTTCAAATTAGGATGAGGATTATTGCGCAGGAGATATTTAACGCATTGTTGCTGAGTGGCAATGGGCGTTCCGATTATCGACGTGTCGGCAGTCGATACGGTCGTCGGCACGGAAAAGTTTTGATTTCTATTAAATGCGTCGAAAGTTTCTTCGTTTTCGGCAGGTTTAAATTTGCTCATGGTTTCGGCTACTCGTTCACGCAGAGTCGGCAATTTCCGTTCGACGGATTTCGTTTCAACTTTCGGGTCGTGCATTCTTGCATCAACCGTCATCGGAATTGAAAACGCAAATGCGCCGAGCAATGCCGCCGCGAATAATTTTTTTGCTTGAGAAAACTTCAAGTCATTCACCTCGTACAGATTTTTTTCAGGAATTTATCATCTGCCGCGAAGTATACACCATTTGAAAAATTGTTGCAAGAATTTAAACTGAAATTATCGGAGGCGAAAAAATTGGCAGTCGGAATAATCGCGGAGTATAATCCGTTTCACGCGGGACACGCGCACCAAATTTCCGAGATAAAAAAATTTTACGACGGAGAAATTGTCGCGGTGATGAGCGGAAGTTTTACTCAACGAGGCTCGCCCGCAATCCTCGACAAACAGACGCGGGCAAGATTGGCAATCCTTGGCGGGTGCGATTTGGTTTTGGAATTGCCGTTCGTCAAAGCTGTAAGAAGTGCTCAAGATTTTGCTCGCGGCGGAATTCAAATTTTGGAAAGTTTAGGCGTCGTCGACGTGTTGGCATTCGGCGCGGAAGTCACGGACTTGGAAAAATTAAAATTGGCGGCGTCGACGTTCGATGAAAAATTTTTTTCGGATAAACTCAAGCGGCTGATGTCGCAGGGAATTTCATACGCGGCGGCAGTCACGAAAATTTTATCCGAAGTCACAAAGCTCGACGAAAAATTTTTGCGGCAACCGAATACAATCCTTGCGACAGAATATTTACGCGCCCTGCCCGAAAAAATTTCGCCGCTGCTGATAAAACGAATCGGCGCGGCCTACGACGATTTAAACTTGCAGGAAAAATTTTCAAGTGCGTCGGCAATTCGTGCCGCTCTTTACGAAAAATCTCCGCCATGGGAAAAAATCGCCGCGCAGGTCGACACCGAAACTTTAAACGCTTTGTACAAAGAAAAACTTTCCGGCTTGGTCGATGAAAATTTTTTGTTCCGTCCGCTCATGACAAAGCTTTTAACTTCCCGCGTCGACGAATTGAAAAAAATTTACGGCATGACCGAAGGTTTAGACTTCAGATTACTGAACGCGTCGACGGCAAAAAATTTCTCCGAACTGATTGAAACTTTGACCGCGCGACGATATACTGCAAGCCGAATCCGCCGATTGCTGTTATATTTTTTATTAAACTTGACGGCGGAAGAGGTTGCCGAATTCGACAAGACGACTTGCATAAAAGTTTTGGCTTTCAACGAACGCGGACGAGCATTGCTGAAAAAAATTTCCGCGCCAAAAATTATCAAGCTCACTAAACATTTAAATCGCCGCGATTTATACGAACGCCGCCGAGTTTTGGAACCTTATCAAAAAATTTTACTGTTCGACGTGTCGGCTGAAAATTTGCGCGAACTTTTATTCGAGACGCCGCACCCTCCGTATAAAGATTTTTCTACGCCGCCACTTTTAGTGATTAGTGACTGGTGGTCAGGGGGAGATTGATTTTTCTCTAATCACTAATCACTAATCGCTAAAAATGCCGCTTGACACAAAAAAACTGCTCGTCTATAATCGGCATTGTTATCTTTCTTTAGGGAGGTGTAGTGGCTTGAAGCGTACATTTCAACCGAACACACATTGGCGCAAAAAAACGCACGGCTTTCGCGAACGCATGAAAACTAAAGGCGGGCGGCTTGTCATTAAGAGACGCCGTCAGCGTGGCAGGAAAGTGCTTACAGCTTGAGGGTGCGACAGGTCACTAATCGAAGTGGCCTTTTTTTTAAGCTTTATCGGCGGGTGGAGGATTGCAAGTGTTTCGATTAAGCAAGAGCGAAATTTTTCGCGGCAAACACGATTTCAACGCAGTACACTCTCGCGGGAAGTCTTTTGCAAATCACGCGTTTGTTTTGCTCGTCGTCAATGACGAACGCTATAACGGTAAGGTTGGTTTCGCGGCGGGTAAAAAACTCGGCGGCGCGGTCGTTCGCAACCGTGTCAAACGTTTGATGCGCGAGGCTTATCGACTCAATAAAAATTTTCTCCGCCCCGATTGCGGCATGATTCTTCTCGGACGAAAATTTCTCGTCAACGCCAAATTTAAAGACGCCGAAAAAGCTTTCCTTGACTTGTGCAGACGCGCTAAACTTTTTAAACCATGACAAAATTTTTAATAACTCTCATAAAGTTTTATCAAAAATGGTTGTCGCCGCTCAAACCTCCGTGTTGCCGATTCGTGCCGACTTGTTCAAATTACGCACTCGACGCAATCCAAAAATACGGTTGGGCTTACGGAGGATTTTTGACGCTGAAAAGAATTTTGCGTTGCAATCCGTTTTGCAAAGGCGGCTACGACCCCGTTAAATAGTTAGGAGTGTGGAGGTAGGAGTTAGGAGTTATGACGCGAACTCAACTCCTAACTTCTCACTCCTAACTCCTAACTGCTTAAAGGACGTGATTTTTTGGAAGAACCCGGACTTTTTGGCGGCGTATTCGAGCCGATAGAAAAATTAATGAACGCCATTTTAACCGCGCTGTATTCGCTGACGGAAATGCTCGGCGTGCCCAGCTACGGCTTGGCGATTATCCTTTTAACCGTACTGATAAAAATTTTGGTCTACCCGCTGACAAAAAAACAGCTCCAATCCATGAAAGCAATGCAACGCATTCAGCCGCAGATGAAAAAATTGCAGGAAAAGTACAAAGACAATCCGCAAGTCATGCAAAAAAAATTGATGGAGCTTTATCAAAAAGAGGGCGCAAATCCGATGTCGGGTTGCTTGCCCATGCTGATTCAAATGCCAATCTTAATGGGCATGTATTACACGCTTTTCAATTTCGATTACGGCGGCGCACCTCCGTCATTTTTGTGGTTGCCGAATTTATCCGAACCCGACCCGACTTACGCATTGCCGTTTTTGAGCGCGGCGACGACCTTCCTGCAGCAAAAAATGATGTCGAACACCAGCGAAGCCAATCAGCAAATGAAAATCATGATGACAGTAATGCCGTTGTTTATCGGCTGGATAAGTTTAAGTTTCCCGGCGGGGCTGGTGCTCTATTGGGTCACAATGAACATCGTGCAAATTATTCAGCAGTGGTGGACGAACAGGCAAAGCGACGACAAGAAGGAGGCTGTTTAAATGGCAACTGTGATTGAGAAAACCGGCAAGACAGTTGACGAGGCAATAGCGGCGGCGGTTGCCGAACTGGGCGTTGATAAAAACGACCTTGACATTGAAGTTTTGGCGGAGCCGTCGAAAAAATTTTTCGGCTTGTTCGGAGGTTCTCCCGCAAAAATTCGCGCCACAGTCAGAGAACCGGAACCAATCGTCGAGGAACGGCAAGAAGACGTCGAAGTGCCTGAAGAAAAATTCGAGCCGGTATTGGAGCCGTCGCCCGTGGAAGAGGAACCTTCTCAAGCTTTTGACCGCGATAAAGTTATCGACGCGGCGGAAGATTTTTTGAACGAAGTTTTTGCGGCAATGAATCTTCAAGTTACAATGAAAATCGACGACGACCCCGAAGAAGGTTGCTTGATTGAGCTGAGCGGCAAAGGTTTGGGCGTTTTAATCGGCAGACGCGGACAAGCTCTCGACGCCTTGCAATATCTGCTGAACTTGGCTGCCAATCGCAAAAACGCTGACGATAAAGTTCACTTCATACTTGACGTGGAAGATTATCGTCGTCGCCGCGAACAGACTTTAATCAAGCTTGCCAAGAGTGTCGCCGAACGCGTGATTAAAATTCGTCGCGATGTTAAACTTGAGCCGATGAATCGTCACGAGCGGAAAATTATTCATACCGTCTTGCAAGATAATGACCGTGTTGAAACTCACAGCGCGGGTGAAGAGCCTTACCGTTATATAATCGTTTCCCCAAAACGTACCAGAAGATAAAAAAAATTGCGCGGCTTAACCTCATTTCGAGGAAGTCGCGCTTTTTTATTAGGCGGAAAAAATTCACGGTGTGTGACTTATTTGATGAGCAATGCCCCAACGGGTTGGATAACTTTATCTGCAGCTCCGTTGAGAACGATTTTGAAGGTGACCTTGCCGTTCAGTACTTTCAGAAATTAAATCGCCTGAGAGAACTCTGAGCAGGTCGCCTTTTTGGAAGTCATCTTTGAACAAGCCCCCGCCTAAAGAGGCGGGGGATTCATGAGAAGTTTGATTTATGCAACCCTTATTCTTTGGAAATGTGTAATGTGGAATGAAAAAACTTCTAACTCCTAACTCCTAACTCCTAATTGATTACGTGGTAGTCCTCCACATTTGAAAATATATCTCTTGTCATTTACGAAGTCAAGCGGCAATTCATCCCATCGGGTATTCTTGCCGTTTTTGGATAAAAAATTTTTGGCAGTTACAGCAACAGCTTGAATTAAATATTTTCCATAACGCTGTTGTAAAAGCTGTCGCGTTCGACAGGTTGATAGCCGCACTCCGAAATAATTTTCTCCAAAGTTTCGCGAGAGATTCCCGTCGAAGATTTGGCACCGGCAGCATGAATAATTTTTTCTTCACCGATTGTGCCGTCCAAATCATCTGCGCCGAAACTCAAAGCAAGCTGAGCAATCGGCAAGGTCAACATAATCCAAAAGGCTTTGAAGTGATTAAAGTTGTCGAGCACCAATCTTGAAAGCGCGAGCATTTTTAAATCTTCCCACGAGCCGACGCGTTGCAGATTGAAATTTTTTCCGAGTTGTGTATTTTCGGGGTGGAATGGGAATAACATCATGGCTTGAAAGCCGTCGGTTTCGTCTTGCAAGTCGCGCAACTTTATCAAGTGGTCGACGCGCTCTTCAATCGTTTCAATGTGCCCGTACATCATCGAAGCGTTCGTTTTCAAGCCGAGCTTATGAGCAGTCCGCATAACTTCCAACCATTCGGATGAGGAACATTTTTTCGGGCAAATAATTTCGCGAACGCGGTCTGATAAAATTTCTGCGCCGCCGCCCGCCAAAGAAGTCACGCCCGCCGCAATCAATTCGCGCAAGACTTGCGAAAAACTTTTCCCGCTGATTTTACTGAAGTTGACGATTTCGACGGGAGTAAAGGCATTAATCCCGACGTGCGGCAAAATTTTTTTCACGAGCTTAACGGCGTCGACGTAGTAAGAAAAATTTTTTTCGGGATGCAAAGAACTTACGATATGAATTTCTTTGACGTGCGCGGCGTCTTGCAAGATTTTTTCCACATCGTCGAGTTCGAGAGTAAAGGCGCGATTGTCGCCGCTTTGACATTGATAAGCGCACAAAGGACAATTCGCCTTGCAGACGTTCGTTAAATTTATGTGGCGATTGACGGTGTAAAAAATTTTCTTGCCGGTCTTCGATTCTTTGACGCGCCGCGCAGATTCCCCAAGATACAAAAGGTCATTGTCCTCGTAAAGCGCAAGAATTTCATCGCGGTTAAGTCGTTGCCCCGAAGAAATTTTTTTTTTGGCTTTGCTTAAAATCATTTGATAATTCTCCTGACGTTAAAATTGGAATCGACGGCAGCGGGTACGCGTCCCGCGTCGCGAATAATTTTTATAATCTCATCTTCGGCAAGTGAGCGCGGCGAAGTGGCTCCGGCGTCGTGCAAAATATTTTCGCGGTGAATCGTGCCGTCAATGTCATTGGCTCCGAAACTCAAGGCAACTTGCGCGACGGGCACCGTAAGCATAACCCAATAAGCTTTGATATTTTGGAAGTTGTCGAGCATGAGCCGCGAAATTGCAATCGTGCGCAAATCGTCCCACATTGACGTTTGGTTAATCTTTTTTTCGAGCGCGGTATTTTTCGGCAGGAACGGGAAGCAGATAAAAGTTTGGAAGCCGCCCGTTTCGTCTTGGAGTTCGCGAAGTCTGATTAAGTGTTCGACGCGCTCCGCCAAAGTTTCAATGTGCCCGTAAAGCATGGAAGCGTTCGTTTTTATTCCGAGCTTGTGCGCAGTGCGAGCGACGTCCAACCATTGGTCGGCAGTAGCTTTTTTCGGACAAAGTGTATTTCTTATGCGGTCGGTTAAAATTTCCGCACCGCCGCCGGCAATCGTCTCAAGTCCCGCCGCTTTTAATTTGATAAGAATTTCTTCGACGCTCAAGCCCGAAATATTTGCAAAGTGTTGAATTTCGACGCCCGTGAAACCTTTGATGTGAAGTCGCGGAAATTTTTCGTGAAGCACTTCGACGAACGCCAAATAATTTTCAAAAGTCCAAGTGGGGTGCAAACCGCTGACGATGTGCAAGCCGGATAAATGCGGGTCAAGACTTGCCTCCTCGACCAATTTAATCGCGTCGTCAATCGTCATGGCGTAAGCACCTTTGTCGCCGCTGTCACGTCCGAACGCGCAAAATTTACAACGCGCCTTGCAAATATTCGTTAAATTTACATGGCAGTTGACGTTATAATAAACAAGGTCGCCGCAAATTTTTTTCCGCACATAATCGGCAAGTGTTCCGAGCCAACTTAATTCATTGCAAGCGAATAAAAATTCTCCGTCCTCGCGACTCAATCGCTTGCCATTCAAAACTTTACTTTCAATCTTCTCAAGCTCTCCTCTTACAAACAAAATTTTTTCCTCCCGTTTAGTTAGTCGAAAATATTTTAGCACACCGCAAAAATTTTTTGTAATAAAATCGGCAACAAAAAATCCCCTCGATTGGTCGAAGGGATTTTTTTATCGGAAATTTTTCAATCGTTGAAGTCACTGCCGCGCAGATTGAAACCGTGATTTAAAGGTCCGTTGCCCTTGCCGAGATTTAAACCTGTCGACAATGCGCCCGTCAGATAATTTTTTGCGCGCCCGACGGAAGTTTGGAGGTCGTAACCTTTGGCAAGATTGGCGGCAATCGCGGAACTTAGCGTGCAACCTGTGCCGTGAGTGTTTTGCGTATCGATTCGCCGTCCGTAAAACCACTTGCCCGCGCCGTCAAAAAGATAATCGCTGGCGTCGTTGAAACCGTGTCCGCCCTTCGCCAAGACCGCGCAGCCGTATTGCTCAAAAATTTTTTGTGCGGCAAGTTCCATGTCATTCGGCGAAGAAATTTTTTCGGCGGAAATTCTTTCGAGTTCGGGCAAGTTCGGCGTGATAATCGTCGCGAGCGGGAAAAGTTTTTCCTTGAGAGTTTTAACGGCATCTTCCGCAATCAATTTCGCGCCCGAAGTCGCAATCATCACCGGGTCGACGACGATATTTTTTGCCTTGCGAAATTTCAACTTCGTCGCGATAATTTCAATCAGCTCCGCCGAAGAAACCATTCCGATTTTAATTGCGTCGGGTTCAATGTCCTCAAAAATTGCGTCGAGTTGGTCGCATAAAAATTCCGCCGTCGAATTCAGCACCGAACGCACGCCGCAAGTATTCTGCGCGGTCAAAGCGGTTATCGCGCTCATTCCGTAGACGCCGTTCGCCAAAAAAGTTTTCAAATCGGCTTGAATGCCCGCGCCGCCCGAACTGTCCGAGCCGGCTATCGTCAATGCAGTTTTCATAGTGTCTTTAACAGCTCCAAAATTTTTTCTGTGCAATCTTCGCGAGCAAAATTCATAAACTCACCGCTGCGACGAATTTTTATTTCGACGTTGCCGCTGTCCAAAGTTTTCGGGCTGATTGTCACGCGCAACGGATAACCTATCAGGTCGCAATCTTTGAACTTGACGCCCGCGCGTTCTTTTCTGTCGTCAAGCAAAACATCGACGCCCGCATTTTGCAATTCGTTATAAATTTCTTCGGCAAGGGCAAGTTGCTTGTCGTCCTTTGCATTGACCGGCACGACGACCACTTCAAACGGAGCAATCGCCCGCGTCCAAATAATTCCGTCTTTATCGTTATTTTGTTCGATAGCCGCCGCCATAGTTCGTCCGACGCCGATTCCGTAGCAACCCATTTCAAAAGTTTTTGTCGAGCCGTCTTCGTCGAGGAAAGTCGCGTGAAGTGATTCGGAATATTTTTTGCCGAGCGTGAAAATTTGTCCGACTTCAATGCCGCGCGTCATGCTCAAAGGTTTGCCGCAATGAGGACAAGGATCGCCGGCTTGCACCATGCGAATATCCGCGACGATAATTTTTTCCGAGTTAAAATCTCTGCGCGGCGTGACGTTGATAAAATGCGCGTCAACTTCATTGGCACCGGCAACGGCGTTCGACATCAGCATAACAGTTTGGTCGACGACGATTATTGCCTTATCGTTCAAGCCAATCGGACTCATGAAACCTGCGCAACCGCCTGCCGCCTCGATAAGTTTATCGCCCGCCATGTAAAGATGATTCGCACCCTCGACGGCGTTGAGAACTTTAATTTCGTTGACTTCGTGGTCGCCGCGCACAAATGCCAAAATCAATCGTTCCTCGTCGTCCATGAACGCAACCGCTTTAATCGTCTTTTCAATCGGCACGTTCAAGAAATTTTTGACAAGTTCAATCGTGTGGCAATCGGGCGTAGAAACTTTTTCAAGCGGGCGAAGTTCTTCGGGGTCGGCTTGAATGATTTTAAGTTCGGCTTTTTCGTCGCTGGCAGCGTAGTCGCAATTTTCACAGTAAGCGATACTCGATTCGCCGCTCGGAGCCAAAACCGTGAACTCGTGAGAATGTCCGCCGCCGATTGCTCCGTTATCAGCCTCGACCGCGCGGAACTTCAAACCGCAACGCTCAAAAACTCTGCTGTAAGCGTCGTACATTTTCTGATAGGAAATATTCATGCCGTCAACGTCGCGGTCAAAAGAATACAAATCTTTCATGACAAATTCGCGACTCCTCATAAGTCCGAAGCGCGGGCGAATTTCATCACGATATTTATTTTGAATTTGATAGAGCATAAGCGGCAGTTGTTTATAAGAGCGAACTTCATCGCGAATCAGCGTTGTAATCATTTCTTCATGCGTGGGACCGAGCGCGAATTCTCTGCCGTGACGGTCTTTAAGGCGCATCATTTCATCGCCGTAGACTGCCCAACGTCCCGATTCCTTCCACATTTCGGCGGGTTGCACAATCGGCATCATAATTTCCTGCCCGCCCTTGGCGTCCATTTCTTCGCGAATGATTTGCATAATTTTTTTCATCGTGCGCCAACCGAGCGGCAAATAAGAATAAAGTCCGCCCGCTGCCTTACGAATCAAGCCCGCACGATACATCAGTTTATGGCTTATCAATTCAGCTTCGGCAGGCGACTCGCGCAGAGTCGGCGCGTAAAGTTGTGTTGCTCTCATCTAAAGATTCACTCCCCGATAAATTGTCAATTGCGTCGCTTATTTTCTTTGCTGCCAAGTTAATATCCTGCCGCAGTACATAACGCCGACAAAAATTTTCCTCTTGAAGTCAATGAGCGGAATTATCGCCTTGCTTGCCGACGTTTACCAAAATGCCAATCGCCGCCATGGTTATGATTAGGGACGTTCCGCCGTAACTGATAAAAGGCAACGGCACACCGACGACCGGAATCAAGCCGCCGACCATGAGCAGATTTGCTATCGCCTGCCCGACGACCAAAATCATTACACCCATTGCCAAAACTTGTCCGTATTCGTCTTTGGCTTTGTTGGCGATTCTTGCCGCGTAGACCGCGAACGCCGAAAACAGCAGGAAAACAAATATCGCGCCCAAAAATCCGTTCTCTTGACAGAAAATCGCGAAGGCAAAATCCGTGTGAGCTTCGGGCAGATAATCATACTTGCTGACGCCGACTCCCAAGCCCATGCCGGTTAGTTCGCCCGAACCGATTGCCGAAAGTGATTGCACCGTTTGATAGCCGTAATTTTGCGCGTCCGACCACGGGTCGTAAGTTATCTTCAAGCGTTCAAGTCGATAGGGTTCTTTGATAATCAATGCTGTTACTCCCAAAATTCCCGTGCCGACCAATTTTAAAATGTCGTTCTTTTCCAATCCGGAAATTATCAGCATCATCGTCGGGATTCCCAAAATTATGCAAGCCGTGCCCATGTCGGGTTCCAATTCCGTCAACAGGAACAATAAGCCGATTATCGCCGCTTGCACGGACAAAAGTCGCAGTCGCTGTTGAAGTCTTATTTTTAAGGAAATGTAAGACGCCGCAATCATTATCGCGACGAGTTTTGCCAACTCTGCCGGCTGAAATTGTACGACGACCAAGGGCAGCCAACGCCTTGCGCCGTTCACGACGGGTCCGACGATTAAAACTGCAATCAGCGCAATAATCGTGAAACCGAGGATTACGACAATCCAACGCCGCCAAACGTGATAATCGAAATGCAAACACACGCCGAACGCAATCAGCCCGATAAAAACATTTATGACATGGCGTTTCAGAAAAAAGTAGGGCGTATCGAATTCCGCCTCCGCGAAGATGAAACTTGAGCTGAAAACGTTAATCGTGCCGAGAATCAACAGCACGACGGTTATCGCGATAATTGCTTCCATGTCGTTCGTCCAAAATTTTTTCGCGGCTCCGAGTTCTCTTTTTTGAACTTCAGCCATCAAATCACCTCCTACTTTTGTAAAAGTAGCAAACAGCGGTCGCGATTCAACGTTGGAATATTTTTAACGTAATAGCCGCGTTCGTACGCAACGCTGCGCATTGCTAGTTTCGTTATCTTCGCGGTTAAATATTTTTCACGAATGTACAATGTAAGTGCAACAGATAGAAAACCCAAAGACCCGCTTTGAAAGCGGGGGAACAGCTGGAGCGCGGCTATAACGCTAAAAATATTGAGCAGCAAGACGCGTCAACCGGATGCAACGTCACGTTGCCAAAAAGAAAGCCCGCCTCGCAGGGGCGTTTTTCAGTTAGGAGTTAGAATTAGTTAGGATTTAGGATTTAGGATTTAGAGAAAAATCCCTAACTCCTAACTCCTAACTCCTAACTGATAGAGGCTTCGGATTTCCGTAATTTAAATGTTATCGCGGAAAAGTATCGGCAAGGTTTTAATCTTCAAGCGATTTTTAATCAGCCAGACCGTCATCAAATGTTCCGTCGTGAAACTTATTGCCCGATAAATGCGCGGGTCATCGGAACTTGCAATATCTGTCGTTGCCAAAATTTCTTTCGTCGCGTCGATTATAAACGAGAATAACCACTCGCAGTAAGCGTTGAAAATTTCTCGCCGCGTAATAAAAATTTCGTAGCAGAAGACGCCGAAACTGTTCGTAACTCTGTCGTAAGCCGCAAGATAATCGGGCTGACAAAGTGCGATATATTTTCTGATTGTGCCGATTACGTGTTCGGCAAGCGGTCGAGTACTCAACATAATTTTCCAATCGCGCAGGGCGATATAGCCGAATTCGCAACCGTTGACGATAATATCATAGTCGCGCAAAATTTTCCTTGCCGCGTCCGTCGACAAAATATTTTTTCCGTCCGTCGTGAAAAATCTGCGGTAGTGCACGAAACCGATAAAATTATGCCGCGTATTTTTCCAAAGCCAATAAAGCGCGGTTATCTCGTTGAGGTAAAGATTAAGGCGGCTGATGTTGTCGCCCGAATCATCGCCCAGGTAGCCGAATTTTTCTTTGGCGAGTGCGTGTCCCGCGTGAATGATTTTATAACCGTCGGGCAAAGTTTCAAGTTGAGCGTCTTTGTGCGTGACGATGTAAATTTTAAAATCTGCGCGGGCGAATTTTTTTATTTGGAGCCAATGACCGTTGACGGCAGGTATCACGGAAATTTTTTCAAAGGGCATTTCATTGGTCGCCAAAAAATTTTCGAGCACGGAGCCGCGTCTGACGAATGCAAAAATATTTTCCGCCAAAGAATCAGTTTCAATCAACACGTCGATAAATTCTTCGGGCGAACGTTCCTTAGTCAAAAGCAGTGCGTCGAAAAATTTAAAGCGGCAATCGGCGAGCGTCGGATAAATTTCTTTGTAAAAATGATAATCGCCGTCGATAATGCCCGAAATTTTGTGATTCAAGTCGGGGAACATGTAATAATCGTTTTTGATAAAGTAGCCGTCGACGTCCAAAACTTTTTGACCGTGAATCAGATTAAAAATTTGCACGGCATTGTTCAGCGAGAAAAAATTTTCCTTGGCGTAGTTTAAAAGCGTCGGCACGGTGATAACTCGGTCAATCAGCTTGAGCGCGTAAAGTTCTCTGAAGCGGGCAAGATATTCGTCGTGATTTTCAATGACGATATAATCCGCCGCTCCGTCCAAAATCCCGCGCAGATTGTCGGCAGAAATTTTCGCGCCGTTCAGAAAAATTTTAAAAGATTTTTCGTCGAGCGTGAACTTATCGGCAGTCGCAGCATTTGTCGGCACGATAAATTCTCCACGCTCCGCCGCGCCTCTGAATTTTATCAGCCCGACGACTTCAAGATTTAAGTTGGAAAAATTTTTCAGATTGCCGCAAAGAAGTATTCGCGGGATATACAATTCGTTCGCCTCCGGTGATAGCTTATAGCTTATAGCTTATAGCTTATAGCTGGTAGTTGATAGCCTCACTTCAAATACTTATGCAGAGTCTCAAGCAATTTCGGAATATCGAGCGGCTTAGCCAAGTGGTCGTCCATGCCCGCCTTGCGAGCGTTTTCTTTATCTTCCTCAAAAGCGTTGGCAGTCATGGCGACAATCGGCACGGTCTGCGCGTCTCTGCGATTCAAAGCGCGAATATTTTTCGTGGCGTCGTAGCCGTTCATCTTCGGCATCTGCACATCCATTAAAATTATATCGTAGTGATTCGGCGGCGCGTTCTTAACCATTTGCACAGCAACAGCTCCGTCGTCGGCGTCCTCAACATCAAGACCAATCTCCATTAAAATCGCCTTGGCAATTTCGCGATTGACTTCAATATCCTCAACCAGCAAAACGCGCTTGCCGCTGAAATCCGTCGAAGATAAATCATCATGACCGCCGGAAGAATCTTCGCGCCCGCTTATCGCTCGCGACAATGCATTTTTCAAATCGGACATGAAAAGCGGTTTCGTGCAAAAAGTCGTAACGCCCGCCTGCTTTGCCTCAATTTCAATGTCGGAATAGTCGTAAGCCGTCAAAATAATCACGGGGGCAGTGTCGCCGACAACGCGCCGAATTTGTCTGACGGTCTCAATCCCGTTTTGGTCGGGCATGAGCCAATCGACGATATACGCGCTGAACGGGTCATCGTCCAATGCTCGTCCTGCGCGGAAGACTGCTTCACGCGGCGAAGTCGTCCATTCCGAACGCATTCCCATTTGCTTAAGCATGGTCGTCACTGATTCGCAAGTATTAAAATCATCGTCGACAATCAGCGCGCGAAGATTTTTCAATTCTTGAATCGGAACCTGCTTAACGTTCTGCTGGAGTTTCAAATCCAAAGTTACGGTGAATTCACTGCCCTTATCCTTCTCGCTCTCGACGGAAATATCGCCGCCCATAAGCTCAACCATTTTTTTGGTAATCGACATGCCCAGACCCGTGCCTTGAATTCCGCTTTTGGTAGAAGTTTCCTCGCGTTCAAAGGCGTCGAACACGTGCTTTAAAAATTCTTTGCTCATGCCCAGGCCGTTATCTTTGATTCGGAATTCGTACTTTGCACAACCGGGAATTTTGGATTCGTATTGGGAAATACGGAAGAAAATCGAACCGGTCGACGGCGTGTATTTAACCGCGTTGCTCAAAATATTTATCAGCACCTGATTGACTTTGAGTTGGTCGGCGTAAACGTCTTCATTCTTGACTTTGAAGGCGTCTATATGAAATTTTTGTTGCTTGGCAGTGACTTGCGGCTGAATAATGTGAATCAAGTTATGAATCAAATCGGAAAGGTTGCATTCCTGTTCGGCGACTTCGACGCGCCCGCTTTCGATTCGGCTCATGTCAAGAATATCGTTAATCAAACCGAGCAAATGATTGCTTGACGACAAAACTTTTTCCAGCGAGTCTTTGACTTGATTACGATTGTCGAAGTGGCGCAGAGCCATCGACGTGAAACCGATGATTGCATTCATGGGCGTGCGAATATCGTGGCTCATGTTGGAAAGAAAAGTTGTCTTGGAGGCGTTGGCGTGTTGAGCTTGCGCGAGAGCCTCGGCAAGTTCCCGATTTCTTGCAAGTGATTCCTGCGTTTGTTCGTCGACGTTGGCAAAGCCGACACCTACCGCGTGCAAGTCGTCATCAATTTTGGCGACGCGCAACATCATATAATGTTCCTCGCCGAATCTGAACATAACGTATCTGTGAGAAATAATTTCTTCGTTGGCAAGTCGTGCGCGAAGATTTTCCGGCTTGATAAAGTTCAAAAGTTCTTCGCGGTCGTTTGGCGCGACGTATTCCCGAACATAATTTTGCATGGCGGCTTGGAATTTTACAACGTCACTTTGCTTGCGTTTGAGCAGAGCGGTTATCTCCGGCGCGACGCGATAACAAACAGCCTCGTCCGAATCCAAATTCAAATGATATACCAGCCGATAATCCGCAGTCAACGCTTGAATCATTTCACTTTGCCGACGCCGCCGACGCTCCTCGGAAAGCAGTTTGGTTTGCAGGCGGAATTTTTCTTCCATTTCCTCGCGCTTAACTCTGTTTTCCGTCTCCGAAATATTTTTTTGGTGGAGCAGCTCGGTATTTTTCCGCGCCTGAGAAATTATAAATCGGAAGAGAATAACCATTGCCACGATTGTAAAGAGGATTTGAATTATCGTGCCGTTGCGCAGGTCGGAATTGACTGCGGCGATTGCGTCACCGATTTTATTTTCGCGAATCAGATAGGAAAGAATCCATTCGGTATTTTGGACGGGGCGATAGTACAGCATAAATTTATCGCCTTGGAAAGTGAATATCGCCATGCCGACGCGAGAATTTTCAAAATCGAATTTGACTTGCTCCTTTGAGTAGCCCGCGTCGAAAGTTGCGCCGTCCAAAGTGTTAATAATATTTGTACCGCTGTCCAAATTTCCGAGCACGGAATCAGTCAGCGACTCGCCGTTTTCGTAGTAGAGATTGAAAAAAGTTATTCCGCTGGTCGTCGTCTGCAAAAGAATTTCTTCCAACAAAGTTTGAATATCGGCTTGCACGAAACAACTTTTAATCGGGACGCCTTGGAAAGTCAAATTCTCGACGGGCACGACGACTGCGACGGATTTATTTTTTGCGGACAGGTCGTAGGTAAAAATTTTGGTTTCGGCAATGCGTTCGCCGATGAAAAAATATTGGTCGCGATTTTGGGCGATACCTTCGGGCGTAAAAATTTGTCCGTTCGCGTCGACGAGGGCAAATTGTTTTACGCCGTAAATCGTGCGCGCTCTGCCGAGGAATGAACTTAAAGTTTCGACGCTCTGCAAATCATTCGGCGACAAAAGTTTCAGGGCGGTTTTCATTTGGTTTACGCTGTCGTTGATTCTGGAGGAAATGCCTTGTTCGCGGCGGGCAGTCAATTCGCGCAAATACATTTCGCTGACGGATTGAACCGCGTCATTGGTGCCGCTGCGTCCGAGATGATTTATCCAAATCGTCGACAAAATCAAAAGCACGGCAATAATCACGCCGCCGATAAGCGCGGTTGAGATTGTGCGTTTACTTTCTGTAGAATTTTTTTCGGGCATAGCAAAAACCTCGCACCTTTTAGGAACAAGGAACAAGTTTTTCCCTAAATCCTAAATCCTAAATCCTAAATCCTAATAATTTACCTGCCGCAGATTTTATTAGAATTGCAACAAGATAGCAAGCTTTAATTTGAAGTTGCCCGCGCAAAAAAATTCCCCCGACAAATTCGGAAGATTATTTTTTGATTAAAATCCTTGACCGTAAATTGACCGAAGAAAAACAACAGCTATAATGTATATATAACAGCGCGTGAAAATTTTTTCTTTAATGAAGGGAGCGATACTCTGTGGCTGACTTTGAAAACACAAAGAAAGGTAAACTCATCACCGGAACTGCCGAAGCCGACATGATAACCAACAGCGGCGCACTTGTTACAATCGATGCCGGAAACGACGATGACCAAATTTTCAACAGCGGCTCGAATGTTTCAATCAATGCCGGCGCGGGAAATAATCGTGTCGAAAATTCGGGCGGTTCCAAAGTTATAATCCTCAGCGGCGCGGGCAATGACGAAATTTATAATTGGAACTCGGAAAGCTCAAAAGCTCCCGATAACGCCTCAATCAATGCGGGCAACGGCAATAACATAATTTTCAACGACGGAGCCAACTCGTCAATCAAAGCCGGAAAAGGCAACGATTACATTTACAACGGCGGCTCCTCCGTCACAATCTTAAGCGGCGCGGGCAACGATTCCATTGACAACAATTGGGATACATCAAACGTCCTTTTCAACTACAGCGGCGGCAATAAGTTAATCAACGGCTTTAACGACAGCAGCACACTCAAAATCGCGTCGGGTACTCTCGATACCGTTTTACAATCGGACGGCAATGATTTTTTCCTCACTGTCGGAAAAAATATAATCACACTCGGCGGCGCGGCTTACAATGAAAAAATTAATATCATCGACGCCGAAGGCAAAGCGATTAACTTCATAATCAAACGCGACGGCACGAGGGGCAATGATTACCTCGACAACGGCAGTGCAAATGTTTTAATCAGCGCGGGCGCAGGCAACGATACCGTCAACAATTGGGGCGCACTCGTCACAATCGACGGCGGCTCCGGCAAAGATACCATTTCCAACTGGGGCAATGAATCTTCGATAAACGCAGGCGCGGGCAATGATTCGATTGAAGTCAGCGGAAATAATTCTACGGTCGCGGGCGGCTCAGGTAACGATTACGTCATGAATTGGAGTCCGAATTTGGCTTACGTCTACAGCGGCGGCAAAGATACCATCGAAAACTTCAATAACACGGATTATCTTGTTATCGACGGCGAATATAATATTAAGCAGGAACTCGACGGCGTCGGCAACCTCACGGGCAAAACTGTCATAACCGTGACCGGCAAAGGTTCAATCACTCTCAAAGAATGTTGGACGGATAATATCCACATCGTCAGCTCGATTGCCGACGTTCCCAAAATTAATTTCATCTACAATGAAAAAGCTTCCGCGAAAATCAACGGCACCGACGGTTTGAACAATATCGACAATCACGGAAAAAAATCTACAATCACGGGCGGCAAGGGCGACGATACAATTAACAACTCCGAACGCGTTGTTGAAGAGTGGGACGACGCAGGCAATTTAATTTCAAGCAAGATAATCAGTTCCGATAACGTTTTGATTCAAGGCAGCGACGGCAACGATTTCCTTTCCAACAACGGTTCAAAGGTCACTATTTCAGGCGGCAAGGGCAATGACGAAATTTATAATTGGCTCGGTGCCAACGCGTCAATCAATGCCGGTGCGGGTAACGATAGGATTTACAACGACGGCGCAAGCTCGAAAATCCTCGGCGGCACAGGCAATGACGAAATCGGAAATGACGGCTCCAAAGTCACTATCGACGGCGGTGCGGGTCATGATTACATTCGCAATCAGGAAGGCTCGCAAGTTTCAATCAACGCGGGCACAGGTAATGATACCGTCGAAAATAATTCTTCCAAATCGACAATCGACGGCGGCGCGGGCAATGATGACCTTTCCAACAACGCGTCCAAATCGACAATCTACGCGGGCGAAGGTGATGATACTCTCGGTAATTGGGGCGACAATTCTTTGGTCGACGCGGGTGCCGGCAACGATAACATTTGGAACGACAGCAAAGGTTCGACGATTCTCGGCGGCGAAGGTAACGATAACATAGACACCGGCAACTCCAACGTTTCAATCGACGGCGGCGACGGTAACGACGAAATTTCAACCGGCAGCACCAATATCAGCATAAGCGGCGGCGCGGGTGATGATACAATCCGGGGCTGGGATAGCGGCTCGGAACTCCTGCTCGACGGCGGCAAAGGTAATGACTACCTCGAAAACTACGCTTCCTCCTCAACTGTCAGCGGCGGCGCAGGTGACGATTATATCCGCGTTTATACCAATAATTCTTCCGTTGACGCGGGCGCGGGCAATGACTATGTTACTTTGGGTTCGCACGATATGTGGAACGAACAGACCCAAGAACAAATTTTTATCTCACCCGACAACAACACGGTCAAAGCAGGCGACGGCAATGACACCGTTCACAATTCCGGCGGCGAAAATATTTTACTTGACGCGGGCGCGGGCGATGATGAAATTATAAATTGGGGCGGCTCCAAAGTGACAATCGAAGCGGGCAAAGGTAACGACACGATTGTCAGCGATTGGACGAATTACATCACCGTTTCGGGCGGCGCGGGTAATGATTATGCCGATATGAGCGGCGAATTTCTCGTCTACGTCTACGGCGGCGGCGACGATACAATCAATGACTTTAACGGTTTCAACAACACAATCGTCCTCGGCTCCGTCAAAGTAAATTCTTCCGTGCAAGGTGACGGGACTGTCACTCTCAAGCTTAGCAACAAGAAAACTTTGACACTGACAGATTATTGGTCGGATAAAGTTAATGTCGCTGAATCAATAGAGGACGTAAAAAGTTGGAACGTCATTAACAACTACGAAGACGGTGCCAACGTCAAAGGCACGTCCAAAGATGATTATATTTACAGCGGTGCTCACAACGTGACAATCACGGGCGGCAAGGGCAATGATTACGTCGACGGTTGGGGCATCGGCAGGACTTATGTTTACTCCGCCGGCAATGACACGCTCAACCACTTTAACACACTCGGCTCAATCGCTCTCGGTTCCGTCAAAATAAATTCTTCCGTCCGCGCTGAGGATACCGTCACTCTCAAGCTTAGCAACAAGAAAACTTTGACGCTTGAAAATTATCGTTGGGATGAAGTCAATACCGTTCAGTCGGCAAGCGATGCAAAAACTTGGAACGTCATTACCAACTACGAAGACGGCAAAAAAGTCAAAGGCACGTCTAAAGATGATTGCATTGGAAACAGCGGCGCGAATGTGACAGTTACGAGCGGCAAGGGCAACGATAATATTGAAAGCCACGGCTACGCGACGACAATCGACGCGGGCGCAGATAACGATTTCATTTACAACGGCGGTTGGAATTCTTCAATTAACGGCGGCGCGGGTAATGATTCCCTCGAAGTTCGCGGAGATTATTTAACACTTCGCGGCGGCGCAGGTCACGATTCAATCAACGACCTGTTCTCGCCGAAAAGTTTGTTCGACGGCGGCGAAGGCAACGACACTGTCAAAGTCATGGGCACGTTGGTAACGGTCACGGGCGGCAAAGGCGATGATAAAATTTTACTCAACAGCACGAGCAATTTAATTAAGTACAATTCCGGCGAGGGCAATGACACGATTTACGGATTCAACTCGACGGATTCGCTTAGCATTTCGGGCGGCTCCTACTCCACTACGGCAAGCGGCTCCGATGTTATCGTCACAGTCGGCGAGGAAAAAATTACGCTCAAGGAAGTTAAAGGCAACGCGATTTACATTAACAAAAAGAACGTCGGCGGCACGGGCACGAACAAAAAATTAATTGTGCTCACTTCGGGCGACGACACACTTAACAACGACTTGGACAGCGTGACGATTAACGGCGGCAAAGGCAACGATGTCATTGAAAACGATTTCGGCGACAATGTATCAATCAACGCGGGTGCGGGCAACGATTCCATTTGGAACATTGCAAGGGAAGAATGGAACGAAGCGACGGATACTTATGACACGCTCGACACTCCCGACAACGCTACCTTGAGCGGCGGCGCGGGCAACGATTATATTTTCACTCAAGTCGGCAAAAATATTGTAATGAACGGCGACGCGGGCAATGATACACTCGTTGGCGGCAGCGGCAATGATAAATTAATCGGCGGCGCAGGTAATGATTCACTCAACGGCGGTGATGATGCGGACACTTTATCGGGCGGCAAGGGGAATGATAAATTACTTGGCGGCGCGGGTAATGATTCACTCAACGGCGGCACAGGCAACGATTCACTTTGGGGCGACGCGGGTGATGATACACTTTACGGCGATACAGGCAGCGATGTATTTATTTACAAGCCCGACGAAGGCGTTGATACAATTTCCGATTATTCTTATGCCGACGGCGACATGTTGAAAATTCTCAAATCAAACGGCAAAGCGGGCGGCACATTCACAGATGCGGTATTCGGCAGTAAAAAGCTCACGCTTACGATTAACGGCGGCGGCTCGGTTATTTTCACAGGTGTTGCCAAAGGTGACAAATTTAATATCAACGGCACGACTCACACCATAAGCGGCAAAACTCTTAAGTAAGGAACAAGGAACTAGGAACTAGGAACTAGAAAACTCATTCCTGCTAGTTCCCGGTTCCTATTTACTGGTTCCTAAAAAAAAAATCCCGTCGAACCGCTCGGTGGGATTTTTTCTTAAGACACTTTTCATTGACGCGGAAATTGGTTATAATGCGGCGGTATCAAAAATTTTTGAAGGGAGTTTTTACTTGATGAGCAAATCAGGCAAAGTTTTTGTTTTCTTTAACTGCGACGCCGCAAAAAGCGAAGCGTCCATGAATATTTTCTACAATCACGCTGTTTATAAGGATACAAAGACTTCGAGGAAAAATCTTTGGAAAAAGGTAAAAGAAGAATACGGTGCGGAACGAATTCAAATCGCGGCGGAAAATCTTAAAGCGGTCGAACTTGCGATAACCGAGGGCGACCCCGTCGAGGCAAGTAATTTTATTCAGTTCGGTGCAATTCGTTCGATTGAATGCTACTGAGGTTTTTAAATGACGGCAAAAAAAATCGCCCTGTTCATCGACGCAGACAACGTTTCAGCGAGATTCGGCAAACAAATTATCGACACTCTTGAAAGTCGCGGCGAAATTTTTATCCGTCGCATTTACGGCAACTGGGAAAAAACTTCTCTGCACGGTTGGAACGAATGCATTTTAAATTTTTCTCTGCGCGCCGTTCATCAACTCGACTTCGTGGCGGGGAAAAATGCAACCGATATGTCCTTGGTGATTGACGCAATGGATGTACTCTACGGCGGCAAAGCTGAAATTTTCGCGCTCGTATCAAACGACAGCGATTTTACTCCGCTGGTCATTCGTCTTCGCGAGGGCGGAATAAAAATTATCGGCATGGGAAATACTCATGCCGCGAATTCTTTTCGGCTTGCTTGCGACGAATTCATTGACCTTGACGCCGCCGAAGTTGAAATTTCTTCCGAGCCGAAGAAAAAAGTTTCCGCGCCCGAAAAAATTTCTTCCGTTCAAATTTCTTTGTTCGACGAGGAAACACCTGAAACCGATTCGCCCGTCGCCAATCCGAAAGTCGTTTCAATAATCGACAGTCAAATCCAAACAATTCATGACGTCTTGCACGAGACCGCAAAAGCTCACGCTGACGAAACGGGCTTTGTTTCGCTCATTGACGCAAGATTGAATTTGCGCGACAAAAATCTCGGCTTTACCGTCAAAGATTTCGGCTACGGCACGCTGTATGAATTTATGACCGCCTTTCCGAATCTTTATGAAGTTACCGGAAATTCTTATCGTTGTCTCGGAGTTCCGACCGCCCGCGAAATTCGGCAAGTGCATGACATTTTGCGCGAGACGGCAAAAGCTTACGGCGATGACGAAGGTTTTGTCGATTTGGGGCAGGCGGGCAATGCCCTTATACAAAAAAATTTCAACATAAAAGATTTCGGCTGTGGCGCGTTAAAAAATTTCATTGCCGCGTTTCCTCTTCTTTATGAAGTTAAGGAAAATTCTTATCGTTGTCTCGGAGTTCCGACCGCCCGCGAAATTCGGCAAGTGCATGAAGTCCTGCGCGGGGCAGCCAAAACTTACCGTGATGATTCGGGTTTCACGGAATTAACTCGCGCGGGCGAAGGCATGAGCAAAAAAAATCTCGACGTAAAAAATTGGGAATACGGCACGTTAAAAAATTTCATTGCCGCTTTTCCGAATCTCTACGAAATTAAAAGCGAAGGCAGCGTTATTTTTTATCGTTGTCGAACGCCCGATAAACTGCAAAAAATTCATGACGCTTTGCACGAGGCGGCTGAAACCTACGGCGACGAAAAAGGTTTTGTGGATTTCAGTCGCGCGGGAGATTATATGGGCAAAAAAAATCTCACCATAAAAAATTCGGGCTACAGTTCGATAAGTAAATTTATTTCTGCCTTTCCGGAACTCTACGAAGTCAAAGGCATGGGCGCGGCTACTTATTACCGTTGCCGAATGATTGACAAGTTTAAACCCATTCATGACGTCTTGCGCGAAGTTGCCGCAACTTATACGGATTTATATGACCCGGAAGATTTCACGTCTCTTAATCGGGCGGGAATGAAAGCTCACGAAAAAAATCTCGATATAAAAAATTTCGGGTACAGTTCGTGGAGCAAATTTGTTTCCGACTTCCCGAAAATTTATGACGTCAAAAAATTTGGAACGAACATTTACTATCGTTGCCTTTGACGCAAAATATTTTGGCTAATGGTAAAAAAAATTAAAAGCGATTTTGTTACACGTTCCTCAAAAAATTTTTTCAACTCGTTGCAAAAATTCTTCTGCAGAAGAGAATGCAACGAAATTTTTTTTACAAAGATTTTTCGGAGCAAATGCAACGTCGGCAAGCTCCAGCATTGGCAAATCAATTTCACTGTCGCCCGCCGCAATAATTTTTTCCGCCGAAAATTTTTTTATCAGCAACTTTACCGCTTCGCCCTTGTTGAGTTTCGGCGGGAAGAGATAAATTTTTTGACCGAAATGTTGAACGATTAAATTCGTGTCGAAAGAAATTTTTTCGGCGTCAATGTCATCTCGGCATTTTAAAAATAAAAAACTCTCGTCAACGATTTTCCTTGTCGTGAAAATATTTTTATCCGTCGCCTCAAGTTGAATTTTTAATTCTTCTTTATAAGGCGTGACAAATTCTCGCAAAAAATTTTCTTGTCGCTCGCCGTCCAAAACAAATGCCCCGTTCGCGACGACTGCAAATTTTGGCGAAAAATTTTCTGTCCAAAAAATTCTCCTGTATTGAGCGATTGAACGGGTCGTCACGGGAACAAATAAAATCTGCTCGGAAATTTTTTTCAACAAATCCAAAACTCTCGGCGAAGTGAAACTTTGTTCGCGCCCTTCGTAGTGTTCAATGCAAACGTCATCCGCGCGGCGTTTTTTATAAGAATGAATCAGCGTGTTGTCCAAATCGCAAGCGAATAAAATTTTCATAAGCAATCACCCCAAAATTATGGAAGCGGGGACTGCAGACCGGAAAAAATTCCTAACTGCTTTTCAAACGGGTACGCGATTTTCTATTGCCTTGGCGATTGTCAAAGAATCAGTTCCGGCGAAGTCCGCGCCGACTGCCAAACCTCGCGCAAGTTTTGTAACTTTGACTCCGACGGGATTTAAAAGCCGCGCGATAAAAAGCGACGTGGCATCGCCCTCAACCGTCGGCTCGAACGCGATTATAATTTCCTCAACGTTATCATCTTTAACGCGCTGTATAAGTTCGCGCAATCGAATATCATTTTGCGAGACACCCGCCAAAGGAGAAATTAAACCGCCCGTCACGTGATATTTCCCGTCGAAAGTGCCGGCGCGTTCTATGGCGTCGAGGTCTTTGGCATCTTTGACGACGCAAATAATTTTTCCGTCGCGCTTATCCGAGGCGCAGATGTCGCAAATATTTTTATCTGCGTCAATCGTGTTGAAACAAATTTCGCAGGCGTGAGTGTCCAACTTGACGGAACGAATTGCCGCCGCCAAATTTTCCACGTCATCGGATTTCATCGCCGCGATATGATAAGCAAGCCGAGCGGCAGTTTTCACACCGACGCCCGGCAATTTTGTAAGCGACTCAACAAGAGCCGTCATAGCTTTTGAACTCATAAAAATCTCCCTTGCGGTCGATTTCAGTGATTAGTATTTATTGATTAGGAAAAAAATTTTTCTAGAGAGTGTTGATTCAGTTAGGATTTAGGATTTAGGATTTAGAGAAAAACCCCTAACTCCTAACTCCTAAATCCTAACTCCTCACTCCTAACTGATAGAAGTCCGTGGCGAGCTCTGATTTCCGGATTATTTTCGATTTATTCAACACAACTAATCACTAATCACTTACGCCTTACCTCCACCGAGGAATTTGCCGATAAGGTCATTCATGTTGCCAAGGTCGCCCAAGCCGCCGAGTCCGCCGAGCGCATTGCCCGCAAATGCCGACATGTTCGCCGAAATCTTTTTATCAATCTCGGCGTTGGCAGCATTGACCGCGCTGACTACCAAATCTTCAATCGCGTTGACATCGCCTTCTTGCACGAGTTCGGGCGCGATTTTTATTTCCTTAACGACTTTTTCTCCGTCGACGGTCGCGCTGACCATGCCGCCTCCGACTTGCGCCGTGGCAGTTTCTTTTTTAAGTCGCGCTTTGTTTTCCTCGAAAGAACGTTGCAAAGCCTGCGCCTGCTTTAATATCGCGTTCAAATCGAAACCTTGTTGTGCCATAAAAAAATCTCCCTTCGGTCGATTTTTAGTGGTTAGTGATTGGTGATTAGTGATTAGAAAAATTTTTCCCCTAACCACTAATCACTAACCGCTAATCACTAACCTTGGTAGCGTCGGTAGCGTTGAAAATTTTCATTGCGCCGACAAGATTGGAGCGATACGGCTCCGACATTTTATTTAGTACGGGCGGCGGCAAATTTACATCGACGACGACTGAAAATTTTATCGCTCGTCCTGCAACCTGCGCGGCTGCCTGTTCAAATTGTCGCTGATTCTTTTTGAAGACATTCGCCAATGCGTCCGACCTGAAAACCAAAGTCAACGTATCGTCCGCAAAATTCGTAACTGCCGCTGCATCTGTCGTCGCTGTAACGGTTCTATCTTCCGCGCTTAAAAAATTTACAACATCATAAAAAATTTTTCGTCCCTCGTCAAGATTTTTACTCGGCGCAGAAGTTTGAACGACGGGCAACGGCGTCGCAACAAAATTTTGAACGGGCGCGACGAGTTTCATCAACGCCATTTCCAAAATAATATCGGGAATGCCGGAGCCGTACATTTCGCCCGTCGCCGTTCGCAATGCGTCAATTATTTTATCAAGTTCGGCAAAATTTTTTTCGTTGCGGTCGAGCATGTCGAATTCAATATCCCTCAGGCGCGTGATTAAAGATTCGGCGATTACATTTGCCGCCAAGCCCGAACGAAATGCGCGAGTTATCGCCTTGCCGACCGCTGCCCTGTCCTTAGCTTTTACGGCAGAAATTATGTCGTCAAGATTTTCGTCGGAGATAAGCCCCAGAGTTTCATTTACGTTGTCGAGCGTAATTTCTTTGTCCGACATGGCATAACATTGGTCAAGATAAGTCAAAGCGTCGCGCATGGAACCTTCCGCCAGCCGCGCAATTTTTTTTGCGGCGTCTTCGTGCAAGGTGACTTTCAATCGTCTTGCCAACGTCAAAAGATACGGCGCGATTGTCGTCTGCGGTATCAAGCGGAAATTTAAAACTTGGCAGCGCGAACGAATTGTCATGGGAACTTTATTTAATTCGGTCGTCGCCAAAAAAAATGCCACGTTAGGCGGCGGCTCCTCGATTAATTTCAAAATCGAATTGACCGCTTCGAATGACAACATGTGAACTTCGTCGATTATGAAAGTTTTTACGCGTGCTCTCAGCGGCGCAAGATAAGCCGTCGATAAAAGTCTGGTCACGTCCTCGACCGAACGATTGGACGCCGCGTCGAATTCCACATTGTCGGGCGACGAATCAAAATTCTGACAAGAGTCGCATTTATTGCAAGGGATTTCTTTTCTGTCGAGTGCGCGTCCCGAAGTTTGCGCGTCGTGAACTCGTTCGCAATTCATCGCTTTGGATAAAAGTCGCGCCGTGGAAGTTTTGCCGGTGCCGCGCGTGCCGACCAAAAGATAGGCGTGCGAAAGTCTGTTGCTTGAAATTGCCCGCGCCAAAGCGTTCGAGATGTGCTCCTGCCCGACGAGTTGCGACAGTGTTTTCGGGCGTCCGCGTGTATAAAGTGCCTCGTATGCCATGAAAAATCTCCCTTCGGTCGATTTTTAGCGATTAGATTTTTTCCTTGATAAATCCTGCGCAAGATTTTACAAAAGAGACTTCCGAACGTCAACAAAAAAATCCTCAAGCAAATGCCGAGGATTTATTTTAATGAAATTCAATGCCACTGAACATCAACGGCGTGGTCTTCAGTGCGAATTTCATAACGATGTTCGGGCAAAGTGTAGACGTTTACATTTTGGTGCCCCGTTGAAAAAGATTTTTCCTCAATGTAATTCGATTCACCGAAAATCAGCTCCTCAATGTCATGCGAGGAAAATTCCCCGTAGCCTTCTTTCCTAAAGAGTGCCTTAACATAGTTTACAAGTTTCAGATTTTCAATCTTATCCGTATCATCATCGGGCATGACCAGGAAAAGATAATCGCGCGCACGACTTATCGCCACGTTGACTATGTTCAAGCGATTCAAAAACATGTTGGGCGAAGAAGAAATTCCGGGCGGCGTGTTGAAGACGGCAAATAAAATATCGCATTCGTCGCCTTGGAAGGTGTGAACGGTGCCGACCAGAATATCTGTATCGTCGAAACGTTCGACCGACATAAATAATTTTTCAATCAAATTCGCTTGAGCACGATAAGGCGCGATAATCCCGACAGAAAATTTTTTGTCGTCGGGTTTACTTTTTTTAAGCCTTTGACTCAAACTCTTGACGAATTCAAAAATGAACAGCGCAGAGTAAATTTGATACGACGACGTTCCGTTGAGATAGCGCGAGCGATAAATGCTCTCGTATTTGCTGACGGGAAATTTGATTATGTTCAGCGCACGCACGTCAAGCCAATCATCAATATTGAGCGGACGCTGAGCAGAATTTTGACGAGCATGTTTTAAAATCCCGCCGTAAGCAAAGTTACTGAAAATATTTCCTATGGCAGGCACGCTGCGATATTGGGTCTTCAAAGTCTCGACAGGATAATCATGTGGACCGGTCTTTGGATTATCGAAAGACTTCAGTTTGACTAAAGTGTAAATGTTTTCGTCCTTCCAATGATCAGCTTTTGTCACCGGCTCAATTTGGAACGGGTCACCCGCTATGATGAATTTTTTCGGCGTTTTTTTGTAAAGCGGCAAGAGGATTTGCACGAGCATAATCATTGATGCTTCGTCAATTATGATATAATCCCAATCCATTTCCCGCAAATAAATTCTCTGTCCGTTCGGCATGAAGAAATCGTAGGGAAAGCGGGCTATTGTCGTTACCGTGACGTTTTTCCGTTTTGAATGAATGTCAAAAGTTTTATCTTGGAAGACGCCGTTCTTTTCGATATTCTCATCCTTTGTCGTGCCGAAACGCAAAAGCCAATTCTTATAAGCTTTATCAGTGTCGAGTTCGATTATTTTGTTGACGATAACGTCTGCGGCCTTGTTCGTCGGAGTTAATACGAGGATTTTTTTATTTTCTCGCTCACTCATCAGCGCGATAATTTTTTGTGCCAAATTGTGCGTCTTGCCGGTGCCGGGCGGTCCGAAGACAAATTCGATATTGTCACAAAGATTTTCTCGCATATCGTAATCGTCGGGCAAGTCGAGCTTATGAAATTGTTCGCGTAATTCTTCAAGCAGGAAGACGGGATTGTTGGCCGTTATTGTCGCCTCAACAACGTCATTTAAATTTATGTTGTTGAGTTTGTAATTATCCTTGAGTTTTACGCTTAAAGTATAGTTGCGGACGGCAGCGACTTCAATTTCAACTTTCTTTATATTGTCAGCGATGTACAAGACGAGTTCAATATTTTCCAACTCTTCCATGAATTGCGGAATGTCACGATTCGGATATTTTAAAATAAGCGTGCGTTGAGTGCCCGTGTCGAATTCAACACGCCTGAAGCTGATAGAAATTTCTTTGCTGTTGCTTTTGTTTTCGTTGCTGTAGAAAATTTCCAAATCCAAGAGTGCCTTGAACCAGCCGAAAGAATATTTTGTGGCGAGGAGTTTTTGCTGGAGTTCTTCGAGCTGTTTAATTTTTTCTTGTTCGTTTGCGCTTTTCTCTTTAATCTTTTCCAATTCCTTGCTGTAATCGATAACAGCGGGCAGGAAGTCATCGGCGTCGGGGTTATCGTCCGGCTTAAATACATCGGGAGGTTTAATGAAAGGCATCGTAGCGGAATCGGAATCGTGAATTATATCCGGAGTAAGTTTTTTACCTATGGGCTTAGGTTTTTGGGGAGGATTTATAATTTTGTTAATGAGTTTATCAATCCTGTCGGCATCGAAACCTTTTGCTTTCCATTCTTCCAACTTTTTGCCCATGTTGATAAGGCGTTTTTCTTCGGGCGTAAGATTACTTGACATATTCGGTGCCGGCGGCTTCAAAGGGATTTTAAAAAAATCGATGACTTCTTTTGCACCGTAAGAACTTGTGTCATAATCATCCGCCATATCGGCAACGGTTATCTTTTCCGGTCTTTTGAATGCTCCTTATATAATAAATTTAAAAGACAAAAACAAATTGATGTTAATGTATACGTAAGTATAATTGACATAGCGGAAAGAGAAAGGTCGTACTCTCCTTGAGTCTCGAACTCGTACTTGAAAGATTGACCCCTCTTACCTTT
>JAFSOQ010000011.1 GCA_017446845.1 Selenomonadaceae bacterium | reverse complement strand
TAATGTCATCTCCTTAGCGCGTTTCAATTTTAAGTTCTTCAGGCTTCTGCGCGGCGTAGGGGTGCTTATCGTCCGCGAAGACATGAAGTTTTCTGAACAAATTCGCGCCGAGTTTGTTTTTCGGCAACATACCTTTGACGGCGTGTTCAATGACGCGTTCGGGGAATTTTTGCATCCACTCGCCCGCAGTAGCATATTTTCCGCCGCCGAGGTATCCGGTGTGGTGGAAGTAAACTTTTTTGCGGAGTTTCTTTCCGGTGAAGACAGCCTTAGCCGCATTGATAACGATAACGAAATCGCCCGTGTCGACGTGTGGAGTGAACACGGGTTTATTTTTGCCGCGAAGAACTTTCGCGATTTCAGCCGCCATACGACCGACGGTTTTTCCTTCGGCGTCGACGATATACCATTTTCTTTCAACGTCGCCCGCCTTTGCCATGTACGTATCTTTCACGATTTTTCCTCCATGACTGACTTTGATTTGAACGCACGACGAAGTTCGCTTTTGTCCGGGGCTAATGGAAACATCGGCAACCCGCCATACTCACGCGATTGTAATAAAAACTTTTTGCGCTGTCAAGTTGAATTCGGTTTTCTTCCACGGAAAAAAATTTTCGGACAAAAGCTTTTTCATTGAGCTTTACAATATCGACGAATCGTAAAAATTTTCGTCAAAGCTGTTGCAGAAATAATCTGCGCGGGTTATTCTTTAAAAGTACTATGTTTTAGGGAGTGATTCATGTGAGCAACGAAGAAATCATTCGCGCATTTCACTTGATGTGGGACAATTTCCCCGAAGCGGTTATGATTACGCAAAAGAGCCGCGAAGTCGTCGCCGTCAACAAAAAAGCCGCCGAATTCGGAGTTAAGCCCGGAATTAAATGTTCGTCAATGGGCAAGCCCGAAAACCACAAAGGTTGCCAATGCGATAAAGCAGTCGACACGGGCGAACCTGTATGTTGCACCTACGAAGGGCAATTTGGCAAAGCTTACGGCTATTGGATTCCGATTACCGAAAAGCCCGAATGGATTATTCATTTCGGAGTCGGGCACGCTTTCAAGTATCCGAAAATCGATCGTTCTCCTTCCAAAAAAGTTGCGGAAAGTTTGCACGGTTTGACCAAAGGCACCGACCTTCAGCCCGCAATGGAGGCAACGGCGCAGGGCGAGGCTAATGCAACGATGATGTATTACGCGCTTGCCAGACTTGCCCAAGAACAAGGCTTGAACGAAGTCGCGAGCACTTTTATCGAGTCGGCGAATCAAGAGGCAGTTCACGCAGGATTTTATGCCGTACTCAGCGGCAAAGTTCAAAAAGATTTCTGGCAATTCGTCGCGGGCGTCGCCAAAGCCGAATACAGCGGCAAGACGAAAATTAAAGGTTTGGCGGATATGGTTCGTGCGGCGGGATTCGATAAAGCTGCCGACGAAATGGAAATTTTCGCCGAACAGGAATGGCACCACGGAGTTGTTATCGAAGACTTGTTGAGAAAATACAAGCCCGAAGTTTTAGCCACCGGCGGCAAGAAATGGGTCTGCGGCGTTTGCGGCTACGAACACACAGGCGACGAGCCGCCCGAATGTTGTCCCGTTTGCGGTCAGCCAAAAAGCGTCTTCAAGGAAAAAGTCAGCTTGCACGGCATAACCAAGGGCACCGAACTTGAATTCATTTCCAAAGAGGCGGCACGCGCCGAACTTAACGGAACGCTTATGTATTACGGTCTTGCGCGTCTTGCTAAGGAACAAGGGCTTGACGAAGTAGCGGAAATTCTCCTTGAGTCGGCAAATCAAGAAGCTAAGCACGCAGGTTTCTACGCGACTTTGAACGGAAAATATCCGAAAGATTTCTGGGAACTGCTCGACAGAGTTAGGGCAGCCGAATACGGCGGCGAGGCAAATGTCAAAGCTCTTGCCGATAAATTCCGCGCCGCAGGTTTCGATAAAGCCGCAGATGAAATGGAAACTTTCGCGCAGGAAGAAAAGCATCACGGCGTTGTTATCGATGAGATTTTCAAAAAGTTCAAGCCCGACTTCAAACCCGAAGATACTGCAGGCAAAAAACTTTATATCTGTCCGTGCTGCGGCTACAGATATTACGGCGACCTCGACGCCGAACCCGATAATTGGACTTGTCCCGTTTGCGCTCAACCGAAGAAAGATTTTAAACTTGTTGAAAATGCGCCCGCACCGACTGAACATGCTCCGCAAACTGAAACGTCCGGTCAGAAAACTTTTGTCTGCACGATTTGCGGCTACGAAAGCAAAGGCGATAATCCGCCCGATGTTTGTCCCGTGTGCGGTCAGCCCGCGTCGGTGTTTAAGGAAAAATCGTAATGAACAGGCGCGAATTTATAAAAGCGGCGGGCGTTGCGACGCTCGGCTTGATGATTGACGGTCAAAATTTTGTTGAGGCGAGGAGGTCTCCGATTATGAAAATTTCTGCTGTTAAACTCTTTGACGGCGGCTACATGATGAAATCGTTTGCTTGCGGCGGCGGTTTGCCCGAAGGCTCAATTAAGGAAGAAAAACTCCGCTCCGGCTTGCAAAATTACGTTATCGACACCGGCAAGGAAGTTATCTTGGTCGACACCGGTTTTCCTGCCGAAGAAACTGTTCCCGTAACGAAAGATTCCGTGATAACTTTCGGCGATAAGGTTAAGGATTATGTCGACGCGCTCAAGGCGGCAGGTTACGAGCCGGAACAAGTTTCAAAAATTTTAATCACTCATAAGCATCCCGACCACACAGGCGAATTGCGCCACTTCCCGAACGCAAAAATTTTTATTTCGCGCATTGAGGCTGACGACATGAAATTGACGGGCGATAACGTCGTCCGCACAGATTTTACTGACGGCGCGTATAAAAATTTCAACGCCTGCCAAAAAATCGCCGACGGTGTTTATTACATTTTCGCGCCCGGTCACACAAAGGGCAATTCAATCGTCATCGTTGAGGACGGCGACAAATTTTACATGATTCACGGCGACGTTACCTACACCGACGAGGCTTTACTCGAAAATAAATTGTCCGTCGTGTTTGAAGACTTGCCTGCCGCCCGCGACACGTTGAACAGAGTTCGCGCCTTCATCAAGGAAAATAAAACGATTTATCTGTCGACACACACGCCGCTTGGTTATGAAAATCTCGAAGCACAAAAAATTATGGAGCTTCCCGAAATCGACGAAACTCCCGTTGCTGAAAATAAATCCGCTGAACCTGAAAAAGTTGAAGGAACCGTTTGGGTTTGCAGTGTTTGCGGCTATGAACACGTCGGCGACGAACCGCCCGCTGTTTGTCCGCGTTGTAAGCAACCTGCCACTGCCTTCCGTAAAAAATAAATCCTTGACATAAAAAATTTTATCTCCCGCAAATTTAGCTGGGAGTTAAAAGACAATCCAAATCCTAATTCCTCATGATTGAAAAATAATCTTCTGCCTCTGCAGGAAAAATTCTTGCGAGGGCTTTTTTGTTGTCACGAAAATTTTTCTGTGCTAAACTTATCGCAAGAAACGGAGGTAAAAAATTTTGGACGATAAAAAAATTCATAAAGTTGAAGACTACGGCGACGCTCCCGAAGATGAGCTGCATGAAGATGATTTGCCGAATGTCATGCCGCCCGAAGATGATGAGGACGAAGAAATAGAACATCATTTCGACGAGTCCGCCGCGCAGATTGAAGTTGTCGAAGGAGATTACAGTGCGGAACAAATTCAAATTTTGGAAGGCTTGGAAGCGGTCAGACTTCGCCCCGGCATGTATATCGGCTCGACTTCCGAACGCGGCTTGCACCATTTGGTTTATGAGGTCGTCGACAATTCGATTGACGAGGCGTTGGCAGGATTCTGTACGGAAATTAACGTCACGATTGAGGCGGACAACTCCATAACCGTCAGCGATAACGGGCGCGGCATTCCGGTCGACATGCACGAAAGCGGCAAGCCCGCAGTCGAAGTTGTCTTGACTGTCCTGCACGCGGGCGGCAAATTCGGTGACGGCGGCTACAAAGTCAGCGGCGGCTTGCACGGCGTCGGCGTCAGCGTCGTTAATGCTCTGTCAAAATCTATGGAAGTTGAAGTTCGTCGCGACGGAAAAATTAATCGAATAACTTTTTCGCGCGGCGAGACTGTCAGCCCGCTTGAAGTTATCGGTTTCGCGCAGGATACGGGAACTAAAGTGCACTTCCTGCCCGACGACGAAATTTTTACGGTCAAAGAATTTAATTTCGACACGCTCAAGCACAGACTCCGCGAACTTGCATTTCTAAACAGCGGCATAACGATTACTTTAAACGATAAACGCCCGCACGGCGAAGAAAGGTCTTTCCACTTTGAAGGCGGAATAAAATCTTTCGTCGAGCATCTCAATCGCAAGAAAGAAAAAATTAATCCGACGCCGATTTATTTCAACGGTCGCCGCGATGATGCCGTCGTCGAAGTCGCCATGCAATACACAAACGATTTCCGCGAAAATATTTTCAGCTACGTCAACAACATAAACACCGAGGAAGGCGGCATGCATCTGGTCGGATTCCGCACCGCCATTACCAAAGTCGCCAACGAATTCGCCAAACGCCATAATCTTTTGAAAAGCAGCGACAGCACTTTGAGCGGCGAGGACGTTCGCGAAGGTTTGACGGCGGTTATCAGCGTCAAGCTTCACAATCCGCAATTCGAGGGTCAGACTAAAACAAAGCTCGGCAACGTCGAAATTCGTTCTTTGGTCAGTGCGGTCGTCAACGAAAGTTTAAGTGAATTCTTCGAGGAAAATCCTGCCGTCACAAAACAAATTCTTGAAAAAGCAGTTATGGCGGCTCGTGCTCGTGAGGCGGCTCGTAAGGCTCGCGAACTTACTCGCAGGAAAAACGCGTTGGAAATTTCTTCACTGCCCGGCAAGCTCGCCGATTGTTCCGTCAAAGACCCGGACAAGGCGGAAATTTATATCGTCGAGGGTGACAGCGCAGGCGGTTCGGCTAAGCAGGGACGCGACAGAAGATTTCAAGCGATACTGCCTCTGCGCGGGAAAATCCTTAACGTCGAAAAAGCTCGCCTGGATAAAATTTTCGCCAATGCCGAAATTCGCACGATGATTACGGCGTTCGGCACGGGAATCAGCGAAGACTTTGACTTGAGCAAACGACGCTACGGAAAAATTATTATCATGACGGACGCGGACGTTGACGGCGCACATATTCGGACTTTGCTTTTAACGTTCTTTTATCGGTACATGAAACCGCTTGTCGAACACGGACACGTTTACATTGCCCAGCCGCCGCTTTATCAAATTCGCAAAGGAAAAAATCATTGGTACACCTACAGCGACGACGAACTTTCCAAAAAACTCGACGAGGTAGGACGCGACGGCGCGACGGTTCAGCGTTATAAAGGTTTGGGCGAAATGAATCCCGAACAACTTTGGGAAACGACGATGGACCCCATGAAACGTACAATGCTCCGCGTTGAAATTAATGACGCCTTGGAGGCGGACGAACTCTTTACAATTTTAATGGGCGACCAAGTTGCGCCGCGCAGACAGTTCATTGAGGAAAATGCTTTGCTCGTCAAGAATTTAGATATTTGATAATGCAGAATGCTCTTGATTAGAAATGCGCAGCGGTTCTATCAATTAGGAATTAGGAGTTAGGAATTAGGAGTTAGGAGTTAGGAGTTAGGGTTTTGTCCTCTAAATCCTAAATCCCAAATCCTATATCCTAGTTAGGAGTTAGGAATGATTAGGCTAGCAATGCGCAGCGTTGCGTACGAACGCGGTTACTCGGCTAAAAATGTTGAGCGGCACGGCGCGACCATTGGATGCAACGTCACGTTGCCGTCACGTTGCAAAAATTTATCCCGCAAGAAAAATTCTCGCGGGATTTTTTGTTTGCAGAAAAATTTTATTCAGCGTCAAAAGGTGCACGAGCTTTGCGCTGATATTTCGTGTGATAGTGAACGACGTAAATATTTTTGCCGGTGATGTGGCGAATGTCGTCGATGTAGCAAAATTGACGGGTCTTCGGATAAACCAGAATATCGCCTTCCAAAATGTCTTGGGTATCCGATATAATCAGCGTACTCTGTTCGGTCTCGCTGAAGAAAGCGTAGACAAGCGGTTCGATAACGCGATTGTCGCGCACGGGAACGAAAACATTCGGCTGAAGTTTCGATGCTCCCTCAAAGTATTGGTCAAGCACGATTTTTAAATTAGCGTCCATAAAATCACCTCCTTGAAAGTTGATTTTATAAAAAGACGCCGCCTCTGTCAAACGGAAGCGACGATTAAAATTTTCACTTTAGCGACTAACCAATCGTCGATTGAAAAGCCGAATAAAATTTCTGCTTTGGGCGCACGTCGTTTAAAAATCTTTAAAAGTTTTTGCGCCTCCTCCAACGAAAGATTTCCTTGGGATGCCGTCACGTTGAATAAAATTTTTTTTGCGGCTCTGAAATTATCTGCGGAATTTTGTGCGTGCTCAAGGGCGGCTTTGGCGGCTCTCACGACAGAATTTTTTCCGTCGCGCTCGCCGTAGCTTACGACAGCTCTCGAATCTTTTACAGCCTCCGAAATTGTTTTCACGTCCAATTTCGGTTGACCGGGCAAAGTCACCGCCTCAAAAAAATTTTCAACGACTTTGGCGGAATCAAACTCGAAATTTTTACTCGGCAACTTTATCAGCGCGTCGAAAATAATTTCGTCTTCCGCGTCCTCAAAATTCCCGCCTGCGATAAAAATCACGGGCACGCCGACTTTTTTTGCGCAATGGGCGACAAGTGCCACAGCTTTAATATTTTCCCAAACTTCATCGGCGACGACAAAAATCATATCCGCGCCGCGCAGTGCTCTGACTAAATTCCGTTCGTCTTCCATGGTAAGCAATCGGAATTTGTGAATTGCCCTGCAACCGTCAAGATTTTTTACGTCGTTTCTGTCAACCGCAAAATAATTTACTCCGGGCAAATTTTTTTCCAACATGAAATTTATTGCCGCCAGTCCGCCCGAATTTTCTTTGGTGTTGACGCCCACGACTTTGAATTTTATAAATTGATTTTCAAAACTGTTCCCCAACACTAAAGCTCATCTCCTGTTGCGTCTGTTGAAAAAGTCCGGAATTATATTTTGGAAAGGACTGCGCGAATTATTTTGCTGATTGTCTTGATTGGTCGGCGAAGTTCTGTTATAAGGCGGCGGCTCCGGCTGATTGTATTGTTGCTGATTGTATTGCTGTTGATTGTATTGTTGTTGGTTAAATTGTTGCTGAGGGATTTGCTGATTGAATTGCTGTTGATTATATTGTTGTTGCGGAGGGATTTGCTTATTGAATTGCTGTTGATTAAATTGTTGCTGAGGAATTTCTTTTTCGACGGGAGCAGATTCTTCTTCGCCAAAACGCGTGGCAATAATCGTGACGATAATCGTATCGCCCAAAGATTCGTCGACGCTCACGCCCCAAATAATTTCTGCGTCGGGGTGCGCCGCCTCTTGAACGGTGGTTGACGCCTCGTTGACTTCCATCATTGACAGAGAATCCGTCGCGCCCATGAAGTTCAATAAAATTCCGCGTGCACTGTCGACACTTGTTTCAAGCAACGGAGAGGCAATGGCTTTCTTGACCGCCTCGACGGCAGCATTGTCGCCCGAAGCCTCGCCGACACCCATTAACGCGGCTCCGGCATTGTTCATAATCGATTGTACGTCCGCGAAGTCCAAATTAATGACGCCGGGCACCGCGATTAAATCCGAGATACCTTTGACGCCTTGACGCAAAATATCATCGGCGATAACAAAAGCTTTGGTCATGGGAGTTTTTTTATCGACGACTTGGAGCAAGCGGTCGTTCGGAATCGTGATAATCGCGTCGACATTTCTTTTGAGTTTCTCTATTCCGATATCGGCATTTCTTTTACGTTTGGGACCTTCAAAAGCAAACGGTCGAGTGACGACGGCAACAGTCAGCGCATTGACTTCGCGAGCACATTCGGCGACAACGGGAGCCGCACCCGTTCCGGTACCGCCGCCCATGCCCGCCGTTATGAAAACCATATCCGAGCCGCGAAGAGCTTCCAGAATATCATTGCGACTTTCTTGCGCCGCGCGTTCGCCAATATCGGGACGAGCACCCGCGCCCAGTCCGCGGGTCAATTTTTCTCCGATTTGCATACGCTTGGGGGATTTGCTCATCAATAAAGCTTGCGAATCTGTGTTGACAGCAATAAATTCCACACCTTCCAAGCCGGATTCAATCATTCTGTTGACAGCATTTGAACCGCCGCCGCCAATGCCGATTACTTTTATCTTCGCGAATTGATCTAACGTATTCTCGTCGAATTCAAACATCTGCTTTCCCTCCGTGAAAAAATTTCTACGTAAGCTGTGTAAGTGTAGCATAGCTTACTGAAAAAAATCTATAACAAATCAAATTTCCGTCAAACGTCGGGCATTTTCGCCTAAAATTTTATTTTTATCTTTATCGTTGAGCGGAAGATTTTTTATAAATTCTATCGAAGTTTTCGGCGAAGTCCACGGGCTGTCCGTTCCGAAAAGAATTCTGTCTGCTCCGAAAATTTTTACAAACTCCATGAACTGCGCGGCGTTTAAACCTTCCAAATCATCGGCTTGCCAATGTGAATCACTGCGCGGAACAATTTTACCCGTAGAAAATGACGTGTCGATAAAAATTTTCGTGCCGCCCAAAGTTTTTAAAACGTCGTCCCAATTTTTCCAGCCGCCCATGTGAGCCGCGACGAATTTAAAATCTCCGACGGTGTTGACGACTTTTTTTATCATCTGCGGACTGCAACGCACTGCGCCCGGAAATCCTATGTCAAGTCCGGCGTGAGTGACGACGATTAAATTCAATTCGGCGGCGCGGTCGAGGATTCGCAAAAATTTTACGTCGTCCAAATTTGTATCTTGATAAACGGGATGAATTTTGATACCCTTTAGCCCGAAATTTTTCACGCGGCGCAATTCTTCCCGATAATTTGTAAAGTCGGGGTGAATGCAGCCGAATGAAATTATTCCTTCGCCGAAAAATTTTTCAGTCAACGCGGCGGAGGACGAATTTATTTTTTCTACTTGGCTCGTGTTTGTCGCGACGGGCAAAATCACCGAGAAATTAATCTGCGCGGCGTCCATAGATTTTTTTAAGCCGTCCAAAGTTCCGTCCGTGAAGGCGGGTATTCCTGCGACGCGGCTCAATTTTTCTATGACGTTTACAGAAATTTCATTTGGGAAAATGTGCGTGTGCATGTCGACAATCATGACAGGTCAGCTCCCTTCTATCAATTAGGAATTAGGAATTGGGAATTGGGAATTGGGAATTGGGAATTAAAAATCCTTGTCCTTTGCTTGGAGGTTTTGTTTCAATGAAAGTTGCTTTACTCGTTTTGTATTTTGCTGTTTTGATTGGAATCGGTCTTTACTGCCGCAAGCACGCCACCGACGTTGACGGCTTTGTCTTGGGCGGACGAAGTGTCGGTCCTTGGCTTACGGCTTTTGCTTACGGCACGAGTTATTTTTCTGCGGTCGTGTTCGTCGGCTACGCGGGGCAATTCGGTTGGAAATACGGAATTGCGGCGACGTGGGCAGGTATCGGCAACGCGCTAATCGGTTCGTTGATGGCGTGGTTTATTTTGGGCAGAAGAACTCGTGTCATGACTCGTCACCTTGATACGGCGACCATGCCGCAGTTTTTTGAAAAAAGATTCGGTTCGCCCTCGCTGAAAATCGGTGCGGCAATTATAATTTTTATCTTTATGATACCTTATACCGCCAGTCTTTACAACGGGCTTTCAAGATTATTCGGCATGGCGTTCAGCATCGATTATTCCGTTTGTATTTTGCTAATGGCGGTTTTGACTGCGGTTTACGTAATCGCGGGCGGCTACATGGCAACGGCGATTAACGATTTTATTCAAGGCGTCGTCATGCTCGTAGGTATCTCGGCGGTAATTTATGCCGTACTCGAAAGTAAAGGCGGATTTATGACTGCGCTCGACGGTTTGGCAAGAATCACCGACGATAAAGTTTCTTCGACGCCCGGAATTTTTGCATCGTTTTTCGGCACAGACCCGCTGAATTTATTGTTCGTCGTGATTTTGACTTCGCTGGGCACATGGGGCTTGCCGCAGATGGTTCAGAAATTTTACGCGATAAAAAATGAACAGGCAATCCAAAAAGGAACGGTCATATCAACTTTATTTGCGTTCGTAGTGGCGGGCGGCTGTTACTTCCTCGGCGGCTTCGGCAGATTGTTTTCCGACCAAATAGACATTGCGGCTAACGGTTACGACTCGATAATCCCGACAATGTTAAGCGGCTTATCGGCGGGCATGATTGCGCTGGTCGTGATTTTGGTTTTATCGGCGTCCATGTCAACGCTGTCGTCATTGGTCATCGTTTCGGCGTCGACTTTGACTTTAGATTTAATCCGCGACAATTTCGCCAAAGACATGACGGAGCCTCGGCAAGTTTTGCTGATAAGAATTTTAGTCGTGGTATTCATTGCGATTTCGGCGGTGCTCGCGCTCATTCAATACAAAAGCTCGGTGAACTTCATCGCGCAATTAATGGGCATTTCTTGGGGCGCAATGGCGGGAGCATTCCTCGCGCCGTTCATGTACTCGCTTTACTCGAAAAAAGTTACAACGACAGCTTGCTGGACATGTTTTATATTCGCAAGCGTGTTAATGTCGGCTAACATGTTAATTCGTCCGATGTTCCCCGCGATTATGCAATCGCCGATTAATTCGGGCGCAATCGCAATGTTGGCAGGATTGATTATCGTGCCGATTGTCAGCGCGTTGACACCTTCCCCCGATAAAAAATTGGTCGACAATGCCTTCGAGTGTTACGAAGAGAAAATTCTTGTACCGCTCAGCACATCACTCAACAGCGATAAATAAAAAAAATCAGCGACGCGCAGAATTTTGCACGCCGCTTTTTTGTTAAACATTTTAAAGCATTTTGGTAAATTGGGAGTGATTGACTTGCTGAAACGATTTTTAATGATTGTAATCGGATTGATTTTAATTTCTGCACAGGCGTCGGCGACAAGACTTGTAGTCATTCCGCACCCGATTGGAAAAATTTCTTTCTTCGGCGAAGAATTTCAAATCGAGGGCGCAGAAAAAATTTCCAAGCACGTTGCTCAATTCGACGAGTATTTTTATTTCCACTTCAACGCCGCCAAGAAAATCAGCAACTTCGGTGACCGCAAAATAAAAAATACCGTCAACGTCGACACTCACGGCGAGACGGCGATTTATCGGATAAAAAATACGAGCGGTTGGGATTTTTATTTACTGAAAAAAGATTCGGGGACGGGCGACGCGATTAAAGTTCTAGGCATTCGCGACGACAAATGGATTGAATATCTGGACGTTCTCTCCTTGCGCGAAAAATATAATATCGGTTGGAATTTTTACATGGTCGGCTTTTTCAACGAGGACAACAAAATTATTTTCCGCTACAAACTTCAGGATAAAATTATCGACGTAGCTTGCAGGTGGCACGCGTATAATCAAAAATTTTACACGGAGGTCGTTGAGCAATGAAAAAATTTTTTGCGGCGTTGATTTGTCTGCTGATAATGTCCGCGCAAGTCTCGGCGATGAACTTGACGCTTTATGAGTCGGTCGGCTCGGTTAGTTTAGGTTCCAAGCCGTTTGAACTCAAAATCGAAGGCTACACGAAACTTGACGGCAACTTTTCAAAAGGCGTGGCGATTTTCAACGGGAATTTATATTTCCACTTCGACGCGCCGTCATTGAAAGAAAAAATGCCTCAAGCAAAAAATTTCGCCGAAGAGCAAAAAATTTTCGATATGGCAAGCAGATTCGGCAGCAGTGATTTTTCAAATACGGTTCCCGTTTTTGTGTTCGAGGGCATGACGAAAATTTATCCGATGAGCAGCGACGACGGACGCAAATTTTATTTGTTGGCTACTGAAACGGGCGGCGGCGGTTCAATGAAAGTTATCGGCGACAGAAACGGCACGTGGGTAAAATATTTCGACACCTTGGACATGCGCAAACAAATGCCGCAGGAATTTTATCTTGAAAATTTTTACGCGGAAGGCGACACGATAATTTTTTTATACAAGCAGTGGCAGCAGGAAAATTTTTGCGAACTTCGATATAAATGGAATGAAAATAATCAGTGGTTCGGCGTGGAATTAATTTATCGTTGATTGCCGACCTCTTCAAGCAAAGTCAGATAAGATTCGTAACGTTCGCGAAGAATTTTTCCGCCGTCGACGGCTGCTTTAACTCCGCAATCGGGTTCGTGGCTGTGAGAGCAAACATTTAAAAATTTACACGCGCCCGCGAAGTCCGCGAACTCTTTAAAGTAATGACGCAGATTATTTTTATCAATGCCCGCCTCAAGCAAATCGACCGCGCTGAAACCGGGCGTATCGACCAAAAAACCGTCGCCGAATTCAATCAGCTCGGAAACTCTCGTGGTATGTTTGCCGCGCAGAATTTTTTCACTGACCTTGCCGACCTTCAACTTTAAATTTTTATCGACGGCGTTGAGCAGGGAAGATTTTCCGACGCCGCTCGGACCTGCAAGCACGGTTACTCCCGACGACAAAATTTTTCTCAAATCGTCAATGCCTTCGCCGTTCACTGCCGACACGCGCAGAATTTTATACAGCGATTCATATTCCGACAAAAAATTTTTTTCCGTTGCCAAGTCGATTTTGTTCACGCAGATAATAATTTCGTCGAGCGCAGATTTTTCAGCCAAGACGATAAAACGATTGAGCAGCAGCGGATGAAGTTTCGGAGCATCGACGGCAAAAGTTAAAATCACGCGGTCAACATTTGCGACGAGCGGACGGATTAAAAGATTACGGCGCGACTGAATTTTTTCAATCACGCCGCTTTTATCTTTCAGCCTTGAAATTTCTACAAAATCACCGACACAGACCGCGCTGCCGACTTTTTTATCGCGCTTGAGCAGTCCGCGCAATTTGCAGGGAATAATTTCAGCTTCGACCTTCACGAAGAAAAAACTGTTGTAAAATTTAATAACGCGTCCAATTTCCCTCATATCATCGTTCCTTTTCTTGAGCGTCGTCACGACTCGGCACATCATTTTGAATCGGTTCGGGTTCAACGGAATTTGAATCACGCCGCGAATCCGATTCGGGTTCAGGTTCGCGACTCGGTTCAGGTTCGGCGCGACGAGCGACAACCAAATCAACATAACTTCCAAGCTCAACTTCGGCGTCGGGCGAGGGATATTGAGAAATTACGGTTCCTTCGGCTTGCGAGCTGTCTTGATAGGAAACGGAGCCGACATAAAGCCCGCGACCTTCGATACCGTCTTCGGCAACGCCGAGGCTTGCATTTTCGACGTTCGGGACGCGAGTAACTTTCTTGGTAACGGGTTTTTCCTCAACTTTCTTTTCGGGTTCGCCGCGAGAAACAATTAAATCGACGACTTGCCCGCGATTAATTTTGGTTCCGGTGGTCGGGTCGTGTGATAAAACCGTTCCGGGTTCGGAGGAAGAATCTTTTTCGTAGACGGAGCCGAGATTTAATCCGAGCTTTTGAAGACGTTCAATCGCGGCGGATTTCGCCAAACCTGCCAAGTCGGGCATGTCAATCGATTCGCCGCCCTTGCTGACGTAAATCGTAACGAGTCGGTCGCTTTTGACGGTTTTGCCGACATCGGGGTCTTGCGAGACGACTTGACCTGCGGGAACGGTTGCATCGTAAGTTTCGGCGACGTTGACGCGCAGTTTGTTATCTTCCAAAATTTGCCGCGCAAGAGCCAACTGCTTGCCTTTGACTTCGGGGACGGTAACGGTTTCTTCTTTAGTCCAAACTTTTCCGAACGCGCCGAAAATTCCCACGCCGAATCCCAACATCAAAACCACAGCCATCATCGCTATAAAAGTTTTCGATTTATAAAAAGGTTTTTGTTCGACGACGGGTTCTTCCTTAGGTTTTTCTTCCGGCTGATTTGTAACTTGAGTTCCCAAACCTTGACGGACTGCGCGGCGCGAAGGGATTTCGGGACGTTGCAAAACTTGAGTGGCATCGGGGTCGCTTTTAACCGACATGCTCAACGCCGCCTCGACGTTTGAAAGTTCTTGCACCAATTCAAAACTTGACGGGCGAATTTCGGGACTTTTGCTCATGGCGCGACAAATTATCGCTTCAAGCATGGGGGGAATTTGCGGACGATAACGACTGGGGGAAATTGCTTCCTCCTCGATATGTTTCATGGCGATTGCGACGGGGTTATCGCCCGTGAACGGCAGGCGATTGGTCAACATTTCGTAAAGGACAATGCCGAGCGAATAAACATCGGATTTGGGAGTTATCGCGCCGCCGCGAGCCTGTTCCGGTGAAAAATAGTGAACGGAGCCGATAACACTTCCGCCGTAAGTCAAAGTCGATTCGGTGACTGCGCGGGCAATTCCAAAGTCGGTAATCTTTGCACGCCCGTCGCCGGTCATTAAAATATTGTGCGGTTTAATGTCGCAGTGAACGATGTTATTGGCGTGCGCGTGAGTTAAACCGTTGGCAATGTCCTTGGCGATTGAAACCGCCGTCAAAATTCCGAGCGGACCTTCGTCTTGGATTTTTTTCTTTAGAGTACTGCTTTGGACGTACTCCATAACGATATAGTGGTCGTTGCCGGCGACGCCTACGTCATAAATGCTGACAATATTTGGGTGAGACAAACGCGCCGCCGATTTTGCCTCGCGATGAAATCTTTCTATGAATTCAATATCCGAACGATAAGCCTCGTGGAGAATTTTTATCGCAACGGGACGAGCAAGGAGACGGTCGTGACCTCTGTAGACTTCAGCCATGCCGCCGCTACCGATTTTTTCCTCAAGTTCGTATCGCCCGCTCAAGACTCGCTGAATCATGATATTCGCCCCTTAAATCAATGCGTCGTGAGCAATGCGACAGGCAAAATTGATTGCTCCCTGCATTGCATGATAAAAATTCAACGCACAACAAAAAATTTCACGAATCATGCTAATCAACTCCTGCGACAATAACGGAAACATTATCCCTGCCGCCGGCGTTCAATGCGGCGTCGACCAGGGCTTCGGCGGGATTATCGGCGGTCTGTAAAATTTTAACAATAAGTTCATTTGCGACCATGTTGGTCAAGCCGTCAGTGCACAGCAGAAAAACATCGCCCTGCTCGACGGAAAAATTGCCCATATCGATATAAAGATTTGTCACTGCGCCGACTGCCTGCGTCAAAACATTTTTCATCGGGTGGACGCGCGCTTCTTCCGCCGTAAGTTCGCCGCGCCTGACCAAAGTTTCAACATAGGAATGGTCTTCGGTCATCTGTTGAAAAATATTTTTCCTAAGCAAGTAAAGCCGACTGTCTCCGACGTGCGCGAAATAAGCTTTGCCGTTATCCAATGATAAAACCGTCGCTGTTGTTCCCATGCCGTGATATTCTTCGTGACGACGAGCGGTGTTTAAAATTTTATCATTCGCCAAAAGAATTGCCTGCGCCAAAATTTTTTCGTCCCAAGGTTTATTCGACTTCGCCAAAAAATTTTTTACAGTCTCGACCAACATTTGACTTGCGACCTCGCCCGCCGATGCTCCGCCCATTCCGTCCGCCACCGCGTATGTTTCCGGCTCTATGACTATCAGCGAGTCTTCGTTGTTGTAGCGCACTTTTCCCACATGCGTCGCTTGAAATATCTTCGCCAAATTTTTTCACCTCTTCACCAATCTGACGAGTGCATTCTGTTGTTTGATTGTAACAAAAGATTTTTTTCCAGTCAATATTCAGATTGACTTCCGTGCATAAAAAAATAATTTATCGTCCTCCTCTTGAGAAGTGTGGCGTGCTCGGAACCGATTGTTGAAAACAGATTCATTATTTCACGGAATGAATTTGTCGAAAAGGATGACGAAGCGGTTGTTAAAGCTGATTGCGAAAATTTAACTGTGACACGCAACAGAAAAAATAAATATGTCAGGATTTTTCGTTTGTAGCAGGAAAAAATTATTTGGGCGGCGAAGTTTTGAACAAATCTTTTACGGTTTGAAAGGAGCATTTTAAATGATTGGTGTAAGAAATGTTATTGCGATAGTTTGCGGCGGCGGTCCTGCGCCCGGAATCAATGCGGTTATCAACGCGGTCACGAACACGGCTAATCGTCACGGCTGGGACGTTCTCGGCATGTACGACGGCTTTTCACATCTCGGACGCGGTGAAAAAAGTTACATTCGCCTCGACGCGGCGGCGGTCAACAGAATTCATTTAACGGGCGGTTGTATTTTGCGCATGTCGCGTTTCAACCCGACCAAAAAAGAATCCGACTTGCGCACGGTTGTCGACACGTTGACTGAACTCGGCGTCGGCTACCTCGTGACAATCGGCGGCGATGATACTGCGTTCAGCTCGGCTGCCGTCAGCGAATACGCTCGCAAACTCGGCAGGACGATTAACGTCGTTCACGTCCCGAAGACTATCGATAACGATTTGCCGTTGCCCGAAGGTATTCCGACTTTCGGTTTTGAAACTGCTCGCGCATTCGGCACGACTGAAATTCAAAACCTCATGGAGGACGCCCACACTTCCAATAATCGCTGGTACTTCACGATTGCAATGGGCAGGACTGCAGGACATCTTGCACTTGGTATGGGTCGTTCTGCAGGTGCCGCCGTCACGATTATCCCCGAAGAATTCCCGCAAGAAAAAATCCGTTTGCAGCAGGTCGTTGACATTATCACCGGCTCGATTGTCAAACGTTACCTTATTGGCAAAAATTACGGCGTTGCGGTCGTCGCTGAAGGTGTTATCGAAAAAATCGCTGAAGAAGACTTCCAAGAGCTTGGCAACGTCGTTCTTGACGAACACGGACACATTCGTTACGCGGAACTCGACTTCGGCGAAATTCTCAAGCAAAAAGTTCTTGCCGAATTGAAACGCATCGGAATTAAAATTTCAATCGTCGATAAGGAAATCGGCTACGAACTTCGTTGCACGGCTCCCATTGCTTACGACATTGACTATGCTCGCAACCTCGGCTATGAGGCGGTGCAATTCCTCATGCGCGGCGAAAGCGGTGCACTCATCACAATTCAAGACAATCAAGCGGTGCCGCTGCGCTTTGAAGATATTCGCGACCCTGCCACAGGCAAAACTTACGTCCGCAAAGTCAATATTAATTCCGTCCACTATCGCATTGCACGCGGTTTCATGACTCGTTTGGAAAAAGGCGACCTCGACGACGCCGGCGTTGCCAATGCATTCCGCATGAGTCCCGAAGATTTCAAGAATCGTTATATGTATCTTTTCGACGACGAACCTACGCTTGACAACAATTAAAATTTAATCACGACAAAAACTTATCCCTCGACGCTTGTAAACGTTGAGGGATTTTTTTAGAAACTTTATCGCTCAAGAAATTTTCAAACGTTGAAACGGAAATAAGTAACGTCGCCGTCTTGCATTATGTAATCTTTGCCCTCAAGACGAACCAAACCTTTATCGCGGGCGGCAGTGACGGAGCCGAGTTTAATCAAGTCGTCGTAGTTGACAATTTCCGCCCGAATAAAACCGCGTTCAATGTCGCTGTGAATTTTACCCGCCGCTTTAACCGCAGGCGTTCCTTTAGTGATTGTCCACGCGCGACACTCGTCGGGACCTGCCGTCAAGAAAGTCATCAAGCCCAGCAAATCGAATGCCGCATGAATCAATCTGTTAAGCCCCGAACTTTCCAAACCCAAGTCCGCCAAAAATTCTTCAGCCTCGTCCGCGTCGAGTTCCGCAATTTCGGATTCGACCTTCGCGCAGATAACCACGACCTGAGCACCTTCCGCCTCGGCAAGCTCGCGAACTTTCGCAACGTAAGAATTTTCTGCCGTCAAATCTTCTTCGGCGACGTTGGCAATGTACAGCGTCGGCTTGAGCGTCAATAAATTTGCGTCGCGAATCATGAAAAGTTCGTCGGCGGATAAATTTAAACTCCGCGCGGGTTTTGCCTCGTCCAAAGAATTTTTTACGCGCTCCAAAATTTCCGACTCAAGTTTAGCCTCCTTGCTGCCCGACTTCAAAAGTTTGGCGACCTTGGCAAGGCGTTTGTCTACAACGTCCAAATCTGCAAGACAAAGTTCCGTTTGAATCGTATCGATGTCGCGGAGCGGGTCAATCGTGTCGGCGACGTGAGTAATATTTTCGTCCTCGAAACAGCGCACGACGTGAGCAATGGCATCAACTTGGCGAATGTGTTCAAGGAATTTGTTGCCGAGACCTTCGCCATTCGACGCGCCCTTGACAAGTCCGGCAATATCGACAAAACGAACACTCGCGGGCGTAGTTTTCTTTGAATTGTAAAGTTTGGTCAAAACTTCAAGACGCGGGTCGGGCACAGCTACTACGCCGACATTCGGTTCAATCGTGCAGAAGGGATAATTAGCCGCCTCCGCGCCCGCTTTAGTTATCGCATTAAAAAGCGTCGACTTGCCGACATTGGGCAGACCGACGATACCGACTTCCAAATTGCTCATGAAATTTCCTCCGAGATTTTTAAATTTTTCCAAAGACTTTTAACGGGATTAAACGTGCGACGATGAATCGGGCTTGGTCCGTGTTTTTCAATCGCCGCGATATGCTCCTTAGTTCCGTAGCCGCGATTATGTTCAAAGCCGTATTCGGGATAATCCAAAGCCCATTTATCGGCAAGGCGGTCGCGTGTGACTTTGGCGATAATCGACGCGGCGGCAATGGACGCCGAAAATCTGTCGCCGTGAATAATCGGGTACGAACGGATTTTTTCTCCCAAATCGACTCTCATGGCGTCAGTCAAAACAAGTTCGGGCTGAACGTCCAATTTTGCGACAGCGCGTTTCATGCCCTCCAACGTCGCCTGATAAATGTTAATCTTGTCAATTTCTTCGACGGAAACTTCGACGTAAGAATAACTGATAGCCGCCGAAATAATTTTGTCGTAGAGAATATCGCGAACCTTGGGAGAAAGTCTTTTGGAATCGTCAAGGCGTTCAAAATATAAATTTTCGGGAAGAATGACCGTCGCCACGACGACGGAACCGACAAGCGAGCCGCGCCCCGCCTCGTCGACACCCGCAATTAAATTAAAACCTTTTTCACGAGCCGCATTTTCGTACTTGTAAAGTTTTTGAACACGTTCCATATCAGTTTCAACAGAAAATTTTTTCATAACAAGAACTCCTACACAATGCAAAATCGAAGCCGTCATGGACTTCTATCAGTTAGGAGTGAGGAGTTAGGAATTAGGAGTTAAAAAAAACAAAGCCCTAAATCCTAAATCCTAACTTTATTTAGACGCCCGATAAATTAAAATGAATCCCGCGATTAATCCTATAACATTCGGCAACCAAACGGCGTATATCGGCGGAATTGCTCCGCTGCGCGCAATTGCATTGGCGAGCGTCATAACTGCATAGTACAAGAAAATTATAACGACGCTGAGCGCAAAGCCCATTGATGAAGGCGTTCTCGTCGGTTGAAGTCCGAGCGGCACTCCGATAAGCGCGAAGATTAAACTTGCCATAGGCACCGTCACTCGCTGATAAAGTTCCGTTTCCAATTTGTTGGTGTTGGCATATTGCGCCTTCATGATTTCGATTTGCGCCTTGAGTTCACTCATCGTGAGTTCTTCGGACTTTTTTTGTTCGCGGACGATTTGTCGCGGGCTTGCCTTGACCGGAAGGATTTGCCTGTCAAATTTCATTGTATGTGTCCGCTGTTCGTCCTCCAAGTCATAAATCATGCCGTCATGCATGATCCATTCCTCATTTTTCCACTCGGCATAGGTCGCGTTCTCAACATGCGTAACTTTTCCGTCCTCGCTGAAAACTTGCATGGTCACGCCTTCCAAAATTTCATCTTGCGCTTTGTACTCGCGGGCGTAAATCAATCGCTCCATTCTGTCGCCGGACAATTCCTTAACGATAATGTGGTCTTGCGATTTAAGCTCGGTGTTGCCTTGAATCTCGTAATAGACGACGTTGTTATAAGCGGTGTTCGCCCAAGGTACGACGTGTTCATTGAAAAGAATCGCGCAGACCGTGACAATCATGCCCAAAAAAATTGCGGGCGCGGCAATTCGTCCGAAACTTATTCCGCAAGATTTCATTGCGGTAATTTCGCTTGAACTCGACAGCCGCCCGAAAGTCAAAAGCGTTGCCAAAAGCATCGACATCGGAAAAGTCCACATGATGATATTCGGCAAGCCGTAAATAAAAATTTTCACTACAGAAGAGAGGCTCGCGCCGTAGTCGGTTATGTATCTGGCGATTCTGAACAGCGTGCCCGAACCGATAAAAACCGCCGTGAACGCGCAAATTGCAAACAAGAACGCGAAGATGACTTCTTGGAAAATATATCTGTCAAGTATTCTAAGGCGCATTCAAAAACCTCCGATTGAGCTTTTAATGAGCTTTTAATTGCCGATTCATTTATAAATGTCATTTCGTTTATCCACATTGATTACGAAAATTATAATTTTGTCGTCTTGAATTTCGGCAATGATTCGATAATCTCCGACGCGATAACGCCAAAAACCGCTGAATTCGCCCTCCAGAGGTTTTCCTCTATGACGAGGATTTTCACACCCTGCAAGATTCGTTTCAATCCATTTTTGAATTCTGTTGCGAACGGGCGCATCAAGCTTATCAAGTTTTTTCTCGGCGTTTTTCGACAAGACAACCGAATATTTTTTTACGCCCACTTTGCCACAGCCTCCTCCCAAGGAATCGTCACGGGGTTTTTCAAATATTCCGCGTATGCCGCGTCCGCCGCCCTGATGTCTTCTTCGTCTTCAAGCTTTTCGAGTACCGCACGCCGAATAAATTCCGAAACGCTGATGTCTTTTCTTTCGGCGCAATCTTCAAGCACCTTTAACGCCTCGTCATTTATATTAACTGTTATCAATGCCATTTTTATCGCCTCCTTACAATGTGAAATTGCTGCCGAGATAAAATTTCTTGGCGACGGCACTGTTGGCAATTTCGTTGGCGGATCCTTCCAATAAAATTTTTCCCTCGTTAAGAATGTAAGCGCGGTCGACAATGTGCAAAGTCTCGCGGACGTTGTGGTCGGTTATCAGAATTCCCATGCCGCGCTTTCTCAGATAAGTTATGATTTCTTGAATATCGGCGACTGCCAACGGGTCGACGCCCGCAAAAGGTTCGTCGAGCAAAATAAATTTCGGTTCCAAGGCAAGACAACGAGCAATTTCCACACGACGCCGCTCGCCGCCCGAAAGTTCCGTGCCTTTACGTTTTTCGACGTGACGGATACTGAATTCGCGCAAAAGTTCGTTGAGTTTTTTTCGGCGTTCCGGTTTTGTCATATGCAAAGTCTCAAGAATCGCCATGATATTTTCCGCGACAGTCAGCTTGCGAAAAATTGACGCCTCTTGAGTCAGATAACTTATTCCGAGTTCGGCGCGCTTGTACATCGGCAATTTGGAAATGTTCACGTCGGAAACAAAAACTTCGCCCGCATCGGGTCTTTCCAGTCCTACCATCATATAAAAGGAAGTCGTCTTGCCCGCGTCGTTCGGTCCGAGTAATCCGACAATTTCGCCCGTCTCAACTTTTATTGAAACTTTGTTGACGACTGTCCGCCCTTTGAATGATTTAACCAAATTACGCGCTTCAAGATTCATTGCCTGTTGCCTCGTCGGAATTTTTTTCGGGGTCGATTATAACTGTCTCGTCGGAAGATTTTTTCTCAACCTGCGCGGGTTCGGATTTTTGCTCAAAAGCTTTTCCGAAATCGGCAGGCATTTGAATTCGGGGTTCGGCTTTCAAAGTTCCGTCGTCGGCAAGATAAACCGTCAAGCGATTGCCGCGAATCGTATTATTGTCCTGAATCGCCCAGGCATTGCCGCTTAAAACTGCTTTGCCTTCCTGCAAGCCGTCATAGTCAACTTTATCGCCTGCCGCCTCCAAATTGCGCGTTTGACTGATAAGGTGCGCATTGCCCGTGCCGATATAGCGTTCGTCGTCTATCCAGCCTTCCATGTGATCCGCCGTGAAAGTTCCTTCGACTTCGCTCTTGGCAACGCCGCCCGTCGGAATGACTACATGTTTTCTGTCGTCGGGGAAATAGTCAATGTGTTCGCCGGTGAAAGTGCGCACGTCGCCGAGGGGATATTTTTCGTTGGGCGCGAGAGTTTGAGTGGCGATAACATTTTCATCCGCCACCATGTGCCCTTGACCGTTGCTCATCAAAGCTCCGCAAGTTATGCGCATATCGGTATCGACGACAATCACATTGCCGATAAGATGCGCCTCCTTGGTATTGACGTTGAAGAGCGCGTGAAGTCCCGTAGCTTTGGTCGTGCCGTGCTTTAGAAGAACATTTCCTTCCGCAGCAACTACGCCGGTATTCATGTCGTATTCGATTGCGTCGGCGTTGACTTCGGAGGGCAAATTATCATTGTCCGCCGCTATTGCTGCCGAACTTACAAACATTGCCGCCACGCAAGCCGCGCAGATTTTTTTTAACTTAGTCATGCTGTTTCACCACATTGTTATATTTTTTATTCCAGAACCCTAGAGGAACATCGGGCGTAACTACATTATTTGAGGCGTCAATAGAAATCGGAAGATAGATATTTTCATCGTCTACAAGCTCATAATTTGAAGTCTTAACATAAGTCAACTCCAGGACGTCGGGGAACAAAATTTTATCATCTAAGACTAAAATCGAGCCGCAATTACATGCATGCAAGTGAACCAAAGAATGCGTCTGATTTATTTTTTTTATGCAAGCAAGCGTTGCGTTCATGACGCTTTGATCTTTCGGTTTCGTCAGGTCATGAAATTCAAAAAGTATTTGGTCAAACTTGCTTAAAGTTTCGGAAGTGACGGTGGATAAAAAACTCCACTCCGCGCCCTCGACGTCCATCTTTAAAATCATGTTAGATTTGTTTTCGTGACCGTTCAGCTTTATAAAATTTTCCAAGGTGTTCATATGTTGTTCTTTAATTTCAATGCCGAGAATACCTTCTTTAAAGAAATGAAATTTTTCGTGATTGAACGGGAGAGCGTCAATCGTCGGGTCGTACATGAAAACATCGTAGCCGCGTTGCACCATATCCCAATCCCACGAAACATCATTAGCTATTCCGAAAGAATAAGCGATACCCCCCCCCGATATATTAAAGTTATCGACCATGATATAGCCGCCGTCATACGGGTTGCCGAGACGAACAAAATTTTTCCCGACAATTCTTTTTACCTTGAGTCTCTCACGAAGCAACTCATAATACTCCGGAATAACGTTTATTTTTTCTTGGAAAGTAACCGGTACATTATTAAGAAAAAGCGTTCTAAGAATTTCAATTTTCATAAAAATTTCTCCTTAAAATTTCATCGACTCATCGTCGTCGCTTACACCGTCCAAAACTTTTGCATGACCCAACAGCCCGAATTTTTTAAAGTCGTTTTCGGCATAGGCAAGGTCTCCGAAAGCGCGCATGTCATCTTTGGCGATTTTAACATTTCCCGTCGCGATAACTTTTTTTTCGGCAATGAACCATTCAAGCTTATCGCTGAGAAGTTTTGCTCCGTCGTCGTTCAAAGCGTAAACATCACCCGTCGCGGTGATTGTTTCTTCTTTGGAGAACCAAATCAGCTCTTCTGCGCGAAGTTCCGAGCCGTCGTCTTTATTAATGCGAACGTTGCCCAAGGCGGTTAAAGTTTCTTCTTCGGTGAGCCAACTCAATTCCTCGCTGCGAAGTTCCGAGCCGTCGTTATCTGTTATGAAAACATCGCCTTCGACGTAAATAACTTTGTCCGTTCGGTCGTAAATGCCGCGCGCCGCCGTCAGATTCCAAGTTGTTTCTTCTTCGTAAAATTTTCCTTTGACGTTCGTAAGCTCCATGTCCTGCGTGATTGAATCGATACGCATTTTATCGCAGGTCAGCTCCCAAATTATTTTTCCGTCTTTTTCCTCGCTTAAAGTGGTGCCTTCGTATTCCATGACGGTCGGCGGCTCCACTTTTTCTATCGGCGGCGGCTCGGACGGCGTTGTTCGGACTGCCCACACCACTACGCACACAAAAAAAATTACGATTATTCCTGCCAAAATTTTTCCTCGTGTGCTCATTTCGTTTCCTCCGAAATTTTTCGTCGCGCCTTAACCGTGTGATGCTTATTTGTCTTTTGCATTTCGGGCGGCGTATTCCATCTTTTTTGAAACCACAGCCATTGCGTAGGATTTTCGCGGATGACTTCTTCCAAGATTTTAGTCATTTTCTCGGTAAAACGCAACAGGTCTGCATCGGTATCGCCCGTGTCTTCGAAGTGCATAATTTCTCCGATTTTGACCAGGTGCCGTCCGTTTTCCTTGCGTATGATAAATGCCGGCAAGACAGGCGCGTTGAATCGTCTTGCGAAAACTGCGGGACCTAACGGCGTCGAAGCGGTTTTGCCCAAAAATTTTATGAATGCTCCGCCCGGACCTGCATCTTGGTCGGCGAGGAATCCCAAAATTTTTCCTTCCTTGAGTGCGCGTCCCGCTGCTCGTAATTCGTTTGTTCCGCGATTAAAAATTTCTACATGAATCGTCGCCCGCAAATCGTCCAAAACTCGCGAGTATTGCGCATTGGGCTGAAGTTTTGCTATTGCCGTCACGGGCATGCCGTTCAGAGAAAATGCCGCGCTCAACCATTCCCAAGTTCCGATATGACCTGTCAACACGACGACACCTTGACCGCCTAAAAGTGCTGTCCGCATTCGTTCGAGGTTATCAATCTCAATGTATTCCGATAAATTTTTTTCGTTGAGATTGGGCATGTACAAAATGTCAAGCATGTTGCGCGCCAAATTTATAAAAGATTTTCTTACGAGTTTTCGCGCTTCCGCCTCCGAAATGTTCAACGCGGGCATCATCTGCGCGACCGCTCGTTCCCGCTGTTTTTTGACAAGCAGATAATACAAATGCCCGAACACCTGCCCTAAAAATAACAGCACGTCGTAGGGCAGGAGCCGTATCATTTTGCTCATCAGCATCAGCGTTCGATAAAGCATTTTTTCCTCCGAAATTATTTTTCATTAATCGTCGGCATAGGGAAATTATTTTCACGGGCAAAATCGACGTTTTCCGTCTCAAAGGGATTTTTGCCGTAATTTTGTTGGCAATGGATTTTATATCCAAAAGAATCGTTCTTGTACTGTTCAATGTCGAAAACTTTGGCGTAGTCGTCAAGTTTGCCTAAAATTTCCAACGTCATCAGCGTCATCAAACATTTTGGACAAGTGCCACAGTTCGAGGCGTCATTTGTTGTGTCAAGACACACGTTTAAATATTTCTGCGCGATATCCCAATCGGCGATTTTTTTCAGTTTGTCCACGCGCCGATATTGGCAACCGTCGATAATCAACTCCAGCCGCTCCGTTTGAATCAACGGCACAAGATAAAGTTCACAGAAACCAACCATATCATAATCGTGATAGTACGTTGAGAATTTTTTGATTTGTTCGTAACTCAAACCGTTTGAAAAGTAATATCGTCGAATCGAATTTTGCAAGCTGAAGATGCAAGAATAAATACCCAAATAGCCGGCCTTCGCTCCGGCAAGGAACGGAAATTTAGCCAAATACTCGGATTTCATTCCGGCAATTTTGTGCGTGAAGGCGTGCAGGTTGCAGGTGACTGTATAAACGGGCAATCCGAGTTCGTCAGCAGCGTTGATGTTTCTGTTGTAGCGAGCCTGAAAGAATTTTTGCGTAGAAGGATCTTCAAAGTTGCCATGAGTGCCGCTGTTGAACAGGAACAGGGCGTTGATTCGATAGTCGAGGTCGGTCTCATTGATGAAATGATCGTAAATCGTCGAGAGAGAATCCACGCCGCAAGAAATTCCCGCGCCGATTAAATTTCCTTTCGGCTTGGGCGGACTAAAACCGTCAACAATAAATTCTACGGGCGAAAGAGCATCGGAGAAGTCGCAAAAAATTTTCGGAATGTACCACTTGATATTTTGATAAAGCTTTTTGGATATATTGCCGCAGATGTGCAGGTCTTGCTTATGATACATCGCCAAATACAGCGGCACGAGCACAAAAGCGTCATAGGTATCGTCAGCGAACATGTCGCCGTAAGCTGCGTCAACCTCGAAGTAAATCGTCTTTTCTGCGTAAGGAGATTCCACGTCCGTAAAATTTATATCCGCCTCCAGACGTGTCAAGCCTTCGTGTGTGTATTTGCGTAAATTGGAAATTTCAATCATTAAATTTCTCCTCATTGATTCATTGCGGTTAATTCTTTGTCGTCTAAATCAGGTGTTGTGTAGCGTTCGATAATCGCCTGCCAAAATCCTTTTGACTTCAAAATAAATTCTATGATTTCTCGAACGGCTCCGCGCCCGCCGAAATTATCTGCCACAAAATGCGCACGTTCGATAACTTCCGCCGCAGCATCGCCGACCGCCGCCCGAAAACCAACTTGGACGAAGACAGGCAAATCAATCACATCGTCTGCAACGTAGCAAATTTCTTCGTCCGTCAAATTGAATTGCGCCTTAATTTTTTTGTAAGCGTCGCGCTTGTTCATCTGTCCTTGCATGACGGCAGAAATTTTTAACTCGGCGGCGCGCCAAGAAGTCATATCCGACGTTCTGCCCGTGATTATCGCCGACTTTATTCCGCACGAGTGAGCAAGCGTTATTCCGAAACCGTCGCGGCAATGGAACGCTTTAAAAAGTTCGCCGTTCGCGCCGTGATAAATTCCGCCGTCAGTCAAAACGCCATCCACGTCAAAAATTATCAGCTTAACGCGCCGCGCTCTGTCGACAGCATCTTCCGAAATTTTCATTTTAAACAACTCCTTGCCGCAATAAATCCGTCAAGTGAATCATGCCGACGGGGAAATTTTCCGAATTGATGACGGGCAAAACCGTTACGGGTCGCGGTTTATGTTTTTCCATGACGGATAAAGCAGCCGTCGCCAATTTGTCCGCGCTGATTATCAACGGCTCTTCAAACATGATGTGTTCGACGGGTTCATCTATGAAATTTTTATCTTTTTCCAACGCGCGGCGGATAATTCCGTCAGTGACCAGCCCGACGAATTTATTTTGCTCGTCGACGACAGAGACCGCGCCCAAACCTTTAGCCGTCATTTCAAAAAGTGCGTCCTTAGCAGTGGCACCGACTTTGACAATCGGATTATCGTCGCCGCTGTGCATGACGTCGCCGACGGTCAGCAAAAGTTTTCTGCCGAGTGCGCCGCCCGGATGGAATAATGCAAAGTCGTTTGAAGTAAAATTTTTTTCGTCCATAAGAGCCATAGCCAACGCGTCGCCCATAGCCAAAGTTGCAGTCGTCGAAGCGGTGGGAGCCAAGCCCAAAGGACAAGCCTCGCGCTCAACGCTGATGTCGATAAAATAATCGCAGTTCTTGCCGAGCGTGGAATTGCGCTTGCCGCTCATGGCGATAATTTCCGTGCCGATTCTGCGCACGACGGGCAAAATGTTCACAATCTCAGAAGATTCGCCGCTGTTTGAAATTGCAATCAAAACGTCTTTTTCCGTGAGCATTCCCAAATCTCCGTGATAAGCCTCGGCGGGGTGCATGAAAAATGACGGCGTGCCCGTTGAAGATAAAGTCGCCGCGATTTTCCTTCCGACGTGTCCGGATTTTCCCATGCCGGTCACTGCCACGCGTCCGCGACAACGCATAATTTTTTTGACCGCCGCGATAAATTCTTCGTCAATGCGCGGAATTAAATTTTCAATCGCAGCCGCCTCGATTTGTAAAGTTTCAACAGCTTTTTCTTTTATCATTTCAACGCCTCGTGAATTTTTAATGCTCCTGCCAAAATTTTCTCCAAGTTGTCAAGCGGAATCATATTCGCGCCGTCCGAAAGCCCTTCGGCAGGATTATCGTGCACTTCCAAGAATAAACCGTCGACGCCGACCGCGCAAGCCGCTCGAACTAAATATTCGACGAATTCTCGTTGACCGCCCGAAGAACTTCCTGCACCGCCCGGAAGTTGTACGCTGTGTGTGCCGTCGAAAATCACGGGGCAATTAAAGCCGCGCATAATCGGCAAGCCGCGCATGTCGACGACCAAATTATTGTAGCCGAACGAGGTTCCGCGCTCGGTCAGCAAAATTTTTTCGGTACCGCTCGCCCGCAACTTTTCCACAACGTTAATCATATCCCGCGCAGATAAAAATTGTGCTTTCTTGACATTGACGGCTTTTCCGGTTTTTGCGGCGGCAACGAGTAAATCGGTCTGTCTGCAGAGGAACGCGGGAATTTGTAAAATGTCGGCGACTTCGGCTGCCTGCGCGGCTTGATGTGTTTCGTGAATGTCCGTGACAATCGGGACGCCCAATTCACTTTTAATCTTGTCCAAAATTTTTAAACCTTCGATTAATCCGGGACCGCGATAACTTTTTATGGAGGAACGATTTGCTTTGTCGAACGACGCTTTAAAAATATACGGTATGTCGAGCTTGTCGGCAATTTCTTTCGCGCGACGACCGATTTTCAAAGAACGCTCCAAACCTTCCAACACACACGGTCCGGCGAGTAAAACCAACTTGCCGCCGCCAAATTCGATATTTCCAACTTTAACAATGTTCATTTCAATTATCACCCAAATCTTTCCAATTCACAACTTTTAAATTCGGCACGCGCCCAAAATATTTTACGTTGTCGGTTATCAATATCCGCCCAATGTCTATCGCCTTATGTTCAAATTATAAATAAGCGTTTCATTCATTTTTTTCTTCGTTCGTCATTTAAAATTCCCCCCGACGATAAATTTCGTTGACGAGTTTTAAATCTTCTTCGGTATCGACGCCGATAAATTTGCACGAACTTTTTATCACGCGAATTTTAAAACCGTTCTCCAAGGCGCGCAGTTGTTCGAGTGATTCGGATTGCTCAAGCGGCGTCGGCTCCATTTTTGCATAAGCCGATAAAAAATTTCGGCGATAAGCGTAAATGCCGATGTGCTTAAAAACTTTCGACTTGCCCGCGTTGCGAGGATACGGAATCAGCGAGCGCGAAAAATAAAGTGCGTCGTTGTTTTTGTCGAGGACGACTTTGACATTGTTGGGATTGTTCATTTCTTCGGCGTTGAGGAGTTCGGTCGCGACGGTCGCCATCTGCAAATTTTTATCTTTGACAAATTCCGCGACGAGTTCATCAATCAAAGCGGGTTCGATAAGCGGCTCGTCACCTTGAACGTTGACGATAACTTCAGCGTCGGGAAATTTTTCTGCGACTTCGGCGAGGCGGTCGGTTCCTGTTTTATGGTCGGCACGAGTCATCATCGCCTGCCCGTGATTTTTTTCGACGGCTTGCAAAATTTTTTCGTCGTCAGTCGCCACGATAACTTCAGCCACAGATTTTGCACAGCTTGCCCGCTCCCACACGCGACAAATCATCGGCTTGCCGCAAATATCTTTCAGCGGCTTGCCGGGCAGTCGCGTAGAAGAATATCGAGCCGGTATCACGCAAATTGATTTCATTTCCTTTCCCCCTTAAATTTTCGTACGGACGCGGTGACATTGTTAAAGTTATTTTAACGTTGCGGCGCGTCAACCGGATGCAACGTCACGCTGCTTTTTAGCTAATCTTAACACAATCAACACGGCGCGGCAAATGACTTTTAATATTTTTTTCAGACAGAACTGCTATAGTTGCAAAAACTTTGGCGAAAGGAGGTTTCGCCTTGAAGAAAAAAATTTTCGGCGGAATAATTTTGGTAGGACTTATAAGCGCGGCTCTGACTTTGGGGCTGGTATGTCTGCTTTTGGGACTCAATTCAAGTAACGCGCTCGACCTCGGAAGATTTTTTGTCGCAATGAGATTTATCGAGGGCAATTACGTTCAAGCGGTCGACAGGAGAACTTTAATCGACGGAGCAATAAGCGGCATGGTCAATTCACTCGGCGACCCCCATTCAATTTATCTCGCGCCGCAACTTTACAGCCAACTTCGTGCGGAAACCAGCGGAGCTTTCGGCGGCATTGGAGTTTACATGGGTTTTAAAAACGGCGGCGTGCAAGTCATGAGCGTCATTCCCGACGGACCCGGACAACGTGCCGGACTTCAAGCGGGCGACGAAATTTTGGCGGTGGACGGTCAGCCCGTCGAAGAAATTTCCCCCGGAGAAGTCGCGCTGAAAATTCGCGGCGAAATCGGTACGCCCGTCGAACTTTTGATTCACCGCGAAGGCTTCGACGACGTGACTTACAACTTGACGCGAGAAAATATTAAAGTCAAGACGGTCGCGGGCAAGATGATTGATGACAAGCTCGGCTACATTAAAATTTCCAACTTCAGTGAGAACACCGGCGACGAATTTAAAATCGTGCTCGACGACCTCGAACGCGCGGGCATGAAGGGATTTATTTTGGACATGCGACAAAATCCCGGCGGCGTCATTAACGGTTGCGTGGAGATTGCTCAAGAGATTGTGCCGGCCGGAACGATTACTTCCGTGATTAAACGCGACGGCTCCAAGGAAGTTTACACTTCGGATTTGGCGGCGGCGAAATTTCCGATTATCGTTTTGATTGACCGTAACAGCGCGAGTGCCTCGGAACTTTTGAGCGGCGCATTGCAGGATACCAAAGTTGCTCTGGTTGTCGGCGAAACTTCTTACGGCAAAGGCTCCGTGCAAACGCTGATTCCCATGGCGCACAACGACGGCTTGAAACTTACAATCGCGAAATATTACACGCCGAACGGCAAATGCATTGACGGTCTCGGCATTACTCCCGACGTGGAAATAAAATCGCCTTACGCGCCGCACCCGATGTACGATTTGGACTTGAACGAAAACACTGACCCGCAACTTGCCAAGGCCGAGGAACTTTTGAGGCATCAAGTTGACGCGGGAAAAATTTTCTTCGACGATGATTTTTGGAAGACGTCCGAAGTCAGCTTGCAATAATTTTTGCGCGAAGTTGTCCGCAAGCCGCATTGACATCCGCGCCCATTTCCTTGCGAATCGTCGCGCCTATTCCGTGCGTGTTCAGGAAGTGGAAAAATTTTTTGACGGCGTTATTTGTCGGCGGAAGAAAATTTCTTTCGTCGACGGGATTAAACGGAATTAAATTCACGTTAGCGAGCTGCCCGCTTAAAATTTTTGCAAGGCGTCGGGCGTGTTCTTCGGTATCGTTGACGCCGCCAAGCAAAATATATTCGTAAGTTACGCGCCGCCCCGTCGCTTGTGCATAGTCGTCACCTGCGGCGAGCAAACTTTTCAGCCCGAACGCAGAATTAATCGGCATGAGTGCGGAACGTAATTTATCGTCGGGCACGTGCAGTGAAATCGACAACGTGACGGGGATTTTCTCGTCGCGCAATTTTTTTATGGCGGGAACAATTCCGCAAGTCGAGATTGTAATTTTTCTGTAACTCATACCCAAGCAATAATCTTCGTGCAAAAGTCTCAACATTTTTATCAGTTCGTCGTAATTCATGAGCGGTTCGCCCGTGCCCATGATAACGACCGAATCTAATTTTTGACCGTCGCCGCGCAGAAATTCTTCCGCAAAAAAAATTTCGCCGAGCATTTCCGCCGCCGTCAAATTTCTCTCCAAACCTTTGAGTGTCGACGCACAAAACCTGCAACCCATTTGACAACCGACTTGGCTTGAGATACAGACGCTGTTGCCGTAATCGTGACGCATCAAAACAACTTCGACCGCCGCGCCGTCCGATAAGCCGAGTAAAAATTTCGTCGTCAATTTGTCGCGAGAATCCAGACGTTTTAAAAGTTCGGCGATTTTAATTTCATAACGCGTCGAAAGTTCTGCCCGAAGATTTTTCGGCAAGTCGTTCATCTCGTCGAAAGTTTTCATGCCGTGCTTGTAAATGTGCGCGGCAATTTGTTTTGCTCTGAATTTGGGCAGCGGCGCAAGTTCCGTTTTCAATTCCGCTAAAGTTAGTCCGAATAAATTTTTTCTGTTCAATTTATTTACCTCTGTCAATTATTAATAATGAAACTAGCAATGGTTGCGTTCCGGCGCGGCAGAATAGTTAGGAATTAGGATTTAGGAGTTAGGAGTTAGGAGTTAGGGTTTTGTCCTCTAAATCCTAAATCCCAAATCCTATATCCTAGTTAGGAGTTAGGAATGATTAGGCTAGAAATGCGCTTCGTTCCGTCGCGGCGATTACGCTAAAAAATTTTTAACGATTTGGCGCGACCGCTGTTCCGTCGCTTTTAAAGCGACCGGCAATTTGTTTTGCTCTGAATTTAGGCAACGACGTGAGTTCCGTTTCCAATTCCGCGAGCGTCAATCCGAATAAATTTTTTAATCGTTTAACCTCCAATCAGCGAAATTATCACATTAGCGGCGATTAAATGCAAGCCGACTTCTACAGGAAAAAAATTTTTTGTGTCGAAGGTTAGCCCGTGATAAATGATTAGACCGGCTATAAAAAGTCAAGAAGTAGAAGCCGGAAGATAAGGTTTAATAATGGCGAGCATTTTATGACAAACATGTCCAATGACGGTCAAATGGTCTTTAAAAGCGGCAACAGAAGCGGCAAGCCAAACAGCTCGTCGCAGATAAGGAGAACCACGTTTAGACATTCGCCCATCAGTTTTACTCTCGCCCGACTGACGAGATTTGCGATAAAGCCCTGCGTAAGCGACGAATTTAGGAACAGAAGAAAATTTCT
>JAFSOQ010000076.1 GCA_017446845.1 Selenomonadaceae bacterium | reverse complement strand
CAAAAGAAGCGAGCGGAAGGTAAACATCATTTAACTTGTATCGGTGCCGTTGCTCGTAAACTTTGTTACACTGTTCATGCTATTCTCTCCAAAAATTCTCCTTACGAAATTCTTTCTTGACTTTTTATAGTTGGTCTTTCTTTAATTCTGAAAAAAATCTTTGCTGATTGTACACCATTAAAATTCTTTGTTCAACCTTGCGAATAAAAAATATCAATCATTCTTTCAACACGAATTATGATTCCCCTTTGCACCTTGCCAAAAAATTTTTCAGCTGATATATTTTATCGGGGAGTGGAAAATTTGAACAGAAGAAATTTTATCCGTAAATTTTTAATCGGCGGAGCAGGCTTGGCGGCTCTGAGCGGCGGCGGAATTTTTTACTACATCAATCGCCCCGAATTCGGACGCTTGCCCAAAGGTTCACGCCTTGAAAAAATTTTAGCCTCGCCGCACTATTTTAACGATCATTTCGAGTGTCTGACGCCCGTCAAAATTATGAGCGATGAAGTTCAAGAAAAGGAAAATCGAATCACCGCGACTTGGAAATTTTTATTCGGCGACAAAAAAGGACTCGTACCGCCCGGACCGATTCCTTCCGTCAAAACAGATTTGAATTTACTCGGCAACGACGATTGCGCAATTTGGATGGGTCATTCTACGATTTATCTGCAACTGGGCGGAAGAAAAATTTTGCTCGACCCTGTGTTTTCGGCTTATGCCTCGCCGATTTTTTTTGTCAACCGCGCTTTTGAGGGCAGCAATGTTTATTCGGCGAACGATTTCCCCGCGCTGGATATTTTGGCGATAACTCACGACCACTGGGATCATCTCGACTACCCGTCGATTATCGCGCTCAAGCCCAAAATTAAAACTGTGCTGTGCCCTTTGGGCGTCGGCGAATATTTTGAGCAATGGGGCTTTGACAAAGATAAAATCATTGAGGAAGATTGGGACTCGGTGATTGACTTTGGACGCGATTTGACGGCGCACATTTTGCCGAGCCAACATTTTTCCGGACGCATGTTGACTAAAAATCCAACCGAGTGGTGCGCGTTTGCATTCGTGACACCCGGACGAAAAGTTTTTTGTTCGGGCGACGGCGGCTACTCCGAGCACTTCAAAGACATCGGGAAAAAATTCGGCGGTTTCGATTTGGCATTCATGGAGAACGGGCAGTATAATCTTGCCTGGCACGCAATTCACCTTTTGCCCGAAGAGACCGCGCAGGCGTCGGAAGATATTCGCGCCAAAAAAGTCGTGCCGATTCATTCGGGGAAGTTCGCGCTTGCAAGACACATGTGGAACGAATCTTATAAAGATTTGGTTGTCGAAAGCGAGTACAGAAATTATAAATTGTTGACGCCCAAAATCGGCGAGCTGATAACTTTCCGCGAACAAAATTTTGATTATTGGTTTGATATTTAGGAGGGTTTAACGTGAAACATTTAATCGCCATCAACGGAAGTCCCAGAAAAAATTGGAACACCGCCGAACTTCTCAAACACGCCATGAAAGGCGCGGAAGATTTCGGCGCGTCGACCGAAATGATTAATCTTTACTCGCTGAACTTCAAAGGTTGCACGAGTTGTTTCGCCTGCAAACTCAAAAATCGTCCGCACGGCTCCTGCGCCATGAAAGATGACCTCTCGCCCGTCTTGGAAAAAGTTAAAGACGCCGACGCAATTATTTTCGGCACGCCGATTTATTTCATGAATCTTTCGGCGGGCATGATTGCTTTTATCGAACGGCTTTTCTTTTCCAATTACATTTACAGCGACGAAATTCCGACCGTCTTCCCGAAAAAACTTCCGAGCGCGTTTATCTACACCATGAACATGACCGAAGACCATTTTAAATTTTTCGGCATGAAAGAACGCCTCGGCATGTACGAAACTTTCACGACGAGAATTTTACGCGTTGTGCCGAAAAGTCTTTGCGCTTACGATACCGTTCAATTCAAAGATTATTCGCGCTATGAAAGTTCAATCTTCGACCCCGAAAAAAAATTTGCCTACCGCGAAAAACATTTTGCCGACGATTGCGCGGCGGCTTACGAAATCGGACGAGATTTAATTCTGCAATGATTTATTTAATTCTAATCGCGGCGGGCGTCACGTTGGCACTGCTTTACAAATTTTCTCCGACGCGCAAGATTTTTGTTATAATCTGCGCGTTGTTGGTCGGCGTGTTCAGCGTGAGTTTCTTTATCCACGGGCGACAAGTTCAAAAGGAAGAAATTACGCGGGCGCAACTTGAAGACTTGCAGGAGCGACAAAAAATTTTCGGCAGTTGGTACGCGGATTATCAGAAGGATATTGACCGCTTGGACAGAAATTGGCAACTTTATCACAACATTCTTGACGGCTTGAACACGACGGACGCGCAGAGCTTTAACGCGGAGGCAATTTATCTGCGGCTTAAAGAGTTGGAGCAAGAATCGATTGACGAACAACTTAAAATGTATATGCTCAATCCGCCGAAAGGTCTTGACTCGGAAAATCGCAGCTTGGTTGAAATCGTGATTCGCAAAACTCAACGCTACGTCGACGCTCAGACAAAAACAATAAGTTTATCGGCGACGGCTGCCGCTCCGCCCGTCGAGTTGGAAAATTTAAAAATCAAACTTCATGATATAATGATTCGAGAATCGCCCGAAGGTTTATTCACGGCGCAAGAAATTTCCGCCATACGTTCGGCTTTGGACGATTGAAACGGGGTGTTTCTTTGGAGATTGTAAAAAAAATTTCCGCCTTAACAAAAAAATACACGCGACCGGTCGTCGCGCTCGGCATGTTCGACGGCGTTCATCTCGGTCATGCCAGCGTTATTCGGCATGCTATTGACGTTGCAAAAGAAATTGACGGCACCGCGATTGTCTTTACCTTCTCGAATCACCCGCTGACCGTGATTGCTCCCGATGATGCGCCGCTGATGATTGGCAGTAAAAATCTTCGCCGCGAAATTTTTTCCGGCATGGGCGTCGACGTGCTGATTGAAATTCAATTCACGAAGGATTTCAGCAAAAAATCGCCCGAAGAATTTTTGGAACTCCTGCAAGAAAAAATTTCCCCTGCTTACGTCGTCACGGGTCCGAATTATACTTTCGGGCGGTTCGGCAGAGGAAACGGGCGTATGCTCCTGCGCGAGGCGGAAAATTTCGGATTCAAGGCGGAAGTTTGTCAATCGTTCACTGTCGACAGAAAAATCGTCAGCAGCACGAGGATTCGGGCTTTGATTGCGGAAGGCGATTTAATTTCGGCGAATCAACTTTTGGGCAGAAATTTCACTTACGCGGGCGAAGTCGTCAACGGCGACAAACGCGGACGCAAAATCGGTTTCCCGACCGCCAATCTTGAAATTTCCGACCAACGAGCCATGTTGCCCAACGGCGCGTATATCGTGCGCGTAAAAGTTCGCGGGAAATTTTTCAACGGCATTGCGAATATCGGCGACAATCCGACTTTCAAAGTTGCGCGGCGGCGTTTGGAAGTTTTTATCGACAATTTCAGCGGAGACATTTACGGCGAAGAAATTTTCGTCAGCTTTATCGGCAAGTTGCGCGACGAAAAAATTTTTGCCTCCGTCGAAGATTTAAAATCTCAACTGAACGAAGACTTGAGGGTTATGAGAAATGCCACAACTGATTAAAATTCACGGACTTGGCTCGTCGGGTGAAGGAGTTGGAAAACTCGACGAGCTTATTATTTTTGTTGAGGGTGCTTTGCCCGACGAAGAAGTTTTGGCGGAAATTGAAACTGTCAAAAAAAATTACGCGGTCGGTCGGCTTGTCGAAGTTGTAAAAAAATCTTCGGAGCGCGTCGAACCTTTTTGCCCGCTGTATAAAAATTGCGGCGGCTGCCAACTTCAGCATTTAAGTTATCCCGCGCAATTAAAATGGAAACGTCAACAAGTCGTCGACGCGATTGAACGTATCGGCAAAATTGACAGCGCAGAAATTTTCAATACGCTCGGCATGAAAAATCCTCTGCGCTATCGGAACAAAATGCAATTTCCCGTCGGAAAAAATTTGCAAATCGGTTGCTACGCTCGCGGCAGTCATAAAATTATCGACGCGCAATCCTGCATGATTCAAAACGCCGGCAACGATAAAATTCTTTCCGCCGTCCGAAATGTCGCCAAAAAGTTTAACTTGCAACCTTACAACGAAGACACGCATAAAGGATTTTTGCGGCACGTCATGGGCAGAGTCGGTTGCAACGGCGAATTGATGATTGTCCTCGTCACCGCAGCCAAAAATTTTCCCAACGAAAAAAATTTTGTCCGCGCTCTGCTGAAAGAAATTCCGAACGTCACGAGCATTCAGCAAAACGTTCAAACTTTCCACAACAACGTTATCCTCGGTCGCGACACGAAAATTTTATACGGCAAGCCGACAATTCATGATAAAATCGGCAGATTGAGTTTCAATATTTCGGCGCGCTCCTTTTTCCAAGTCAACACCGCGCAAGCTGAAGTTCTTTACAAAACTGCTCTGGACTTCGCCGAATTGCACGGGCACGAGACGATTATCGACGCTTATTGCGGCACCGGGACAATTTCCCTGTTCATGGCGAAAAAAACCCGTAAAGTTATCGGAATTGAAGTTGTAAGCTCCGCCATTGCCGATGCAAAAAAAAATGCTCGCGAAAACAATATCCGCAACGCTGAATTTATCGTCGGCGATGTCGTGAAAGTTTTGCCGAAAATTTTGGAGCCTGCCGATGTCGTTATCGTCGACCCGCCCCGCGCAGGTTGTGATAAAAAAGTTTTAGAGACTTTCGCCGCAATGAAGCCCGATAAAATTATTTACGTTTCATGCAATCCCGCTACGCTTGCCCGCGATTTAAAAATTTTATACGAACTCGGCTACCTGACAAAAAAGATTCAGCCCGTCGATATGTTTCCGTTTACTTCGCACGTCGAAAGCGTCGCGCAATTAATAAAGATTTAATTTGCATTCCCCAAAAACCCGCGTTGCAAGAAGGAGATAATTTTTATTGTGCTTTGTCTTTCTCGTCGTATAAAATATTGTCGCCGATTATCAGACAGTCGCATAGTGATTAAACCTTTGAAATTTCGCTCTTATTTATCGGAATGAGATAATATAAACGTAGCAAGTGCGAACTTACAAATGCGGTATTATATCCGGTAGATTCGGGTTGCAAGTGGAGGCAACTGCCGCATGATTTTCCACCGCATTTTCTTTTTACCTATCCGACAATAGAACGATTTTGCGCTGACCGAGGTTATCGCGGAACTTATACTTTCTCATTGCCATACTTTACTCAATCGCTTGTGAAAATTTCTTCTTAGAAACATTCAAAGCGTCGCGTTTCATTTCAGTGACCAATAATAAAAAATCCCTTCGGCGACGCGTCGGAGGGATTTTCGTTGACTGCAGAAAATTTTTTTGCTAAACTGTGTAACGAAACCGAAATTTGAACGTATAAGTTACAGAAAGGCAAACAACAAATCAAAAATAAAACGAAAGGTCGTAGATAACTATGGCAGAGGAAAAAATCTTGAAAGACGAAATCTTGAAGGACGAGGAACTCGAACAGGTCGCGGGCGGTACAATAATCGAAACATTGCAAGACGGCAACGAACTTTACAAACGCGGACTTTTGAGCGCAGATGATGCATTGCATTCTGCTCCGGTACGCGAAATGTTGCACAAAATGGGCTACGCCGGCTACAAAGACAAGGGCGGCATAATTAACGACAACATTTACACCGACAAAAACGGAAATGAGATCACTCGTAAGCAATTTTGGGCGAATTTCGACGCAGAGAACGGAACAAAGATTATCCGCTAATTAAATCAGTTCACTTAAACAGAATGGACTTGGCAATCATTGTCAAGCCCATTTTGTTGTTAGTTTTATGGAGGTATCTTGTTATGAGGAAGATTTTTTTCCAACTGATTTTGTTCGCGCTGGTTTTAATGACGGCAAGCACGGTATTGGCCGCAAAAGCAACGCCCGAACAGCAACGCGCCAAACTCAACGAGATGAGCGGACAAGTTTTGGAGCGCATGTACCAAAAATATCCGTCAGCAGAACGTGCAATGCAAAAAGTCTACGGATACTGCACAATCAGTGCTTCCAGTGTTAAATGGGGCTTTTGGGGCGACGATCACGGGCGCGGAGTAGCCGTAAACAATCAGACCGGCGAAAGAATTTATGTCAAGATGAAAGAAGTCAGTCTCGGCGTAAATTTTGGCGCAAAGGAATACGATTTGCTTTTCGTTATCCTCAATAAAGAGGCTTGGGACAGATTTGTTTCCGGCAATATCAAATTTGGAACGGAAGTATCGGCACAGGCAAGCGACGGTGTGAGCGGCGACACTTTTGCAGACGCTACCATTGTTGCAAACGGCGTTTGGGTCTATCAGCTTGACAAAAAAGGCTTGGCAGTTGAATTGACCTTCAAAGGCGCGAGAATTTCTCCATACCGAACACTCAATTAAAATACTTTCATTGCATGGAAAAAAATACCTCCAAATTTCGTGGAGGTATTTTCGTTTTATCAGTTGCCCTATTCAATTGCGATTGATATAATGATAATCAAATTTTCGATATGAATGAAAGGATAGTTGGTATGAGAATATTTTCAGCGATAATTTTAGCGGCGGCGTTGCTCATAACGGGCTGCGGCGGCGAAGACACTGAAGAACAAGCTATGGAGGAATATCCGACCAAAGTAAAGGCGATGAAAGTTTTGACGACCGACGCGCCGATTACTTTTTCCTACAGCGGACAAGTTGTCGACCGCGACGAAATGACAGTTCAATCCAAAGTCAGCGGCTCCGTTGTAGAAAAATACGTTAAGGGCGGTCAAAACGTAGTCGAAGGGCAAGCACTGTTCAAAATTGATGACCGCCAATATCAATCGGCAGTTTTGCAGGCTGAAGCCAATCTCGCGAAGTCTAAAACAAATTTAGCTAAAGAACGTGTCGACCTTCAACGCGACGAGGAACTTTGGCAAGCAAATGCAGTCTCCGAGCAGACGCTTACGAATCAACGCGTTGCAGTCAAGTCGCAAGAAGCTGAAGTTGCCGCCAATGAAGCTTTGTTGCAAAAAGCAAAGGACGATTTGTCGGATACGATAGTTTATGCGCCGATGAGCGGCAGACTTGGTATTGATGATGTCGCAGTCGGAACTCTTGCAACTGCCGGAAGTACTCCGCTCGCGACAATCGGCAACGTTGACCCTGTTTATGTGCAATTTGCCGTTTCGGAACAAGAATATTTGCGGCTTTCCAGAGAAGAAGAACGACCCGGTTCGGATTTTAAAATTTCTTTGACGCTTGCGGACGGTTCAAGGTATCCTTATCTGGGAGAATTCGCCGAATATGACCGAACATTGGGAAATGAGACCGGCACGCTGATAATTCGCACGATTTTTAAAAATCCCAACGCCTTACTTGTCCCCGGCATGTATGCGCGTGTCGAAATTGAAGGATTGAAGATTCAAAACGCAATGCTCGTGCCCGAACGCGCTCTTCAACAGCTGTTGGGCGAAACTTTGGTTATCGTAGCTCAATCCGATAACAAATCTGCCGTCCGAAAAATTACTTTAGGCGAAAAAATCGGCTCGTATTACGTCGTTAAAAGCGGTTTGAAGGCTGATGATTGGATTATCGTCGAGGGATTGACGAATTTGCGCGACGGAATGCCTTTGGAAGTGACGCAAGTTACTGCAAAGGATATGGATTTTTCATTTTCGCCGAGTGAAAAGATTTTTGACGCCGAAAAAAACGCAACTAAGTGAGGTGGATAAATCGTGGCAAAGTTTTTTATTCACCGACCGGTTTTCGCAGTCGTCATATCGATTATAATCAGTCTTATCGGAATAATTGCGGGACTTAATACGCCAATCGCTCAATATCCGAACATTTCGCCGCCGACAATCAATGTCGATGCTACCTATTCGGGCGCAAATGCCACCGTCGTCAATCAAGCCGTCGCACAAGTTATAGAAAATCGCGTCAACGGTACTCAAGGTATGGATTACATGAGCTCCAATTCCAACGACGACGGCACCTATTTGCTGAATGTTTTCTTTGAAGTCGGCACCGATGGCGATATGGACTCGGTTAAAGTTCAAAATAACGTCGCGTCGGCTAATTCAAGCTTGCCTGAAACTGTCATTGCCTCCGGCGTGACAACTTCCAAGTCTTCGCAGGATATGGCGATGATTTTTGCTTTTTACTGCGACAACGGGCTTTACGATACTGCTTTTATAAAAAATTACGCCGATATTTACATTGCTGACGACTTGAAACGCGTTAAGGGCGTCGGAAAAGTGCAAATTCTAAGCGCGGATTATGCTTTGCGCGTGTGGATTAACCCGGAAAAGCTCGCAAACTTCGGATTAACCGTCGCTGACGTTCAAAACGCTATTAAAACTCAAAATGCACAAGCCGCAGCAGGTTCCATAGGTAAATTGCCCGTCGCTCAAGGTCAAGAAAAGGAATATAGCGGACAAATTCAAGGCAGATTGGAAACTCCTGAGCAATTCGAGAATATTATCTTGAAAACCGGCGACGCAGGCGCATTTGTGCTTCTAAAAGATGTCGCTCGTGTCGAAATCGGGCAACAATTCAACACTTATATAGGAAAATTTAACGGTCATGCTGCCGTTCCGTTCATAATCAACCTGACAAGCGACGCAAATGCCCTCGAATCTATCGGCGAAGTCAAAAGAATCCTTAAAGAAGCCGAAAAAAACCTTCCCGAAGGCATTAAATACGGTCAAGTTCTCGACAGCACGGAATTTATCTCCGCGTCCATTAACGAGGTCGCTCACACGTTTTTTGAGGCGTTAGTTTTGGTCGTTTTGGTTATTTTTATCTTCCTGCAAAGTTTTCGGGCAACAATTATTCCGCTGTTGGCGGTTCCCGTCTCACTTTTGGGAACTTTCGCCGCTTTTACGGTCTTAGACTTCACAATTAACACTTTAACGCTGTTCGCAATGGTTTTGGCAATCGGTTTGGTCGTCGACGACGCGATAGTTGTTATCGAAAACGTCGAACAGCATATGGAACGCGGTTTAAATCCCGTCGAGGCAACTGAAGTAGCTATGGCAGAAGTTCAAGGACCTGTCGTGGCGATTGCGTTCGTTTTATCGGCAGTTTTTATCCCGATTGCGTTTTTGGGCGGCATGACGGGTATTTTATATCGTCAATTCGCGCTGACAATCGCAGTTTCAATGGGTTTATCGGCTTTTGTCGCTCTAACTTTGACTCCTGCACT
>JAFSOQ010000075.1 GCA_017446845.1 Selenomonadaceae bacterium | reverse complement strand
GAGCAATTATACAAATCGGTAGAAGAATTTGCGTATGTTTTTTACAATCACGTCCGACCTCATTCCTTCAACAATTATTTGACCCCTTTTCAGAAACGTTATTTTTAGTCTCCTTTGTTACAATTTCTCTTGACCAGTACATTAGACTATTGCTAAGTTTAGCTTGTAAATTTTCTTGCTACCACCACCGACCGACTCGACGACGTGTCCTGTCGGTATGTTGTCGAGTCGATATTTGACGGTGTTGCGGGATTTGCCTGTCACCTTCATCAGTCTTTCCATTGAAATGCCTCCACCGAAGAAAACACTTGATTGTAATAGTGCCTCGTATATCTCCTTAGTCAGTTTGTCTCCTTCAATCAGCGCGTAAAGTTTCTGGCGATACTTGGTCAGTTGCATGATTTTGTTGTTCAGTAAAATCGATATGTCATCGAAAGTCGCTGAAACAATTTCTGAGAATCCGAGAACGAATGGAGTTAAGTCGCCGCAGTTCCATTCGGAATCCGTTTCTCTGAATAGCTCATAGTATTTCTTCTTATTCTTCTTTATAAGCACTGACAAACGAAGTGCGATAAGTCGGTGAAAACGACTAGCCAAGAAGTACGATACGATGAATCGGGCTGTCCGTCCGTTACCGTCGTAAAACGGATGAATGTATTCGAAGAAATAGTGGAAAATAGCTACTCTGGCAAGTAATGGTATGTCTGTATCGTGCAGGATTCCTAAAGTGACGTTGAGTAGTTCAATTATTCTTTCCTCAGGATAAACGCCGCGATGAAGAATTTTGCCGGAAGCTGAAGTTATGTCTACGGAGTCTCGTCTGAATAAATCGCCGTCCAGCTTGTGAGTCGGGTCGTTGGCAGTGACTTCTTTGTGGATGAACTCGTCATAGAAAGCTCGTATATCTTCGCATGTTTTGAAGCTTATTTGCCCAGAATCAGTCAAGATGCTCTTGTACTTAGCGACAATGCTGGAGAATCGCGCAGACTGTACGGAGCCGCTGACAACTTCTTTTATTTCCTTGCGTGTGCTGTGAATCCCCTCAATGTCGCTGGTTGCTCTGACTTCGTCCACGACACTGGACAAAATGAACTGCTCCATTACCAAAGGAGGAACAGCTTGCAAGGCTTGAAGTAAATCTTCGTGCTTCCTATAAATTATCTCAGTCAACATGGCGAATTTTTCCGTGTAACAAAAAAAAGTCGGATACTTGCTCCGATGATTGTACTCTTGTATTTGGAAGTCGAAATGGCGAGTCAGCGGTGAGTTAAATCGCTCGGCGTAAGTTTTATTGTGTTCAGCAGGATGCTTATAGTAGATTTTGCTTAAGGAATCATATTCCATGATTTTACCACCTTGTCAAAAAGTGCCGATTTTGATAACTACTATGAGTTACCTTATCAAAAATTGCTGATTTTGACAAGGTTGCAAAATTTTTATTAAATGTTTACCAATAGTTTTCGCGTCATCGCAGGAATTTTCCTTTCCAAAGGTAATTCTGATTGTCCCACGAATATAATCCTCCGGAACTTTTAAAGCTTGCAGTACATGAGAAATTTGCGTTTGTCTCGAATTACAAGCTGAGCCAGTAGCTATATAGATATTTTTTAAGTCGAGCCGATGCAAGAGTGTTTCGCCTTCGCAATCTCTGAAAGATAAACTCAAATGACCGGGCAGACGATTTTCGCCGCCATTGACGATAAAATCAACGCCATTACTTTTCAAGCATTCGAGTAAAACTTTTGCACAGGTTGAAATTTTTTTTGCAGTCTGATTCATGTCGCGGCAATTCTTTTCGAAAGCAAGAGCCATAGCCGCAATTGCAGGAACATTTTCGGTTCCCGCACGTATGGAAAATTCCTGTGCGCCGCCGTCAATGTAAGGCGAAATTTTCAGCCCGTCGCGAACGTAAAGAAAGCCTACTCCCTTCGGACCGTTGAACTTGTGCGCAGAGGCAGATAGCATGTCTGCGCCCAAAAGTTTCACGTCAACGGGAATATGCCCGATTGCCTGCACCGCGTCTGTGTGAAAAATTTTCCCCTCTGCATGAGCAATCTCCGCCAGTGATTTAACCGGTTGAATCGTTCCGATTTCGTTGTTTGCAAGCATGACGGAAATAATTTTCGTCTGCGGCAAAATCTTTCTTTGCAAGTCAGCGGGATTGACTTCGCCGAATTTATCAACAGGCAATTTAGTCACTGTGCAACCAACTTTCTCCATTGCCGCGCAGGAGTTTAAAATTGCTTTGTGCTCAATAGCGGACGTGATTATATTTGGTCGTTCGTTCAGATACGAGAGTACAGCGGATTTTATCGCCCAATTATCGCTTTCTGTGCCGCCCGACGTGAAGATAATTTCCTGCGGTTCGGCGTTAATGCAAGCGGCGATTTTCTCTCGCGATTCCTGTAGAATTTTTTTCAACGGGCGTGAAATCTTATAAGCTGAAGAAGGATTAGCGAAAAAATTTTTCTGTAGGTCGAACATCAAAGCCAATGCGTCTTCGTCCAATCTGGTTGTCGCCGCGTTGTCAACGTAAATAACTCTACTCGAAGAGTTTACAACCGTCATGTTTAAAATCCTCAATCTTATCCAAAATGTCTTGCGGCTCGACTTCAAAAAAATTCGCCAAGCAGTCAATGCAATAAAAATTCTTGGACTTCATGCCCAATAGTTTTTTTGTTATGCCGATTTCGTTTTTTGTAAGCGGACGTTTCCCGCAAACAATGCAGTTAAAAATTTTCTTTGCCATTAAATTACCTCGAACGAATTTTTATGTCTGGTATAGTTGATTGCCCGAATTCTCCAAAGTCCAGGATTCCCATTTGTCTTTTGATTACTCCGCGCATTTCTTTGGCAGGTCTGAGGCAATAGTTCTCAAAATCTGCTGTACTTATTTGTTCAATGGATTCTGCGTGCGGAAATAAAAGTTTTAGGAAGCCCGTACAGATTCTCTTAATTGCTTCGGTATCACGAGTGGCGGCATTTTTAGGTATTTCCAAGATTTGGTCAACTACTGCTCGATAACAAAGTTCTTCGCGCAATGAATGAGCAATTTCTCCGAAATATTCCGTATTCAAAGCCCAACTGTTTGCTTTTAAGTTTTCGTTCATCTTCGGTATTGTCCAACCTTTTATAAAACCGTGAAACCTGTCCAACAGCGCGGACTCTTGAAAAATTTCCGGCAAGTCACTGAACATATTCTTATTTTCATTCATCAGGTAAGAATCTATGTTACCGAGCAAAATTAAACCCGCATCGCCCACGCCGCGTATGTCTCCGACGCGATAATCTCCGCTCTCAAGGTAACCTTTCAGTGCGCCTTGCATTTCCAGAACATCATTAAAATTTATACTTTGAATTTCATCAAACGCGATGTAATCGTAATGGGCAACCAAGCCGTGCGTCTTCTTGTTCATGTCATAAAACATTTTTGCGCGAGTTACACTGCCGCCCGAAATCAGCCAACCGTATTTGCTGATTTTTGAAAAGACATAAGACTTACCCGTTTCTTTTGGAGCAAGCTCTATTAAATTTAATCTTTTTTCCACGAAGGGCAAGAGTCTTGTAAGCATGGAAAGTTTTTGACTTTGCGTCTTAAATCCCGAAGCATTATAGTCAATCGCACCTAAAATAATTTCTATCCATTCTTCAAGAGAAAAATTTTTTCGCGCCTCTTTGTAATAATCCGTGTCGATTGTGTACGGACAGAACGGTACAAAGTCCGTAAGGTGAAAGATATTTTTATTTGTCTTTGAATCTTCATAGTAAGCAAGCTCGACGATTCCCCAAGCTTCGGTCGGCGACAACAAATATTTTTTGTTCTTCTCGATAACATTCCAATCTGCAACGGCTTCAGACTTTCTCTTTGGAAAGGAAAAATCCGGCAGACTGAAAAGAGCGCGGCTGTTACCGGTGTCGAAGTCAATCTTAATTTTAGCCAAAAACCGAGCTGATTTTCCATAACGGAGCATGTTAATCATGTACTCGTTCCATTGTTCTTCTTTAGGGAGAATTTTTTTGACGTAGTCAGACATTTCCGACGTGTCAATGTTCCCGTCTTCATCAGAAAAACGCATGACCAGCCAATCACGCATAAACGACGGCAAACTCAACGCAGAAAAAAATTTTGCGTTGCCGGATGATTTGTAGACGAGCATGTCGCCGAAATATTTTTTGAGTTTCGATTCCAAAGCATCATTCAAAATTTCGTCGCCTCCTCGTCAGATATTAAAATCTTCATTCTTGGCAATGCCTCGTTTAATTTTTTTCGCGGGTTGAAAATTTTTTTGTGCCGAAAATTTTTCACGCCGCTCAATCGTAATGACAGGCACCAAAATTTCTTCCAATGACGCGCCGCCATGAATTTCGCTACCTGTTGAACCTTTTTGAATGAATCGCGAATAATCCGCGAAAATTATTTTGCCGTCATATTCAAGAGCGTTCGGAAAAATTTTTTCATCGTCTGCCAGCGCGTCGGCGAATCTGCCGCTTTTGTAAATCTTTCGCCCTTCCGCCGGAAGGGCATTGTCGAATTTTGTTTGACGAGCAAGCACCGCCAAGCGGCTCGTGCCGTGGTCTGCGCAGAGAATTATTTTTTCATACTCGTCAAGCGCATGCAGAATTTTTTCTTTGAGCGTTGAGAGAAATTTAAGTTCGCTCAAAATATTTTCGGGATAATTTAAGTTTGTATGCTTAAGCGTGTCAAGGTCAAGTATCTCGCAGAAAACGTTCCTGCCCTGTAAAAAATCTTTGTTGTTTTCGGTGACGGAAGGCAGGTTGCAGCGACCGACCCGATATTTGACGGAAAAATTTTCCATGAGCGGCGCAAAATCTTCCGCTAAGAAATTCAAATATTCTGCGCCAAGTCCGTCAACAAAAAAAATCGCCGCCGCGTCCGAATATTCTTCGCCGACAACTTGATTGCGCGGCTCTAAGCCGTAAATGTTCTTGCCGGTATTCTTAGCAATTTCCGTGACGCGCTGATTAAAATCTTCCGTGAGATGATTTGTTACTTTCAGCCAACGATAGCGGCGAAAATATTCTGCTTGCTCTGATGTAAAAATTTCGTTGCCCACGTCAGACAGATACTTCGCAAGCGCAGGGAAAATCCGTTGTAAAATTTCTTGTGCCGCGTCGCATTCATTGAGCCTGAACTTTTGCAACGTCTCAAAAATCAAAAGACGTTCGGCGTGAGAATTGTCCGTCAAAATTTTCAGTGCAAGTCGCTTGTCAGATTGGCGAACACGTTCAAGAAAATTTTCCGGCGGCAAAACTTTCATAAGCAATAAAATTTCCTGCCGCTCGTTACAGAGTTCGTCAAAGCTTTTTTCATCGGCGCAGGAGAAAATCAGCTCGTAAATTTGGGTGACAAATTCTTCCGGCGAAGAAGATTCTTTCGCGCAACGTGCCACATAACCGGAGTTTTTAAGCTTGCAACGAAGCCATAGCAACCATTTCTGAAAATTTTCACGCTCGCCGAAATTTTTAAGTGAACTCGTGCCAAAGCCGTCAACTGCCAATGCCTTGCAAAAGGCTCGTTCAAAATTTCCGGTCATCGCAATCAGTTCAGCAAGATGTTGCCAATCTTCTTCACGTCCGAAATTTCTCTTTAACTCGGCGGATAAAGCGTAATGGTGGCGAAGCAAGTCAAAGGCATTGGCGATAACTTTTACGTCGTCGAAAAATTTTTTGTCCTGCAAATAAACAGCGTTCTCCGTGTACAAAGTCAACGCCGCATTGGGCAACTTTTCCCAATATTTAAGGTATTGTTTGAAACCGTCAACGCGCTCGCCCGAAGTCTTTAACCGCATGGACTTTTGAATTATCGTCAACGAATAATTATCAGTCACTTCCGAAGATGACATAATCACGCAATTTTTTTTGCGCGGGTCAGAAATTTTCAACGACAGAAAAAAACTTTTTAATCGGTACATTAAAAAATAAATTCTGAACGAGTACGTTTCGCCTTTATACAAGTTCAGAAAACGTTTTATTTCCGGTTCCGCTTCGTCGGGATTTACGCGCAAAAATTCCGACAGCGGCAAGATACAGATATTTCGAGTTTCCTTTTGCAAATCATTGCGCAGTTTTCGCAGATTGGGAAAATTATCATTGCCGGTGCAGTAGCCAGACAGAAAAATAAAATTCGTCGTCAACGTGCTTAAAAAATTTTTCATATCGAACCAATCGTTAAGCGAATCGACATTAATGAATCGCACGGGGCTGAAAGAATTTTGTCCTTTGTCACGTTGCAAAAATTTTTTCAACTCGTCAAGGTTTTCAAAAGTAATCATTGCGCTTACCTCAAGAATTTTTCAAAACCCGAATTCCAAGCAACGTATCTTTGTCAATAAGTTCCTCAAGATATTTCTGCGCCTCTTCGGCTGTCAACTCACGAATTTTTTCACGAACAGTAGACAAAAACTTTTCACGATAGTTTTTTTCTGCAAAGGCTCTAATCTGCGCCTCGCAATTTTTTCTATTAGAGAACCAAGAATAAACGTCATTACCAAAACGTTGGTATAAAATTTCGCGCAAATCTTCTGCGGTGACAACGACAGAATAATTTTCGCCGCAAAAATAATTCACAAACGCACGTTCGCAAGATTTTTTATCGGCAAGCCGCGAGAGTTTGTCGCCGCGAATAAACTTTAACGCCGCGTCAAGTGTCGTCTCGTTCATGGATTGCGACTTTTTGTTGATTGCGGAAAAATATTCCTGAGCTTTGTCAAGGCAATCTTGGAAAACACAGAGGATTGGAATTTTGTTTTGGATTGACCAGTCGGCGGGTGAATTCGTGCCCGTGATGTCGTGCCACGTTTTGAAAAATTTATTTGTCTTTTCGTCTTGACGGAACTTTTGCAGGTGCGATTTCATCTGTAAAATAAAATCATCACGCGTCTTGAAAAATATTCCTGCAGGAGCGTCGCTGAAGAGTTTTTCGACAATTTTTGAATCAATCGAAGCGTCGACGTGCACCGTCAAAGCTTTATTAAAATACTCGAATTGATTCTCGAAAAAATCCGTAAACATCTGCGCCGACCGGTTAATTTGCGTTGCCGCCTGTGCGAAATTTTTTTCGGAATTGTTACGAAGAGCGGCAAAAATCTGAAACAGTTCTTTTAAGTCGGGCTGAAACTCTTCGACGACAGCGCGGGGAATTCTTATCTTGTTGAACTTATTGCCAAGTGCTTGACACGCCTCCGAAAATTTTTTCTGCGGAGCGGAGAGAACGGAATTAATTGATTCAATCAAGCGCAATTCGTCAAGGAGATTGTCAATCTGTCGATTAACGTCCTCAATCTTCCACAAATACGCCGAATCCGCAGAAAGTTTTTCATTGAGCCGCGAGAGATATTCGCCGTCAAGAAGCTTGAGCCGCCCAACAATTTTTTTCAGCTCCGGTTTATACTGAGCTATATAACCCGTCATGCCCGCTTTGAAATTTTCTTCGCGCATAATACTTTTAAGCTCGTCAATAACAATCGGATTCTTATCGTATATAGAAAATATGTCGTCAGCAACTTTTGTCACGTCGCGCCCCGTTTGAGGATTTATAAGTTCTTCAAGCAATTTCAAAAACCGTAAATAAATTTCCTTGTGCGGAGCGTCGAAATAAGTTTCTTCAACGAAATAATTTAGCGACCAAATCGGATAATGACTTTGAGTAAGACGGACTTTTATATTTTTCGCCGCGTCGTCCACAGAGTTAATTTTTTCCTTAGGCAGATTGAAAATATCGGAAGTTATCCAACAAAATTTTATATGTTCGGGTGTCTGCTTAACGATGAATTTATCTTGCGCCCCGGGCAATTCTTTAACGGTGTTTACGATTAAATTGCAAAGTCGCTCGCCCGTCAAAGTATGTGTATTGCTGTTAAAATCACGGATGTAAAAATTTTTGTCGGCATAATCTTTCATCAGGAGCGCAAAAAGGAAAATTGAACCCGCGCATTTAAGCAAACCGACGGGCGGTTTCTTCAACGCGTCCCAAATATCGCTGAAAGCTATTTCGTTTTGTTGTGCCAAGCCGTTTTCAATGACACTATCGACGATGAGTTTCATTTTGGAAATTGTGTGCGAAGGCGTTGCCAACCAATATTTATCGCCGCCACGTCCGACAAGCTCGCGGAAAGGGTCGCCAAGCAAATTGAGCCAGCTGGAACTTCCTTTGATTCGTTCGCCGCTGATTGCATATTTGGCAACAGTTTCCGTCAATCCGCTCGGCGCAAAAAGTTTATCGTTGATTGAAATTTCCTCAAGCCCGCCGCCAAAAAATTTTTTGTTCAGTTCTCTGAGCAGTTTGAAGAAATTTCCTTCGCCCGAAATTTGCACTGACTCCTCAGCGGAACTATAAACGCGCACGGTTGTCACAGCAAGCTGACGAATCCATTCTTCGACCAGGTCTGCCGCAGATTTTTTCGCAAGCTTTACTTGTCCCGCCTGATTTGGAACGTCCTTGAAATAAAATTCGCGGGCTTTGTTCTGAACAAATTTTTCATAGCGTTGCTTAGTAAAAGGCGTACCGGAAAAATCCGCGATGATACAGCGTTCCGGAAATTTCTCGCGTATTTTTTGAATTGTCTGGGTGACTTTGCCCTGTTCGTCTTCATCAGCGGCGAAAATATAAAATGCCAAAATTTGATTGTCTTCAAGCTGAACATTTGCGGCATTTGTCTGTAAAAATTTTGTCGGCGAGATAATCTGAACGTCAAGACGATATTTGAGATAATCTGTCGGCTTGAATTTTTTTGCCACGCCGTAAGAATCATCTTTGATAATCGCGTCGAAAGATTTTTCCCGTCGCACAAGCTCTTGGATATTTTCCATGCGGTCGGGGTCGATTTGAGTGGTCGCCATTATATAATTGGTATCGTTGCCCTCTTCCAACGCGCTGACAATTCCTCTGTCGGTAAAATAATTCAGCGTCGGGCGAACTTCATTTTCAAGCGGCGTCCCTGCAAAACAAGCGCAAATATTTTTCTGCGTCGAACGCAAAAGCGAAGTTGCTCCTCCGCGTCCGCCAAGATTTTTCTGTTGCAGAGCAAACAAAATCAGCGTCGCCTTTAAAACACGTCGCTGATTATCGTTTTTGCAAGCGGGCGCAAAATTATTATAGTGTCCCATCGCGTCCAAAAAAGTTTTATCAAGGTCGGGATTGTCTTCTTGGAAAAAGTAATCCCAAAGAGAATCCGTCGTAAGAAAATTATCGCCGCCATATTCAAAGCCGTGACTGTCGATAAAATTTTTGAAAGTGCCGTCGCCCGCTGCGCACAGGAATTGAAACATCGTGCGCTGATTCGAGCTTATGGACTGCGCAATAAATTTCAGCAAGTAGGCGGCATAAGGATGAATCGGCAAAAGTTTTTTCATGTCGTCGAGCTTAATTGATTCATCACGTTTGATTATAAAATTTGCGGCGTCGCGCTGAACATTTTCCCACAGCTCAAGGGAAATTTTTGCCCATTCATTTTTCAAATCCGGTTCAATCATCAAAGCTTGCGACATCAACTGAAAAGCCGTACTCTCTGCCAAAGTAATATGGGAAATTTTGAAACGCGCCTCGATAATTTTTCTTTGGACAGAATCCGTAATAAGCTGATTAGCGTC
>JAFSOQ010000074.1 GCA_017446845.1 Selenomonadaceae bacterium | reverse complement strand
TTAGGAGTTAGCAGTTAGCAGTTAGGAGTTAGGTTTTTTTCTCTAAATCCTAAATCCCAAATCCTAAATCCTGATTTAGGAGTTAGGGGTTAGGTTTTTTTCTCTAAATCCTATATCCTAAATCCTAAATCCTAAGAAGGGGTTTTTCTCTAAATCCTAAATCCTAAATCCTAAATCCTAAAAAAGGAGTTAGGAAGTGGAATGATAAACAAAGCACTTGTCCCTGACTTTACGCATCTGCACGTTCATACGGAATACAGTTTGCTCGACGGCGCGGCGAGGATTAATGACCTGCTCGACGCGGCAAAAAATTTCGGCATGACCTCCTTGGCGATAACCGACCATGGAACAATGTACGGCGTCATTGATTTTTACAAGGCAGCGCAAAAGCGCGGAATCAAACCGATTATCGGCTGTGAAGTTTACGTTGCGCCCGAATCACGTTTCGACCGAGAAAAAACTGACGGCGCAAAATATTTTCATCTGATTTTGCTCGCCGAAAATAATACGGGCTATAAAAATTTAGTCAAGCTGGCAAGTTTGGCGGGCACCGAAGGTTTTTACTATCGCCCGCGCGTCGACAAAGAAATTTTACGCAAATATCACGAAGGACTTATCGCGCTGAGTGCCTGCGTCGTCGGAGAAATTCCCCGCGCCATTTTGAATGACGATTTACCTCGCGCCAAAGAACTTATCGCCGAGTACACGGAGATTTTCGGGCGGGAGAATTTTTTTTTGGAAATTCAAAATCACAAGCTCGCCGAAGAAGAAAAAGTTCGTTACGCGCTAAAAAAATTTTCCGCCGAATTAAATATCCCGCTCGTCGCCACGAATGATTCACACTACGTGCGCCGCTCCGACAGCGAGTTTCATGACTTGCTGCTTTGCATTCAGACAAACAAGACGATTCACGACGACAAGCGATTGAAATTTTCTTCGGACGATTATTATCTGAAGTCGGCGGAGGAAATGCGCGAACTTTTTTACGACACGCCCGAAGCTTGCGACAATACTTTGAAAATTGCCGAGCGTTGCAATGTCACTTTGGAGTTTGGAAAATTTCAAATGCCCGAATTCCCGTTGCCCGAAGATAAAACCGACGCCGAATATCTGCGCGACCTGTGCTATAAAAAAATTCCCGAACGCTACGAAGTTTTGACGGAAGAAATAAAAGCGCGGCTCGATTACGAATTGGAAATTATTCACGGCATGGGCTACGACGGCTACTTTTTGATTGTTTGGGACTTCATAAATTTTGCGCGACGAAAAAAAATTCCCGTCGGTCCGGGAAGAGGTTCGGCGGCGGGCAGTTTGGTCGCTTACATTTTGGAAATTACCGAACTCGACCCGCTGAAATATAATTTGCTTTTTGAAAGATTTTTGAATCCCGAACGTGTCACGCTCCCCGACATTGACGTTGACCTTTGCTACATTCGCCGCGACGAGGTTATCGCTTATGTTCGTTCTCGCTACGGCGCGGATAAAGTTTCGCAAATTGCGACGTTCGGGACGTTGGCGGCTAAAGCGGCGATTCGCGACGTTGCCCGCGTGCTCGACGTGTCCTATGCCGAAAGTTCGCGTATCGTTAAAATGATTCCGAACATTTTAAATATCACGATTGAGGACGCGCTGAAAAAATCCAACGAACTTCGCGCCGAATACGATGCCAATCCCGACTCAAAAAAAATTCTCGACTTCGCGCGGAAATTGGAAGGACTGCCGCGTCATTCGTCGGTTCACGCGGCGGGCGTCGTCATTTCAAAAATTCCGCTCGATGAAATTGTTCCGCTGCAACTTTCCAACAATGTACTCGTCACGCAATACGACAAAGACAAAATCGAAGAACTGGGACTTTTAAAAATGGACTTCCTCGGCTTGCGGACGTTGACAATCATGGCGGAAACTTTGGCGAACATAAAAAAATCGCGCGGCGTGGAATTTGAGTTATCAAAAATTCCACTGCGCGATAAAAAAACTTCGGCAATGCTGTCGGCGGGCAAGACGGGTGCGGTTTTTCAAATGGAATCGCCCGGCATGACGGCTTTGGTAAAAGAATTGCGCCCCGAAGGTTTTGAAGATTTAATCCCGACGGTTGCACTTTACAGACCGGGTCCGTTGGGTTCGGGCATGGTTGAAGATTTTATCGCGGGCAAGCACGGACGCAAAGTCAAAGAATATTTGCACCCGAAACTTGAGCCGATACTCAAAGAAACATTCGGCGTTATTTTATATCAGGAACAAGTCATGCAAATCGTTCAAACGCTGGCGGGATTCACGTTGGGTCAAGCGGATATTTTACGGCGGGCAATGGGTAAGAAGAAGGCAGAAATTTTGCTCGCGCAGAAAAAAAATTTTTTATCCGGCTGCGAATCACACGGCGTGGAAAAATCTTTGGCAGAAAAAATTTTTGAGTTGCTGACGCATTTCGCGGATTACGGCTTTAATAAATCGCACTCGGCGGCTTACGGGTTATTGGCTTGGCAGACGGCTTACCTCAAGGCGCACTATCCTGCAGAATATTTAGCGGCGATTATGTCGGGCACGCCCGACGCCGATAAAATTTCCGGCTACATTGAACTTTCTCGACGCATGGGCATAAAAGTTTTGGCTCCCGATATAAATTTCAGTTCGGGGCATTTCACGGTTGACGGCGGCGCAATTCGTTTCGGCTTGGCGGCGATAAAAACTGTCGGTGATACTGCCGTTGCAAGTATTCTCGACGAACGCGCGTTAGGAAAATTTAAATCGTTGGCTGATTTTTGCTCGCGACTCGACGTTAAAAAAGTTCCGCGTCGAAGTCTGGAGAATTTGATAAAATGCGGCGCGTTCGACGGCTTGGACAAAAGACGGACGGCTTTGCTTGAATCGTTGGATTCGGCAATGGCGGCGGGCTTTAAACGTCAGCAGGAACAGAAAAGCGGCGCGATAAGTCTTTTTGAGGCGGAAGAACTTTACGAGACAAATGCCGAACTGCCCGACGTCAAGGAACGTTCGCCCAAAGAAATTCTCGCTTGGGAAAAGGAGACGCTCGGCTTTTACATATCGGGGCACCCTCTCGACGAATTCCGCGAAAAATTTTCCACACTCAAGAGCAGTAAAAATTTGGAAAAATTTTCAGGCAAGCGCGTAAAAGTCGGCGGGATTATCACGGAGGTCAAACGACTCACGACCAAGAAAGGTGACAGCATGGCTCGGCTTAAGCTTGAAGATTTCGACGGCGTGATTAATATTACGCTTTTTCCGAACGTCTTTTATCAAAGTTTCAACGTCGCGTTCCCCGATGAAATTGTCGTCGTGGAAGGGCGCGTCGATACTTCCGCCGACCCGATTCAAATTTTGGCGGACAGAATTATTTCGGCGGAAACTTATGTGGCGGATTTTTGGTTGGTGATACCTGAGCAACTTGATAAGCCCTCGACTTTTGCCGACTTAAAAAAAATTTTCGACGAACATGCGGGCTTGAGCCAAGTATTTTTAAATCGCGACGGAAAATGGCGCAAGATTAATAAAAAAATTTCTGACAGTCTTTTACTGCGCGACGAGCTGAAAAAATTATTGAGCGCAGAAAATGTCAGAGTTTATTAAAAGTCATGGGATTTCAGATATTCAACATGTCCGAAGCCGTCCGCGAAAAATTCGGTAACGATTTTATGTTTGCGTCTATGTTATGAAAAAGATTAAATTTGATAAAGTTAATTAACCCATTGTGCTAATAGAAATCAGAAAAGTAAAGATTTACCTGTCACAACCGTCTGATAATCGGCGGCAAACTGCAGGCAGACTACAAAATTTTTACAAAGCTTGTTACAATCGGGCTTTTGTGGAATATAGATTAAAGTTTTGTTAAAAATTTTGCGACAGGCAATTTAAACAAGCTTGCCGCCTTTATTTTTTTGCGCAGTTATGATAAGCTATGCGAAATATTTTCCGACGACAGTATAAAAATCAGCAGGGAGAATTTTTCAATGGAGATGACTTTAAAGAAAAATCCGGAAAAGCGGCGTCGGCTTTTGGCTTTGGCAATTTTCTTCGGGGTGAGTGTGACGACCGGTCAAACTTCAGCTGACGACGGACAAATTTCAAACACGACAACCAACGAGGAAATTGAAATTTCCGGCGAAGACGAACGACAAGATTTAAACGAAAATATTTCTTCGGCGGGCAATGCTGTCGAATTTACCGACGAGAGCATTGAAAATTTTAATTTGTCGAACGCAATCACGGGCAACGAATACGCAATTTATATCGGGAAAAATTCTTTCGTCAAAAATATAAATATCAATGACGGCGCGCAAATTTTCGGCGATATAATTTCGGATTGGAATGAATATATTCCCGACCTCGTGACCAATCTCAACATAAACACGAATTTTGATTTTGGCGGCAACATTTCGGGCGCGGAAAGTATTAAACTGAACGTCAACACCGGCACGATGAAATTTTCGGGCGAGGCTGATATTTTAAGCGTCGACGTCGGAATCGGCGCAAAACTTTTCGGCGGGACATTCAATCTGCACAACGTGAATGCAAATCTTGCCGACGGTTATACGGACGCCACGACGGGAACTTTTATAAATCACGGAATGATTGGCGCGGGCACTTCCAACACGAATTTGGTCATCAACGGCAATTTAATTTCCGACGGCATTTTAAAAAAGGTCAGCGGCGGCTCGGCGGGTTCGATTATCGTCAACGGCAATGCCAACGTCGAAGGCTCGACCGTCATAACCGACAGTTTGTTGCCGAATGAGACTGCCACAGTTTTAATCGCGAATTCGATTACGGGCAACATTAAAAATACGACAGGCAACCCCGTTCCGATTTCCGCCATGCTGACTGCCACAGGCGAAATTGTCGGAAATACTTTAACCGTCACGACGCACGAGGCAGACGGTAATTCTCTGCTGACCGGTTTGAATTCGAACGAGTTGGAAACTTGCGGCGCGATGAATAAAATGTTTGATAAACTCGACAGCAAAAAGCAGAACGAGATGCGCGACTTTTATAACTTGGAACCGCCCGAAGCCAAACAAGCTTTATCGCAAATCGGCTCGAATGATGCCGCGCAGATTATGAGTGTCGCGCAACAAAATACCGCCCTCGACAGAATGATTTCTTCACGCATCACAAAAGTTTTTGCGCAGGATTATATCAACGTAAATATTCACCCGCTGAAATTTGCTGACGGCGAAGGTGATTCGCCCGACGTAACTGTCAAGGTTAAAGTTCCCTCTCGACAGGAAAATAATTTTTGGCTAAACTACATGAAAAATTGGGGCAGTCTGCGCGGCGGCACGGATTATCACGGCTCGGTTATCGTCGGCGGCTACGACAGACCTTTTGGAAAAAATTGGCGCGCGGGAATTTTCGCGACGTATGGCACAATCGGCTACAGCGCAGATTCTTCGCGGGCGACGGTTTACGATACGCGGCTCGGTCTCTACGCAGGTTATCATAATCGGGAGAGCGACGTTTATTTTTATGCCAACGGCGGGCAGCTCAGAAATTCATTGCACAGAGGAATTTCATCGCTCGGGCTTTCGACGAACGCCAAATATAAAAGTCGCATTATCGAACTCGGCGGCGAATACAAATACGACCTCACGCCGAAAAAAATTTGGCACGTCAGCCCGTTTATAAATTTTCAAACGTCGCACCTCAAGCAAAACAGTTATAACGAGCACGGCGCGGGCATTTACAATCAACACGTCGCCTCCGGCAGCAATACATATTTTGCGGCGCAAGCGGGACTTGACTTGAAGCGTTATTATCGAACGGGAATGTTCGGGCTGAAATTCGGCGTTAAGCATGGATTCACGGGCGCAGACCCCGATTTAAAAATCAGCTACGAAGGCGACGGTTCAAGCAGCTATCGACTTCGCAAGGAGCGCGATAAAACTCATTTTGTATTTAGTGTTCGCGGTGAAAGTGAATTTGCTCGCGGCTGGTTTATGGGCGGTGAAGCGGAACTTCAGCGCGGCAAAAATGATAAGGACGTTACGGCATCAATCATGTTGCGAAGAATG
>JAFSOQ010000073.1 GCA_017446845.1 Selenomonadaceae bacterium | reverse complement strand
TTGCGCCATGTTCGACTGCAGGAGCTTGTAGTTGTCATTGTCCTTACACTCGTAATAGTTCTCTTCAAAGTGCAAGTAGGTTTTGTCCGCGAAGAATCTTTGCCGCACATTATAGAGCGCGAAATTGTACAGGCAGTTGCTAAAAAAACACATCTCGCGAAGTTGAAAGTATTCCGCTTTTGTTAATCCACGAATCATGTTTATTTGTGTCAGATACATCATTTTCACCTCCTTTTGGAGGGATTATCACATGTTTTTTAGCAAATTACAACATGCGGCGATTCATCCACCGCCTAAAGAGGCGGGGGTTTTCTCGCCGAGTTTTGGATAAAACGAAAAACTCCCCGCTCGTTTTGAACGGGGAAATTTTTTCTATAGAGAGGGGATTTATAATGGTTAGGAGAATTCTTCTATTAGACGGCGCGTAAGAATCTTTTTTGCACCGACGACTTTTTTAAGTCCGCCGCGCAGATTCTCCGCCGTAAAACAAGGGGAGAAATCAAATCGGTCAAATTAATTTATTGAATGCGTAGACCAGTGCCGGACCGACTGCCGGTGTGCAGGAGAAAATTCCCGTGCTCACCGCCAAGACACTGTCGCTGAAGAATTTCTTCATTGTCAATGCCTCCTTTGCTCAAAATTCAAGCGCGAAATTTTTAAAAGATTTTTTCGAGACCGTAGAAGAATATCAAGCCGATAACCAGCGACGTGCTGAAAAGTCCCGAACTGAATATCAAAATCGCTGCATTCTCTTTGAAAAATTTCTTCATGATGATTGCCTCCTGTCTTGAATCGTTGCCCCATTCCCTTGGGAACAGCGCGAATTATAGCACAGTGAAAATTTTTGGCAATGCGCAATCGTTATTGATTCATGTCGTGTTCGTTATTGTTTATCCCGATTTTTGTTCTGAAAAAAAAATCTCCTCGCATTTAACGGGGAGAAATTTTTTTCGTAAAGTTACGGATTATTTTTTCTTGACGGCAGTTTTTATGTAAAGCTCACGCAGTTGTTTTTCGTCGACTTCACTCGGCGCGTGGCTCATCGGGTCAATCGCGCTCTGTGTCTTCGGGAAGGGAATAACGTCGCGGATTGATTTTCTCTTTGCCATCAACATAACGAGTCTGTCCAAACCGAAAGCAATTCCGCCGTGCGGGGGCGTGCCGTACTCGAAAGCGTCCATAAGGAAACCGAATTTTGCACGAGCTTCCTCCGGCGTCAAGCCGATTGCCTCGAAAACTTTTTCCTGAACATCGCGGCGATAAATTCTCAAGCTGCCGCCGCCGACCTCAACGCCGTTCAAAACTATGTCGTAAGCGTTCGCCTTGACTTTATCGGGCGCGGTCAGCAAAAGTTCTATATCTTCCTCACGCGGCGACGTGAACGGGTGATGCATTGCTTTATAACGTTTGTCCTCTTCGACGTATTCAAACATCGGGAAATCGACAATCCACAGGAAACAAAGTTTATCGGCGTCGATTAAATTTCTGCGACGCGCCATTTCCAATCTGAGTTCGCCGAGAGCTTGCGCGACGACCGACGGCTTATCGCCCACGACCAAAAGTAAATCGCCCGTCTTGCAACCGGTTGCCTGTTTAATCTGCTCAAAAGTTTCGTCGCTGTAAAATTTCTTGAACGGAGACTTAACGCCCTCTTCGGAATATTGAATCCAAGCCAGACCCTTCGCGCCGTAAATTTTGACGTATTCGACAAGCCCGTCGAGTTCGCGGCGGGGAATGTTTGCATAATCGTCGACGCGGATAACTTTAATCTGCCCGTTCTTTTCAAGCACGCTGTTGAAAACTTTGAAGTCCGAGCCTTTGACGAATTCCGAAATGTCTTGAAGTTCCATGCCGAATCTCAAATCGGGCTTATCGGTGCCGAAACGCGTCATCGCCTCTTCCCAACTCATGCGCTTAAACGGAATTTCAACTTTAACGTCAAGCGTCGTTTCAAAAATTTTTTTAGCCAATCCTTCCATAATCGTCAAAATTTGGTCTTGATTAAGGAAGGAAGTTTCAATATCGAGCTGGGTGAATTCGGGCTGACGGTCGGCGCGTAAATCTTCGTCGCGGAAGCAGCGCACAATCTGGAAATATTTTTCAAAGCCCGAAACCATCAACAGCTGTTTAAAAATTTGCGGCGATTGCGGCAGCGCGTAAAATTGTCCCGGATTTAATCTGCTGGGAACCAAAAAATCTCTTGCGCCTTCGGGCGTCGAGCGACAAAGCATCGGCGTTTCAATTTCCAAGAATCCGTTTTCGTCAAGATAGTCGCGCATAATTTTCGTGACGCGGTGGCGCAGGATAATATTTTTCTGCATTTCGGGACGACGCAAATCCAAATAACGATAGCGCAGCCGAACCATTTCATCAACGTCAACGCCGTCTTGAATGTAAAACGGAGGAGTCTTCGCCTTGTTGAGAATCCTGAGTTCTTCGACGAGAATTTCAATTTCGCCGGTCGTCATCTTCGGATTGATTGTATCTTCAGAGCGCGCCCGAACTTTTCCGCGCACGCCGATAACAAATTCGTTGCGGAGAGTTTCAGCTTTTGCGAAGTCAAGTCCTTCGGTCGAGCCGTCGAAGACAACTTGCAAGAGTCCGCTCCTGTCGCGCATGTCGACGAAAATTAATCCGCCGTGATCGCGTCGACGTGAGACCCAGCCCGCCAGTTGAACTTCTTTGCCGACGTCCGTAATGCGCAGTTCGCCGCAATTTGCCGTTCGTTCCATTCCTGTCAATGTTTCCAAAAAAATTACCTCCCTTTGTGTCGTTCAATCATAATTAACGGCGGCGATTCTGTCAACCGTTGCAAGGGCGCGATTCATGGAAATAAAAAAATTGAGACAGAGACAGCTGACACGTATATCGGCAATCGTTGAAGATTTTTAGTTACGAATTTCTTCGACGCCCATGTAAGGCACGAGAGCTTTTGGAATTTTAACGGAGCCGTCCGCTTGCTGACAATTTTCCAAAATCGCGGCGACAGTTCTGCCGACTGCAATTCCGGAACCGTTGAGCGTGTGAACGAATTCGGGTTTTGATTTGTTATCGCGACGGAATTTTATATTTGCGCGGCGAGCTTGATAATCGGTGCAGTTGGAGCAGGAAGAAATTTCGCGATATTTACCTTGCGCGGGCATCCAAACTTCAATGTCGTAAGTTTTTGCGGAAGTGAAACTCATATCGCCCGTGCAAAGCAAAACGACGCGGTAAGGAATTTCCAAGACGCGCAAAACATCTTCGGCGGCGTCGACCATGCTTTCCAACTCGTTCCAAGAATCTTCGGGCTTTGTGAATTTAATCAGCTCAACTTTATTAAATTGGTGCTGACGAATCAAGCCGCGCGTGTCACGACCTGCCGCGCCCGCCTCCGCTCTGAAACACGCCGTGTAGCAGGAATAATATTCGGGCAAAGTTTCGGCGGATAAAATTTCGTCGCGGTGAAAATTCGTCATGGGTACTTCGGCGGTCGGAACCAGATAATATTCCAAGCCTTCGAGCTTAAACATATCTTCGGCGAATTTCGGCAGCTGACCTGTGCCAATCATGCTGTCGCGGTTGACGATATACGGCGCGAGCATTTCGGTATAGCCGTGTTTGTTGGCGTGCAAATCCATCATGAAATTTATGCAAGCGCGTTCGAGCCGAGCACCAAGTCCGCGATAAAAAGTAAATCTTGCGCCGGTGACTTTGCCGGCTCTGTCGAAGTCGAAAATATTCAGCGCGGTACCGATTTCCCAATGCGCCTTTGGTTCAAAGTCAAAAGTGCGCGGCGTGCCCCATTTGCGGACTTCGGGATTTTGGGAATCATCTTTGCCAATCGGAACGTCGGCGGCGGGAATGTTCGGAATGTGCAAAAGCAAATCGCGCAGATTTTTTTCCACGTCGCGCAGTTCGTTATCAAGTTCGGAAATTTTATTGCCCATCTGACGAACTTCGGCGGAAATTTCTGCGGTATCCTCGCCCGCCTTTTTCATCGCGCCGATTTTTTTGGAAGTCGAATTGCGCTGACTTTTAAGCTGTTCGGTCTCGCTGAGGATTGCGCGGCGTCTCTGTTCCAATTCGCTGAAATTATCGAGGTTCAAAAGGTTGTTACGCTTTTTTAACATAGCGCGAACTTCGTCGAGATTATCGCGCACAAATTTCATATCAAGCAAAAAAATCATCTCCTTAAACTTTTTCGCAGATATTCTAGCAAAGCGTACAAACTTTTGCAACGCAACTTGTCCATTGTTCACCAAGATGACTATCGCTATGGCTTGTCCGACGCTGTAAAAGTACCCGTCGTATTCTCTAAGAACGTGTCTAAAATCTCCTGATAAGCAGAGCAAGAAAAGCCAAAACGGTCATTTGAAGAGAAGTATGTAAAAGTCTGCGATTTTTTTCCAGCCAAGTAAAAGTTCGCTCTACTATCCAACGTTTAGGAATATATAAATATTTTCAAGCTGAGCCGCCGCTTTGTCCATTGCTGCATCTTGCAAGGCGGAATATTGCTTCTGCTTGTCCTCAACCAAAGCAGTTGCGCGTTCGCGGAGTTCTATATTCATCATGCCCGGACTTTTTTAGATTGAAATCGTGCACTCCGCCATAGTTTTTTGATAATCGGCGATTGCTTGCGCAACTATAGCAATCATCAAAAATAGTAAAAATTGACAAGAATGGTATAACAAAGGCAGAGGAGAACAATAATGTTACATGATGAAGCAAGAGAACTATTAGTCGAAGCCTTTGAGGCGAGTCGTAACGCCCCGGAAGTAGCAAAAATCTTCCGTGTAAGCACGAGCACCGTATATCGTTTGTTTGACCGATACAGATTTTTTACTCATTCGAGAAGAAATTCAAAACGTCCCCAACGTGCAAGAAAAACGCAAACGCCGGAAAGACTTCATTGAGACTACAGAGGCATATGGTCTTTCCGGATGAAAGTGGCGTAAACACGACCAGACGATATGGGCGTAGCATTACACTCCACTGAACACGCCAGTAATTACAACCGTACTGTCCTCAATGCGCTAACCTATCAGGGAGGAATAACTTGAGCGCGATTTGTCTCTTATTTGAAAGAACATTTACTTCCCACTTTGAAAGCTCAAGATGTGGTTATTCATCATGTACGTGCCGTTGAGGAAGTTTTTTCGCAGGCAGGGATATTGCTATTTGCCGCCATACAGTCCTAAATGTGGTCGAAGATGAAATGTTAGGGAAGTAGAAAAAATTCCCAAAGCCATTCTTGCTGCATTAGCTCACGTTTCTACTTCTGATTGTCAACATTGGTTTAACTCTTGTAGTTGTTATTGATATTTTTGAAGATTGCTATAATCCAATGTGCTTTATCAAGCATTCTATGATATAATTTTAAATTAATGAGGCTTTATATATGCATGAAAATTTTGGTCAATATTATTCAAAACAGGAGGGAACTTTTCACATGTCTGCCATGGCTTGGAACTTGATTAAGCTTGACGCAACCAAAATCCTCTGTAACCTGACTAAACACGATGTTAAACAGGAAAAATCCGGAAACTATAAAGTTGAGTTCAAATACGATCTTTCCGATAAAAATCCCATGGGGCGCGATATAATTTCATCGGAGGATACATTTGCCGACAACGCGCTTTTTTTCCTGCTGCGTAAAATTTTGAAGGGAAATTCAAAGCTCGAAGTTGACCAGAGTTTTATGCGTTCAACACTTATTTTTATTGATTTCAAAGAAGTTTTTTCTAAATATGTTAAAATTTGGTCGTCCGTTGAATGGCCTTTGAACACTCCTGCCAAGGACGATCTTTTGAAAGAAGAGGCATTGCCCTATCGTATGCAACTTCTTTTTAAAGACGGTTTGTTTTTAAGCTTTGACGGCAAAAATTTTAAGAACTTTGTTCCCTTTGACAAGAGCAGTTCTATGGCTCGGAATTGCCAAATAACATTTATCGATTCGCAAACCAAAAAAACTCTTGATGAGCGTCTTATGTTGGATATGAACTTCATTGACAAACCCCTTCCACTTAGCAAATTTTACGCTTATCGTGGTCTTTATCTAAGCTCAGCGTCCCGCATTAAGATTGATTCTAAATTTCCACTAAACGAGGAAACTGTCATAGTTTTGAAAGATTGTGAAAAAAAAATCTCCAAATTCACTTTCGGTGCATCTAAATTGGATAAGCTTTGGATATATGAGACCAAAGAAAAAAATTTAAATCTCAATCTTTTTGATGGCGAAGGTTTAATCTCTCCTGATTTTGCCGAGTATATCAGCGATTTTCTCCGGAGCAACTATAATTATCCGAGTCCTTCTCATTCTTTCCAAATCCGAATGCCGTTTACAAAAGGTGTCCTGCATGAGGTAGACTTCAAAAAATTTTTTACAGAAAATCTTCCCGCTCAAGCCGATGAATGGTTTATCAAGGATGTTTTCGGCATAACTCGCGACTTGCGAAAAACCAAAATTATTCTTACCAAAAGTATGTTCAAATTTGCAAAATGGATGAAAGACTACTTGCCCGTGCCCGACCCGATGAAATATTTCTTCGAGAAATTTGCCGAATATGATCATGCTCTTTACGTTACCAACACTGAAGCGCGTCTGTTTAATCCGGGTCGTGTCAGACTGAATCATCAATTTTTAAGCACGCTCGATTTGTCGGACGAGGACTTCGAGTCGCTGGTTGCCGACCACCTTAAATTAATTGATTCTTTGCCTGAAAAATTTGCTGCAAATTCTTCTTTATTTTCCAACGATCAAGATTCTGCCGATGAAATTTACGACGACTCTGAATCCGACGAGATTATTCTTCATTCGTCTGTGGCTCGAACGGCTTGTTTGAAAGTCTTGGCGAAAAATCCGGTCTTCATTAGAGACCCTAAAGTCAAAAATATCTATGAAGGTATGAAAAAAAGTTATGAATGCAATTTGGGATTGGGACGTTTGGAAGTCGAAGGCGAACAAAGATTTTTATCTTGTGACCTGCTGTTTTTGTTGATTGAAATTCTAAAAAGTGTAGAGAATGTTAAGCTTGACGACGCAAAGAAAAAAGCTTTGTATAGAGATTGCCTTTACCAAGACCGATTTTTTATGCCGGACCGATTTTTTACGCCGGATAATAAACGCTCAATCAAACCCGATAAAAAATATGTCTTCTTGCGCAATCCGCATCTTTCCAGAAATGAGCAGGTGCTTTTGCGTGCCTTTGTTAAGAGTAAATCCTTGCATGAAAAATATTTTTCTCATCTTAAAGGCGTCGTCATGCTGTCGGCTAATTCAACTGCCGCAATGGCTTTGGGGGGAGCAGACTTCGACGGCGATCTTGTGAAAGTAATTTCAGATAAGCGAATTGTTCATGCTGTAGAAAAAGGCAATGTTGATAAAAACCTGCCGCCGATTGAAATTCCTTCCACAGTTTCAAAAACTGACAAAACTCCTCTTCAGGTTATTGTCGACACTTTTTCGAATAAAGTCGGATTGGTTTCAAATTGGGCTGTCAAATTGGCAAAGAAAGAATATTCCTCCGAGTTTGTCGAGGAAAAATATAAAGACGCTTGCGCAAAATGCACCATAGTCGTCGGTTTGGAAATAGACGCAGCCAAGACCGGCAGTCATCCTGAAGAAAATATCAAGGAAGTCAAAAACCTTGCGGAAGCCTGCGGCAAAAGTATTTTCCTCGAATCGAAAAAGGTTATTGAAAAGATTCTTCAAGGTCATTACTCGCCACGTGTTGAGAGTGAAAAAAATTCGCTCCTTTTATATTTCTCCCAAAAAGATAATAAGTCAAAATTAAATGTGCCGATTGAAGAAGATAATTCAATCCTTGAACGGCTGCCCGCGCGTTATCTTAGTTACCTTAAGTCGCTCTCTGAAAAATCGTCTGTGCCGAAATCCAAAGCTGACAGCGAACAAGAAAATTCTCGTTACTTTGATTTTGAAACTTCTGACGGGAGTAAAACTTTCGATAAAGATTTGAGTGCCAAACTTGCAACTTTGGTTGAAGCTTATCTTGGTGTTTTGAGTCGTGCGAGTAAAGCTCAAAGAATCGAACGCAATATGCGCGAAAAAAATTTCACCGGTCATGTTGTCAATACGCTCAAGCTTCAATATGATGACTATCGCCATCAAAAATTGCCAAGCGACATTGAAATTGAAACAGCTTTAAACCAACTTTACGCCGAACTTTCTCTTCTGCTCAAAACAAGTGCTAAAGTTAAAGAGGCGATTGACGGTCTCAAAAATAAAAAATGGCATTTGACTTGCGAAGAAAACCGACCGAAGGTTGCCGCCGAAATTCTCGGTCTCAATCTGTCTGATGATGAAAAATTGCCGCCTTTTTTCGAGTTACTGTATAATTTCCGTTATAACGGGTACATGCTGTTTTACTTTATATTGAAGAATTTGGAATCCTTGCTTTTTGATAAGGCTGATTATATTTCAGAAGCCAATTTGGATGACAGCTATTCTAAGTTCAAGAAGAATCGCTATTATGATGAGCTTTATCAGACTTACTTGAATTCTATCACCGAGAAAAAAAGTAAGCGCATTTGGAATGCTCAACTTATAAAAATTTGTCGTCGACACTTACAAGAGATTTTCGGCGGCGATATGTCCGAAGCCTTGAAATATTATTGGGCACAGAAAAGTAAAGATTCCGGTCGAAATTTCCTTTGGAATGTTTTTAACGAACAAGAAATTTTATCTCAGATTTTTATTCCGAAAGAGCAAGATGAGTAATCATTTTTGAAGGGAGGTTCTTTTTCTTTGCTTAATGAAATTGGAGAATATGAACAATACACTCTTTCTCCGGAAGAATTGCTTGCCTGCAAAAATCGTCGGTTGAAGCACTGCAATATAAAAAACAGTTTCAGCGGACTTGAACGAGTCATGACGACAATAACGCGGCACTTTATTTTCGATACGCCGGTTGGCTCTAATGAAAACGAGTTGCGAGAGATCTTAAAAGCTTGGTGCGGTTTCAATCACGAGGCGAAAACGATTTTGCCCGAACATTTCGACGGGTGGCTGAAAAATTATATAAAGCGCGTTCTTGCATTTGAGACGGCTTGTGCTTGTTTTGAATACGAAAGATTTCCGGACGATTTAAAAACTGTAATCGAAAAATTTCTCGCCGGTCGCGACTTTGATATTAAAGAATCCTTGGCGATATTGGAAAATCTTGAGTTTACTAATGATGACGTTCCGAGAAAAATCAAAGATAACACGGGGAAATTTAAAAATTTGTTGGAAGCCCTTGATGAACTTCCCGATAAAGATAAAAATTTTTCCAAAAACCTATTCGGGAGCTTAGACGCTAAAGGCGACACACCTTTTCGAGCGATAACTTACGATAGAATAATTGCCAATGCGCTTTTGGCAGGCAAACTTCGTTGCTACTGCCTTGCCTGTGACGAAGAACTTTTTGAGACAAGAATAATCCTCAAAAAGGGTAAAAAATTATCGGCAAAAGATAAAGATGTGGTTTTGAAAATGACCGCCGAATATCTCCTTCAACGTCGGAACAGCAATCAAGAATTCATCGTAACTAATAACGCCAATATGATGAACTGGCTTGCAGGCGAGAAACCCGATTGCTCTAAACGCGAAAATTATGCGTTCGCCAAGACAAAAGAAAAACTTTTTGAGATTATCAAAATCGAAGGGATAAACGCAACAAAAGTAAAACTTCATCCCGAATGGGCAAGGCATTTCCGTTTAATTGAAGACGGCATTGACGAAAAGTGGGGGCGAATTTTTTTTAGTGACAACGGCTCAAGCGAACCTTTGCAAGAAAATGTTCACCCCTAGAAAGGGCAAGAGCCAACGGTTAAATGCCGTTGGCTCTTCAAATTTTGTTCATTCGCTTACTTTGGCCTCCCGGGTGGACAAAAATTTTGTCTCAAAACAGGATAATAATCGAATTGCCTCGAACGGAATTCATCGTTCCTTGCACCTGGTTCACCGTGATTTCAAGTTTTTAAAGTGTATCGAATGGCAAATCCTCCTTTACACTGTCTAACATGATTTCGAGTTCCTGAACGAAAATAAATTTATCAAAGAAATTTCCCTTTGTCAATCGATTAAACTATTTATTTAAAAGTTCCTTCAAAAGAGTCTCACAACCAAGTTTAATTTCAGCGTAAGCTTTTTCATAGTTACCTGTATAGTAAGGGTCTTCAACTTTTAATTCGTGCTCGTCCAAATCTGTAAGAAGACGGATTTTATTATCGGGGTCGCCGCCGGATTTTTTCTTAGCCAATCGTAACATGTCTTCATCAAGAGCAATGACGCATTTAGAATTTCGATAATCTTGCTTGGTGAATGGCTTGGAAATATGAGCACCAAAGGAAATATGATATTTGCTCAACATTTTTCGTGCGCCCTTGCTTAAAGGTCCGCCGCCGTAAGTATTGCAACCGGCAGAATCAACGATTACTTTTTCGGATAAACCTTTTTCGGCAAGCAACCGGCGCATGATATATTTAGCCATGGGCGAACGGCAAGTATTGCCCGAACAGACAAAAATAATGCTGTCGAGGTCATCTCCGCTTTGCCATATTTCCCCGCTCAAGAGGTCAACGCAAGAAAGCAGATCATCTTCTTTGTAAGTATCTAACATCAAAATATTTTTATGAGGAACTTTTATCGGCTTCGTGCAGTCAATTTTTTCTGTATCGTTCGTGAACAACTGAGGGAGCTTTTTAAAAATTTTTTTGGGACTCTTGTGCCCGACGACTATAACGGTGTCGCCTGAATAATCTCGGTAAAAAGCTTTGAGCTTAGGGTGATTGAGCAGGTAAAGTTTTTTCTGAGATTCGAGCGGTACGTCAACATTTATGCCGGCGTGGCAGAAGAAATATTTTTTTCCGCCAATCGTTATTTGATAGGATAGCGGCAGATTGTTCAGGAAGTCGAAAATTTTGTTCGGGAAATTTGGTTTCTTAACAGCGGCATTTTTTATTCCCGAAACAACTCTGCTATTAAGTAGGTTAAAAAAATTTCCGTTCAAATTGAAGAGGCGGTGAAGATAAGTATCATCGACGTTGCCGCGCAAAAAGATTATATTTTTTTGTTTCTTATGTTCAATGAGCCATTGCAGCGTTTCGATATTTTTACCGCCTTGACCGTAAAGATAATCGCCAAGGAATATTACAAGGTCATCATCTGTTACTGAAATTTTTTTCCACAATGACATTAATTTATCGAAAGCAGCGTGTACATCGCCGATAACCAGAATTCTTTTGTACGGCGAATCGTTTACGGAAGGGATAATTTCTTCTGCGTTATTGATGAAAAATTTTTTCTCAGTCATTGTCGTATACTCCTTTGATAAGTATTTACTTGAAAAGAAGTCGATTTCATAATTTGATAATCGACTTCTTTTGCTATAAATTATTTTTAAAGGGTTCGTCGTGTGCCACCGCTCGCAGTTAATTGCACAATTTATCTTATTCGTTTGCGCCGGTTAATTCGGCAAGTTTTGTTTTGGCAAAATTATTTCCCGGCTCAGCTGATTTTTGATAGAATTCAATCGCTTTTTGCACGTTCGGTTCGAGAGAGCCGCAACCTTCTTCGTAAGCTTTCGCAATGTCGTACAAAATATGCCCGTCAGAGGATTTATCTTGCTCAAGCTTGTTTGTCAGGAATTCGATGAGCTTGACGCCGTCGGGTTTCAAGTTGCCTTTACCTTCACGATAAATCCTCTCAACCTCAATGTCTGCCCATGAGGCTCCTAACTCGTCAGCTTTAAGAAAGTACTCAAGAGCTTTTTGTCCGTCATTGAGAGAAGAATAAATTTCGGCGATATTTCTGAAGGCTTCGGCACGTTCTTCGTTATCCAAAAAAATGTCAAAGTCATTCGGCTCGTCGTCGGGACTTTGAGGGCGACGAATCGTGGCTTCGTGCTTCAGAAAATATTCGATAGCTTTGTGCGGGTCAGGCTCGACACCGGCTTTGCCGTAACGATAAATCTCCGCGAGAGAACTCCAAGCATTAATTTTAGTGTAGTATTCAATGGCTTTATAACCGTCAATTTGAACTTCGCCCGAACCTTTCAAATATATCCATGCAATTTTGTTGTAGATATAAAAAATATTGCTTTTAGAATTTTCGTCGGGATTATCGCGTTCGGCGTCTACAGCTTCTATGGCTTTTAAGAGATATTCGATAGCTTTGTGTCCGTCAGGTTGAACGCCCGCCTTGCCCTCACTGTAAATTTCGGCGATTTGTTCGGATGTATTCCTGTTGATACGTCCGAGCGAACGAAAAACGCGATTGAGAACACCTTGCCGCTTTTGTTTAATTTCGCTGTTGTTTTCGATAAAATTTTTCGTAAAGTTAATTATGAGGTTGATACCTTCGGCGGCTTTTGAGAAATATTCAAGTGCTTTATATCCATCGGGTTGAACACCGCCCTTGCCCTCAAGATAAATTTCGGCGATTTCTTTAAACTCGTCGACATTGTAAATTTCTCTTGCGTTGTCACAATATTCATTGGCAACGTTCATATCGTTTTCGCTACTGTCTATAAGATGTATTTCAGCAATTTCGTCGAGTGTTTTGCGTTTATCTTGCTCGGTTTTTTTTGTGAGGTATTCGATAGCTTTGTAGCCGTCGGCTTTAACGTTGTACTTGCCGTCGCGATAAATTTCGGCAATTTTCTTTAAGTTGTCGAGCTTGGTCAGATATTCGATGACTTTGTAGCCGTCAATTTTGATACCGGCTTTGCCTCTGCGATACAATTCCGCCAGCTCATAAAATGCCGACCATTCGTCACCGCGCTCGGCGGCTTTGTTCAAGTACTCAACGGCTTTTAATCCGTCTGGTTTGAGAGAGCCGCAACCGTTCTTATAAATATCTGCGATTCTGAACAGAGCTTTTTCGCCGCTAAAACGAATTTCTACTTCGTCGAGAGATTCAATTTCGTCAAGCTTCTTGTACAATTCAATAGCTTTGAATCCGTCGGGAGCAACGCCGCCTTTTCCGTAGTGATAAATTTCGGCAGCTAATCTGAAACCTTCGGCAGTACCGTTCGGAGTAGCGTGTTCAGCGGCTCTTATGAAATATTCGGCGGCTTTATTTCCGTCCTGTTTTAATCCGTATTTTGAATCTCTGTAAAATTCTCCAAGACGAAATAAGGCATAAACCTCATTGAGCGTGGCGGCTTTCTTGAACAATTCCAAAGCCTTTTTGTAGGAACTTTCTACGACGCCCGCCCCCTTGAGATAAATTTGCGCCAAATTGCTCATGGCTCGTTCATTTCCGTCGTCAGCAAGTTTTTCGAGTTCATGAAAAGAGTTTTTGTCGCCGTGAAGTACCCCTTCAAAAAGGTCGTCGGCGATTTTTTCGTCATCGATTTCCATAAGGATACTCCTTTTTTATATCGATTGCGACCACGATGTTATTGTTGTTGGGGTATCGGTATGATTCTGCAAGAAGGAAATTCTGTGCGAATCTTATCTATACTGCGCCGGATTGTCTCTTCCGATAAAGCTGATTCGGAAACGTAAACTGTTCTTAAATTACTACATCCCCAGAAAGCCAAATCGCCAATTTCTTCAACGCCGTATTTAATGGTTATTTCAGTTAAGCTCTCACAGCCGTCGAAAGCCAAATCGCCAATTTTTTCGACATGACCTTGAATGTTTATTTCAGTCAACCATGTACAGCCGCTGAAAGCCCTTTCGCCAATTTCCTCGACGTTATCTTCTATTATTACGTTAGTCAATCTTGTACAGCCGCTGAAAGCTCCATTGCCAATGAAATGGACACCGTATGGAATGGTTATTTTCTCTAAGTTCTCACAGCCGCAGAAAGTTCCATCACCAATTTCCTCAACAGTATATGGAATTATTACGTTGGTCAAGCATGTACAGCCGCTAAAAGCTCCGGTGCCAATGTAATTAACGCCACTTTCTATCATTACGTTAATTAAGCTCGTACACCCGCTGAAAGCTGAATCGCCAATGTAATGGACACCGTTTGGAATTATCACGTTAGGCAAGCTCGTACAGCCGCTAAAAGCTCCGGTGCCAATACTTGCAAAGTCGCCTGCGAAGAAGCCATCTTCATAATAATCTTCCGTAAGATATGGCAAGATTAAATTCCTTAAGCTCGTGCAACCGCTGAAAGCATTTTTACCAATATTCAAAAGACGATTTATTACTACTGTGATCAAATTTGTGCAACCGCTGAAAGCATTTTCACCAATATGCGAAAAGCCTCCTATTATTACTGTAGTCAAGTTTGTGCAACCGCTGAAAGCCCTTTCGCCAATGTATTTGACGGGCAAATCATCTATCCGCGCAGGAATGACGACATGTTTCGCTGAACCGATATATTTATTAATGCGTATAGCCTCTCCCGAATAAATACGTGAATATCTAAATTCCATGTTAATATATTCAAGGTTATTTTTTTTTGACTCTTTGGAGGATAATTTATTCGTGGTCTCATCGATTATCTCTATGCCTTCGTGGTTGCAAATATTCCGGATTTCCGATTCAATAGAGGCTATACTCAAAACATTCTCAATAGCCTCAGCGTCCGTGTCGTTTTTTACGTTGAATAATGGAAGAAGGGTAATCATCAATTCATCATGCATCAGCTCGCCGGTTTGTTTTGCTTTTTCAAGTAAAATGGCAAGTGCCTTAAATACGTTGATATGTTTATGCCATTTTTCATAAGGGATGCCCGACGCCGCGATTATCCTTTTCAAATAATCGGTGTTTATTATTGAAGAGGCAGTTGCATTGTCATCTTTTACCCAATGTTTCTTGCAAGCGTCTTGAGCCTCTTTCTTCAACCAGTTATAAAAGGCTCGCTTGTTCGGACATACTGTTTTATCCTTGTACCAGTCGTTTGAAATCAGAAAGTGTCGACCATCTGACAACTCTACTCGTCTGTCCGTCCCATAATAAAATCTTTGGTCTCCTTTCGCGTCATTAACGTTACTATCATCGTTGACTTGACGTAAAGCACCCTCGCTGCGGTTACGAATGAAAAAAAGGCAGCTGTCATAGTTTTTGCAATTCTGAGCGTCACTCAAAAATTTAACGTTGCTCTCCGTGATTAAATCGCAGTCTTGCATCAGCTGAAAAGCCGCTTCGGAAAATTTAACGTTGACTTGAGGAATTCCCTTGTCGTTGTTGATAAGCTGTTCTATTTCCGTTAGACGCTTGTCGATTTCCGCCTGATTTGCGGGGAAATTTGGTTGACCTTCTCTAAAAACCTTAGCCATAAAATTTTTCTCCTTTAGTTTGAAAGTTGTAGACGCAATATTTTTGCGCTTAACACCTCCCAAAAATGGTCGAGTATCTCATCATGTGAATACCCGACCATTTTATCAGAAATTGTTGCTAATATCTATAATTTTTATAAGACTTTAGGAGTCTTTTGAACCGACTAATTCTTCAAGTTTCATTTTGGCGGAATTATATCCCCGTTCAGCACTTTTTTGATAATACGCAATGGCTTTTTGAATGTCGGGAAGAACGGAGTCGCAACCTTCCTCATAAATAGTTCCCAGTTCGTAAAAAGCTTCATTTACAAACGAAACTGATAACCAAGCCTTTCTTCCGGCAATTTTAGTTAAATATTCAACGGCTTTATGTCCGTCTTGAGCGACGCCGGCTTTTCCTTCACGATAAATTTCGGCAATCATTTTCATTGCCTCCGGTGGCTCAAACATAGCATTATTATCGTTCCGTCGAATTATTTTATTGAGGTATTCAATGGCTTTGTAGCCATCAGGCTCGACGCCGGCTTTTCCCTCAAGATAAATTTCGGCAATCATTCTCATTGCATCGGGTGGAGAAAAAAACCTATCCTCGGTATCGTGCCGTCGAATTATCTCATTGAGATATTCAATGGCTTTGTAGCCATCAGACTTGACACCAGCTTTGCCTTCCAAATAAATATCGGCGATTTCTTTGAGGAATGGGGTATAACATTCGCTTTCCTTGGAAAAGTATTCGATAGCTTTGTAACCGTCGGGAGCGACGCCGCCTTTGCCGTAAAGATAAATATCTGCGAGAGGAATCCAAGCATCAATTTTAGTGTAGTATTCAATGGCTTTGTAGCCATCAGGCTTGACACCGGCTTTACCATTCAAGTAAATTTCGGCTGCTTTGCCAAAAGCTATTGAGCAAATGCTTCTTTGGGGACTGCTTATTCTGAAATCACGCTTAATCTTATCCCAGTATTTGCCGTGAAGAATAATATCATCGTAAATTTCAAGGGCTTTGTATCCGTCAGCTTTAAACTTGCCGCAACCTTCCTCGTAAATTTCCGCTATTTTCATCGGCGCTTGTTCATCGTCGAGGGCGTCAAGTTTTTCATAAAACTCAAGAGCTTTGTATCCGTCAGCTTTAAAGCCGCCTTGACCTGAACGAAACATTTCAGCCGCCAACCGGAGACCTTTTTTATTGCCACTCTCGGCAGCCTTGAGAAAAAGTTCCAACGCTTTTTGTCCGTCCTGCTTGAAGCCCCGCTTGCCGTCGCGATAAAATTCACCCAATCGAATCGACGCAAGATCATCATTTAATTCGACGGCTTGAATTAAGAATTCCAAAGCCTTTTTGGGCGACCGCTCCACTTCACAGAATCCGTTGAAGTGAACTTCTGCCAACTCATACAAGGCGCGTGCCTGTGAATGCGGTTGTTCGGGGTCTTTATTCGTTGCAAACTCTTTGAGCTTTTGCAGAGCCTCTTTATCGCCGTCGCGAACTTTTTTGCCCAAATCTCCGGAAAGAGAATTGCCGTCGCTGTAAGTTGTTTTTCCGGTGTGCGTGTCATATCTTATCATTTTAGTTACTCCTTTAAAAAAACAGAGCGTGCCGAAAATCAATTCAAAATCCATTCGACACGCTCAACAGGTAAATTTTATTCTTCGTCTGAACCGTTCAATTTTTTACGCCATTCGGCAGCCTTGACTTTATCTTTAGGAATACCTTCGCCAAGTTCATACATCCACATGACCTTCTTGATTGCCTCGCGATGATAGGGCGTTCTGCCGTCACCTTTGGTAAGAGTTTTCTCGTAAAAATTGAGAGCCTTTGCAAAATTTTGTCGAGCACCTTCGCCGAGGAAGTAAGCATCTGCAACTTTGTAGATAGCTTTTGGGATTCTGCGAGGAGACTCATAATCTTGAACCCTTTCCAGACCGGCGGCAACTCTGTAACGTTCAAAAGTGTCGACGGAATCAGCAGTGCAACCTTCGCCGTTCTCGCGCATTTTGGCGGCGTAGTATCGGGCAACGCTGTTGAAACGGAACGGGCTGAAAGGACCGAAATTTTCTTGTGTCCAAGAAATTTCCGAGAAATTTTTAAACGCCTGTTGCAAATCTTGCTTGACGCCAAGTCCGCGATAAAGCATGAGCGTCATTTTTATTTTTGCCATATTGTAACCTTGAGCGGCGGCGCGACTGTACCACTTAAAAGCTTCCTCATAATCTTGGTCGACGCCGTCCTCGCCTATGTAGTAAATGTCGCCGATAATTGACATGGCAACGATTGCCGGCGAATTTGGTGCACCCTTCTTCGTAGTGCGAGCCGCTTTTTTATACCAGTTCAGCGCGGTGACGAAATCATTTTTCAAAACAAAGTCTTCCGCCATTCTAATCATTGCCGTGGGCGACGATTCGGCGGCTTGTTCCAGCCAAGAACTTTCGCCGGTTATTTGAGCAATTTCCATTCTTGCAGAATTATCATCATCTTTGTCGAGTTTGGCAAGCCACTCTTCGGCTTTGGCAATGTCTTTTTCCGTTCCGCGCCCGCAAGCGTAATTGATTGCGGTTTGTTTGATTGAGTCCTGCTTGTTCAAGCCGGGTTTATCCAACTCGGCGGAGAGTTTGTACCATTTAAATTTATCTTTTTCGTCTTCCGAGATATAAGCTGTAACTCGCATTGCGGCAGGATCACCCGCTTTGGCTCCGCGCCTGTACCATTCGTAAGCTTCTTCTTGATTTCTTTCGACGCCGATAGCATCATAAAGAAAACTGGCAACCCCGGTCATGCTTTCAGCGTCTCCGGCTTCGGCAGCCATACGATAATATTTATAAGCCAGAGCTTTGTATTTTTTATCAACTTCGTCAATGTCCGGAGCTTGCGTTCTTTTACGATAATCTTTCATCCAAATTACGTCATTGAGCTTGTCCGGAGGAATGAGCTTTGTTTTTTCTTTGTAATAATCTGCAAGTTTTTTCATTGCCGAAATATCGCTGTTTTGAGCTTTAATGATTAATTCCTTCTCGTTCATGTTGTACACTCCTTTTAATTCTCAGCTAAGATTTTGCGAATACGAGCGGCAATTCTGCGACGCTCGACCGCTTGAAGATATTCCCAAGTACATTCGTTGTAGCGGTAGGTTTGGAAGACAAATACACGAGCAAAATTATTCATCGGGTAAATTTCATTGAAGCATTTGTCGATTAACTTCAGAACAAAAATGAGCGTGTCTTTATCGCCTTGACCTTGCTCATACATATCAACGATATTTTCCATTGATTCTTCGTCGCAGAAGGTTTCTGCCAATTCCTTATAAATCGCAAGAGCTTTTTCATAGTCGGCACCTTCGCGAAGGTATTCGGCATATTCTTTCATAGCGTCGAAATTTTTTGTAGCCGCAGATTTCTCCAACCACTCGACATAATTTTTAAAATCTCCGTCGGTTCGATAAATCGTTGCGAGTTTGTAGGCGCAGTCGCCATCACCGGCTTGCGCCCAAGTTTGAAGTTGTTTGAGTAATTCTTTTTGCATAATTATTACCTCCAAAGTTTCCCTGCCGCCCGCCCTTAATTTCTATTTTATTTTCACGCGCACAAAAACTTCTCTTCTATTTGTTCACTTTCAAGATTTATGGCTAACTCAAGATATTCATTAGCCTTTTTAAGATTTTTTATGACACCATATTCGCTGTTGCCATTCTCATAATATAAAGCTAATCTGAAAAATATTTCAGGCAGATGCTTTTTAGCTTTAACATTTCCAGCATTGGCAAGTTCTAAGCAATGCTTAACACCCATGAAAAAATATTCTTTTAACGTAGGCAATGGAGGATTTGATTTAAAATTTTGTTTCTCTCTATCCTGCTCACGAAACATTCTTTTAAGAGAAGCGTTGATGTAATCGTATGCAGCTGCACGACTATAAGCATTTCCCATGATATAGTTCTCCTCTCTTTTATACCTGCTTTTAAAGTGGGATTGTAATCTCTTCAGATAAATGCTTGGTTTAGATTGAATCACTCTGGCAATACTCTCCGGTCAAAATGTCGACAGCCGAAATTTTTCCGCTACGAATGAAAGAACCTGTGTCCATGAGCAAAATATTTCTGTCTGGCAATTTTACAGGGCGCGGATTGTCCGCAACGCCGAATCTCTTAAAAGCTTGAACGGGTGAATGACCGCCAATTATCACAGCCTCGCCGTCGTAAGTATCGAAAAATTCCTCACGAGCCCACAGCAAAAAGTCTTCGGTTTGTTCTTCTAATGGTTTGCTTGAATCAACGCCGGCATGACAGAAAAAGAAGGTTCGTTCTCCAATCTCAATTGAATAGCTGAGCGGCAAATTTTCTACAAAGTTCAGAAACTGTTCAATGAAAATTTTATCCTCCGCCTTCAATTTGCTCAAGCCGCGAATTGTTGTCTGCCCACCGTTAAAAAGCCATGTAATTTTATCCATACGTTTTTGAAATGTATCTAACATCATTTGCTCATGGTTTCCACGAAGGAAGATAAAATTTTCTCTTTTGCTTTGTTCAAGAATCCACTTAATAGTTTCGGCTACTTGTGCCCCTCGGTCAATATAGTCGCCTAAAAATATCACTAAGTCATTGTCAGTCACTTCAAGCTTTTTCCACAGCGACATCAACTTATCGAAGCAACCGTGAATATCAGCAACAACGAAAATTTTTTTGTACGGCGAATCGTTCTTGAGCGGAATAATACCTTCCATACCATTAACAAAATTTTTTGAGGTAGAAATCTTTTCCAAAGAATATCTCTCCTTTTTTAGGGTTGTATATTTATCAATAGGCGGCAAATTTTTTTAGAGGAAAATTTCCTTTGTTGACAAGAATTGAGGTAAAATTTATATTTTTGAATGTACAATGCAAGTGCAACAGATAGAAAAACTCATAGTTTCCTGCTAAAATGTTTATAACTCAAGCTATAAGGCAGGAGAGACCATGAGTTACAAACATCTCAGCGACGAGGAACTTGAACAGGTCGCCGGCGGAATATTTTTTAACAGGGGTGTCGAAAGCCGAGCACTTCCCTACGAAGTCGGAAAAGAGACTGCCGATACTGAATCAATGTACGATTTGGGGCGAACACTCGGAATCAAGACTTATGAATAATAATTCACAGGTCGTCAAAGTAGAAAATCCCTTGCAGAAATTAATTCGTAAGGGATTTTTCGTTTGCAAGGCGTTTGAAAATGAACTTGGCGGAGCAAAGTGAAAAATTTGTTGACTGCGGAAAAAAAAAGCTCTTCGGCGAGTGTCGGAGTTTTTTTCGTTGAAAATCAGCCCTGATAAGTCGTCAGAGCTTTTTTACTGTAAAAAATTAACTCCTACGCGACATGCGCAGGATTTTTTTTGTATAATGTGACGTAGGAGGAATTTAGAATGAAAATATTTGAGGAACTTCAAAGAGTTGGCAAGGCGTTAATGTTACCGGTCGCGGTTTTACCTGCGGCGGCGATTCTTTTACGATTTGGAGCGGACGACATTTTAAATATTGACGTGTTGGAGAAGGCAGACGGCGCGATATTCGAGAACCTGCCGATAATTTTTGCAATCGGAATATCATTTGGACTTGCGAAGGACACAAATAACAATGGAGCGACGGCATTAGCGGGTTTTATGTGTTATTCGGTGCTGACTGCCGTGTTAAAGGCTCTCAACGCCGAAATTAACATGGGAGTCCTTGCCGGAATCATCAGCGGCTTGACTACGGGATTTTTATACAATAAATTTTACAAAATCAAGCTGCCTGAGTTCTTAGGCTTCTTTGGCGGGTGGCGATTTGTTCCGATTGTGATTTCTTTAGCGGCGATTATACTTGCAATAATTTTTTCCGTAATATGGCCGCCGATTCAAGGATTTATTAACTCTATTGGCGAGATGATTATAAATTCGGGCGGCGTCGGCACATTTATCTACGGTTTTTTGAATCGTTTGCTGATACCGTTCGGACTACACCACATAATAAATAATTTGGTATATTTTATCTTTGGCGAGTGGACAAATCCCGCGACGGGCGAGATTATACGCGGAGATTTGACGAGATTTTTTGCGGGAGACCCGTCAGCAGGGATTTTTATGTCAGGCGGCTTCCCGATTTTTATGTTTGGGTTACCGGCGGCAGCATTTGCGATGTATAGGACAGCAAAACCGGAAAATCGCTCAAAAATTGCGGGCGCACTTGCGTCAATGGCACTCGCGTCAAAATTATTAACGGACTTGGCGGAATTGAAAATTTACAATACGTGAGCAACTGCGCGACGAGATTGCGTGTAACGGTCAAAGATTCTTCTAAAGTTGACGAAAAAATTTTGAAGTCGGCGGGCGCGAAGGGCGTTTTCAAAAAAAATAACGCGATTCAGGTCGTTATCGGGACAGAAGTTGAATTCGTCGCTGATGAAATCAATTCAATCCTGCGCCGCGTTTAATATGAACAAGAGGAGACCATTTTGAGACTTTACAGATATAGAACGATTAAAAATGTGCTCTGTCACTTGAATTTTATTAACGTTGAAGATTGGCTGACGGGCTTAAAAGGGATTAAAAGCAGCAAACTTAAAGAATCAGACATTGCAGACGAATATGACGATATTTATTGCGAAAAATTTTATCGAAAGACTTTTGATTGGTATCATGAGAAGGAGTACAGAATTTTTTTGCCCGATAAATTTCAACGTTACAGTAACAAATTCTCCAGAACTTTGAAATATGATATAAAAACTCTCAAGGGAATTATTTTTGGTTTGCGGACGACGCTTGAGGATAAATTGGAGCTGATTCAAAAACTTGTTCGTTTGAGAAAGTCCGTACACGATTTTGAATTCTATCAAGCTGAATTTGATGACGATACACAGAAAATCTACGTCCGAGAAAAATTTTTGCTCATTAAAATGACTGTTTTGGCTTACTCACTCTACTCATTAGATGATTTTAGACAGGCTCTTAGAGGCGGCAAGAGTAGCACGAAATTTGAGCAATGAGAAGCTGCAAAACGGACTCGTATTCGGGAAAGATTTTATCCAAGATGCAAATGGTTTGGTGTTTTAGGTCACTGATTTGAGAAACAAGCGAATCAATCTTGTCGGTTTTGTGGGGACGGATTCGGGTAGAATTCGAGATAAGGTACCAGCTTTTCCAAGAGTCTTTTAGCATCGTCGGTTGTGTTCTTGAACTGAAAACCTTGGAAGATAACATTCTTGCGCTCGTCGAGTAGAGAGGCGACGTGAAAACTTTTCCTGATGTCGATGCCCTGATAGAGTATTTTTATCACCTGAAGAAAGCAAAGTAGCTCCGGTCAATAAACGCCGCCGCCTTAAACATCCAACTTATTCGCGGTCAGTTTAAAGGTAAGAGTGGGCAGTCTATCAAGTTGATTGACGCCTTTTTAACTCCTAACTGATAAAAAAATTGTTCAATGCCGAAATACGACGAAAGCCCCGGAAAATTTTCCGAGGCTTGAATTTTCATTATGGAGCCGACTGTCAGACTCGAACTGACGACCTGCGCATTACGAATGCGCTGCTCTACCAACTGAGCTAAGTCGGCGTGAATCAATTCAACGCGCTAATTTATACCACAACGCCCGCCGCGTGTCAAGATTTTTTTTAGTTGTAAGGATTGATAAAACTGTTCGACATAATATGTTATAAAGCCGAACGCCGGAGATTTTTATTATTTTCGTGGCGAAGGTGACGATTGACAGTGACGGCGCAAGCGGTGTAGAATTTTTAAAAGATATTCGCTTTGTTGTGCTTGATGATTAGTTTTAGCAACTGTATCTTAGCACGGCAAGGCGTTTTTAGTCAATAACGAACAATAAAAGAAAGATCTTTTTGAGGTGTTGAATGAAATCGAAAGTCTCGAACGCATTTTTAAACGTAGTGCTCGCGGCAATGGCGGCGGGCGTTCTTTTTACTGAATATTTTTCACGCTCGCCGAAATTTTTAATCGGAATCTGCGCGGCGGGAATTTGTATCGGACTTTTGATGACATGGCGTCGGAAAAATTTAACGTCGTGGATAATCTGCCCGATAATTTTTTTTACGCTCGGCGGCTTGAGATTTTGCGCAGTCGATAACTTACCGCCTGATGACATTTCAAAATTCGCGGGGCAAGCCGTTCAAGTATCGGGCATTGTGCGCGAGGAGCCTCAAATAAAAATTTTGCCGAACGGAATGACGCAAGTGCGTTTTTTCGTCGACACCGAATCAATCAAACTCAAAGACACGGAACAAAAAATTCGCGGCGGATTGATTCTGACTTACTATCCGAAAGAAAATGAAACGCTCCCGACGGCCAGAATCGGCGATAAAATTTCTGCGGGCGGCAACTTAAAACTTTTACACAACTACAACAATCCGGGGCAAATCGATACTGTCACGCGTATGAAGGCGAACGGAATCACGGCGCGAATGTCGGCGGGCAAGCAAGGCATTACAGTTGAAGAAATCGACGGCGGAATTTTGATAAAATTTTTGAGATTAATTGCGGCGTTTCGTGAACACTACCGAGAATCGATGACGGAGGTCATGTCTAAAGAAGATGCGGCGGCAATTTTCGCAATGTTGTTCGGCGGCTACGCGGGATTAAATCCCGAATTGGTCGAAGATTTTCAAACGACGGGCATTGTGCATATTTTATCGGTCAGCGGCTCGCACATGAGTATTTTGGCAATGGCGACGGCTTGGCTGTGTTTGCTGTTTCGCCTGCCGAAAAATGTAACGTTTGTATTTGGAACTTTTATAATCGGCTCTTACGCGATATTGAGCGGACTCTTGCCGCAAGTTTTGCGTTCGGCGACAATGGGCGTTTTAATTTTCTTCGCGAAAACTTTGGACGCGGAGGCGGAAGGCGCACGCCTCTTAACTTTGACCGCGCTGGTAATGTTAATCAATCAGCCGTTGCTTTTGTTCGACGTGAGTTTTCAGTTGAGTTTCACGGCAACGGCAGGGCTTATGTATTTGTCAGAGAGTTTGCGAAACTCAATGGAACGCTTGCCGAAATTTTTTTCCGCGCCGATGTCAATGACAATCGCCGCGCAACTTGCGAGCTTGCCGGTCGTCGTGTGGTACTTCAATCAAATTTCGCTGAGTTCGGTCTTGGCAAATGTGTTCGTCATGCCGCTGCTGGAAATCGTAATAGTCGGCGGACTTTTGGGCGGATTAATCGCAGGGGTCATTCCGATTGTCGGAAAAATATTTTTCACGGGCGAGGCGTTAATTTTCGGAGCAGGTGCGGAGTTGAATCGAATTTTTGCAAATTTGCCGTTCAGTGCGGTGCAAGTGCCGACGCTCGGATTATTGGCGGGATTTTTTTATTATGCCGCGCTGATTCTTCGACGCCCGATAATTTTACTGCCGATAGTTTTTTTGTTCGCAATAAATATTTTCAAGACGGGCGATGTCGAAGTCAGTTTCGTCGATGTCGGGCAGGGTGATTGCGCTGTTGTCGTTACGCCGCATAAAAAATGTTTAATCTTCGACACGGGCGGCGTCCGCGAAAAAATGTTTGACGTGGGCGGACGCGTCGTCGTTCCCTATCTCAAGCATGAAAATATTCGCGAGGTCGATAAAATTTTTTTGACGCACGTCCATGAAGATCATTCGGGCGGCGCGGGCGCGATTATAAAAAAATTTCCCGTCGGAGAAATTATCACGGCGGGCGAATCAAAATCAGAATATGCGGCGGTTTTCGGTATCGCTGAAAATTATTTGCCGAAACTCCGAGCAGGTCGCGCGGGAGAAATTTTTTCTGTCGACGGTGTGCAAGTTGAAATTCTCTTCGCGCCGAACGTCGGGAAGGACAACGAAATTTCAAACGTCTACCGCATTCGTTACGGCGGAATAACTTTTTTAATCACGGGCGACTTGGTTAAAGAAGTTGAGGCGGAAATTTTGCGCGAGGGCGTCGACGTTCAAAGCACCGTTTTAAAAGTCGGACATCACGGCAGCGCGACTTCTTCAAGTGAAGAATTTTTGCGAGCCGTCAAGCCGAAATGTTCCGTTATCTGCGTCGGCTATGAAAATAATTTCGGACATCCCCGACCTGAAGTTTTGGAGCGATTGGAAAATCTTCCGACGAAAATTTTTCGCACAGACCGCGACGGTTTGATTAAATTTAAAACGGACGGAAAAAATTTGCGCGTCGAGATTTTTAATAAAAATTTTTGACATAAAAAACTCTCTGCGCATTTTTGCGAAAGAAGTTGAAGATAAAAAACGAACGCTGAACTTAGTCCAAATTTTTTTGTTGCTTGTTTGGATTGAGTTTTACTTATTTTTTCTCGCAAGATATGTTATAATCGCTAAAAATTTTTTTGAGGAATTTCAAATTGGAATTGACTTGGCGTTCACGACAAAAGATTTCTACGCCGCAGTCATGAAAAGTTGGAGATTTTACCGGGAATGAGGAGATAATTTTGTTCAAAAAATTTTTGGCAGCGTCGCTGATTGTCGGAAATTTATTTTGCCTTTCGGTTGCCGACGCGGAAATAAAAACTTACACGGCAACTGCTGACGATTCGGCGAACAAACTCGAAGCTCAAGAGGTCGTCAAGTTGCGCGCACTCGACAAGGCGATAAAAATTGCGGCGGAACAAGCTGAAGTTGATTTTAAAAATAATTTCGGCAAAGAACTGACTGACGAGGAAATTTCCGCGATAATCTTCAACAGTTGCGAACTCGGCGAAGTAAAATACACGCAAGCAAAATCTGCTTGGCAAACGGCGGTTGAAATTAAAATCGACGACGCCGAAGTTAAAAATTGGATTCAACGCTCCGACAGAGAAAAATTCATGTTGCTGAATCAAAGTCGCGAAGCAAAAAAATTTTACGAGATTAACAACGACAAGCTTGAAAAACTTCGCAAGCGCGCCGAAAATATGCCTAAGAAGGATAAAAAATTTTTCAAAGACGAATTTGAGTTTCTTGCCAACGAATTTTTATCCAATCGGAAAGTTGTGGCGGGAAATAAATTTGTCTGGCGCGGCAGATTTGACGACGCGATAACCCTTTATACCGAGGCCACCGAACTCAATCAATACAACGCGGCGGCTTTGAATCGTCGCGGAAATCTTTACAACATCATAGCCGAAGGGCAAAAAAATATTCCAATCGCCGAAAGCAAGCGTCGGCAGGCGATTAACGATTTTGATAAGGCGATTCGTCTCAATCAAAATTATTCCGAGACGTTCGGCAATCGCGGGCTGGCATATTACGACGCAAAAAATTATTCGGCGGCGATAAAAGATTTTACTCGCGCCATTCAACTTGAACCGAATCTCGCGCAGAATTATATTTATCGTGCGCAATGTTATCGGCAGACGGACGACAATTTGGCTCTTGCCGATTACAACAAGGCGGTTGAACTTTCTCCGAACGCGGCTTATGTTTATTCCAATCGCGGAAATTTTTACGAGTACGACTTGAAAGATTTTTCCAAAGCGTTGGAAGATTATACGCGGGCGATTGATTTGGAGCGGCGAGAAAATTCACTGCCGATTTATTATAAAGATCGCGGCGGTGCGTATCAGAAATTAAAAATGTACGACAAAGCGATTGACGATTACTCGCGTGCAATTTCTCAGATTGAACGAGAGGATCAAAAAAATCCGTTGTTGCCGTGGATTTATCGCAGTCGCGGCGAATGTTACAAGGCTTTAGGCGACAATGCGTCTGCTCAAGCCGATTTAAAAAAGTTTGAAGACTTACAACGCAGATAATCAAAAAGGAGCCGTTTTATCAATTAGGAATTAGGAATGAAAAAACAATTCCTAATTTCTAACTCCTAATTCCTAATTAAATTTGCGGCTCCTAAAATTTTTTTTCGAGTCGCTTTAAAAGCGACGGAACAGCGGTCGCGCCGTGCCGTTTAATAATTTTAGCGTTGACGCCGCGACGGCAACGTGACGTTGCAGCCAGTTGACGCGCCGTGCCGTTTAATAATTTTAACGTTGACGCCGCGACGGAACGCAACGCTGCGCATTGCTGGCATAGAAAATTTTCAATCAATGCTAATCAGTTCGTATTGCGGATTGCCGAGACCTTTTTCCGCCATGGCACTGAGCTGGCGCATACCGATACGAGTTTCAATACGTTCCTTCAAATCGTGGCTGTCGGGCGCGTTGTAAACCATATCGACGCAAGCTTGGTCGACGGCAAGAATATCAGTCGAAACGGCAATGCCCAAATCTTCCATCGTCGGTTCGGCAGCGGCGACGCCTTCACAGTCGCAAGAGACACTGAGGCGGCGCATGACGTTAATAAAGACGATGTGTTTGCCGAAGTAATCGCAAGTCGCCTTCGCGCTGTCGCACATGAGTTCCATGAAATATTCTTTGACCGGCCACGTCGTAAAATCTTCAGGGACGTTGTCGGGGTCGACGCCGTGAACTTGCGCTTTGCCGAGATGTCCGCTCGCGTTGCCGATAGCGATATTTTTCATGGAGCCGCCGAAACCGCCCATGTAATGTCCTTTAAAATGCGTCAAGACAATCAGCGAGTCGTAGTCGGTAAGGTGCGCGCCCATAGCAACTTCCTTGAGGTGGAAACCGTCGCGCACGGGCAGATTAACAACTTTGTCGTCTTCGTCCATGATGTCGACGTCGCAGAAAGTCCAGCCGTTTACTTTTAAAGTTTCGCGATGACCTTCGGTCGTGTAGCGGTCGCCCGCGTAAAGCGTGTTGCACTCGACGATTGCCGAATTCGGAATTTGCGCTTGGAACGCCTTAACCATATCACGCGGCAAAATGTTCGGACCGTGTTTTTCGCCCGTGTGAAGTTTGATTGCAACCTTGCCGAAAATATTTTCGTCAATCATCTTGTAGAGCTTGATAAGATGTTCGGCGTCGATTTTTTTTGTGAAGTAAACTTTTGCCGCCGAGCCTTGATAATTTTCGCCGGTAACGTTCTTGGAGCCGACGACGGGAGCTTGTTTAGCCATGAAAATTTCCTCCTTATCCCCGCGCAGGGGTTTTGTCGGCTAAATAATATTCCTTCGAGTTTACTCAAGTCAAGCTTTAACGACGCTGATTCTCTGTTGAATGTGATTGCCGCCCGCGATTTCGTCGACCACGGCCAGCGCAAAGTCCGCGTAGCTGATGACGCTTTCGCCCGCCGCGTTCAAAGTAAATTCTTCGCCCGCGAGAATGTATTTGCCGGTGCGCGCACCGTCAGCTTGAAAATCTGCCGCGGGGCTCACGAACGTCCATTTCACGTCGTCGCGTTTGCGAAGTTCATCGAGTTCGTCAGCTTGAGCCTGAGCTGTAGGAACATATGCAGCGGGGAAATCGGGCGTCTTGAAAAGTTGAATCGTGTGCTCCTTGTCGACGTAAAGAGAGCCCGCGCCGCCGACAATCAACAGCCGAACGTCCGAGCCGCTCAAAATGTCGCAGAGATGTTGGCTGGTCGTTGTGTGGAGCGGAAGAGTTTCGGGCGTCCACGCGCCGAACGCATCAACTACTGCGTCGAAATTTTCCAAGTCATTTTTCTCCAGCGCGAGGATATCTTTGACGACAATTTTTTTTGCGCCGTCGATTTCAGCCTCACGCCGAACGAAAGCCGTGACCTCGAAGCCGCGAGCTGCCACCTCCGCGACGATTTTTCTGCCGGCTTTACCTGCTGCTGCAACCACTGCGATTTTCATTTGAAATTCCTCCTTAGAATTTGTGCGCCGCGTTTGTCGACGTTGAGAATCAGAGCTTTCGATTTTACGCCGTGAACTTTGAATTCTTCGACCATAGCCGCCGCGATTTTATTTTCAAGTTGACTTTTCGTAGACGTGAACGCAATCAAGCATGAACCTGCGCCCGAAATCGCCGCGCCCAATGCTCCCGCAGATTTAGCCGCCTCGAAAACTTCCGTCATGCCCGGCACCAATTTTTTTCTGTACGGCTGATGCAATGCGTCATCGAAGGCGAGCGGCAAAAGTTCTTCACGACCTTCGACCAACGCCGCGATTAACATTGACGCCCGACTGACATTAAAAATTGCGTCTTTCATTGAAATATTTTTAGGCAAAACTTTTCGCGCCAATCTCGTCGACAACTCGAAATCGGGAACCGCGACGATTAATTTCAATTTGATTCGCGGCAGGAAGGAAAAAGTTTGAACTTCGCCCTTGTCCATGACGCTGACGGTAAAGCCGCCGAAAATGGCGGGCGCGACGTTATCGGGGTGACCTTCAAGCTCCGTCGCCAATTTTAAAAGTCCATGCTTATCAAGCGGCGAGCCGAGAATTTCATTGGCAGCAGTCAAGCCCGCGACAATCGCCGTCGAACTGGAACCAAGTCCGCGAGAAATCGGCACTTTATTTTCTGTACGGATAATCGCGCCTTTGAACTCGTCCGCCCGCCCGACTTCCTGCAACAATCTCCGCACCGCTTGCCAAGTTAAATTTCTTTTGCCGCGCGGAATATTTTCGGAACCTTCGCCCGTCGACTCGACGACAACTTTATTGCTTTTGAGTAGCGTCAAGTCAAGATAATTGTAAATCGTCGTCGCCAAACCCAAACAGTCAAAGCCGGGACCGCAGTTGGCGGAAGTGCCGGGCACTCGAACGCGAACGCGATTTTTTTTATTGTCCATGGTTATAACTCTCCGAGAAAATTTTTTTTATGAAACTAGCAATGGTTGCGTACGAACGCGGTTACTACTTTAAAAATTTTTCAACGTTGCGGCGCGACATCTATTCCGTCGCTTTTAAAGCGACTCCACGCGAATCACGTTGAAAATTTCGTCGACGACCGATAAAGCTTTCAATGCCGCCTGCGCCTCCAAAATATTTTTGTGCTTGACCTTGTGAGTTATAACGACAATTTCAACGTGGTCTTTAAGTTCCGCTCTTGTCTGCACGACCGATTTCAAGCTTACATCGACGTTGCCGAAAGTCGTAGCGATTTTTCCGAGGACGCCGGGTTTATCTTCGACGAGCAAACGGATATAGTAAGAAGAAACAGTTTCTTGGACGGGACAAATTTTGCGTTGATGATAGCAAGTGCAACCGAAACGACCTGCCGCGCCGCGTCCGAGTCCGCGAGTAATTTCGATAATGTCGCTGACGACGGCAGAGGCAGTCGGCTTGCCCGCGCCGGGTCCGAAGAACATTGCCTCTTCAATCGGGTAGCCGCGCACGAAAACTGCATTCATGACACCGCTGACCGAGGCAAGCGGATGTTCTTTCGGCAAAAGGACGGGATTAACTCGAACGTCGACGCCAAGTTCCGTGTCGCGCCCGACCGCCAAAAGTTTCATGACGTAGCCGAGATTCGCGGCGTAGGAAATATCTTCGGGCGTTATGTGAGTAATGCCCTCAACAGACACGTCCTCGAATTTTATGCGGGAATTGAACGCAATCGACGCGAGAATTGCAATTTTGCGAGCGGCGTCTTTGCCTTCAACGTCGGCGGCGGGATTTGCCTCTGCGTAGCCGTGAGCTTGCGCTTCCTTTAAAACAGTGTCGTAATCCGCGCCGAGTTCCAACATTTTGGTCAGCATGTAATTTGTCGTGCCGTTGACTATGCCCAACACTTCCGTGATTTTATTTGCAGTCAAGGAACGTTTAAGCGGCATGATAATCGGAATGGCTCCGCCGACCGCCGCTTCGAACAGGAAATCAATTTTATTTGCGTCTGCCGCGTCGAAAAGTTCATGACCGAATTGCGCAACGACATCTTTATTTGCGGTGACGACGTGTTTGCCGTGCGCCATTGCTTGCAAAATAAAATCCTTGGCAGGTTTGACGCCGCCCATCAACTCGACGACAATTTTTATTTCGGGGTCGTTCAAAATTTCTTCGTAATTATTTGTGGCGGGCAAGCCGCGTTCTTGAAGCGCAGGAATTTCACGCGGCAAGACAAGAATTTTTTTTATCTCAATCGCGCTGTCTGCTCGTTGCGCTATTATGTCGCGATTATTTTGCAAAACTTCAATGACGGAACCGCCGATAGTGCCCGCGCCCAAAAGTCCGATTTTTACAACGTTATTCATAAAAAATTTACCGCCTTTCGAATTTAATTATCAATGGGGATATTCTGCCGCCGAAAAATTTTTCCTGCAAATAAAATAAGGGACAAGAATTTTAGCCTTGTCCCTTGTTTTTTATGATTGAATCAAGTTCAAAAGGTTTTTGTAATTGTTCGCGACTTTTATGACGTAGTGAACGGTCTCGGAATAATTCGGCACGCCGCCATGCTTTTCGACCGCGCCGGGTCCTGCGTTGTAAGCGGCAACCGCGTCCGTCACGGAATATTCTCCCCAGTTTTGAAAACGTCCCAGCTGATTCTTGATGTAAATCGTGCCGCCGATAATATTTTCAAGCGGATTGTGAGGATTGACGCCCAAACCCGCCGCTGTCGACGGCATAAGTTGCATTAAGCCGATTGCTCCGACCGGACTCGTCGCGTGGAAATTAAATTCGCTTTCCGCCTCCATTATCGACGTAATTAAAATCGGGTCAACTTGATATTCACTCGACGCGTACAAAATCGCCCGCGTTATCCAATCGCATTCAACTTCGTTGCCGTTGTAGCGATTGACCGTCTGATAAATTGCGCTGTAATAATCAACCGCCTCTGCCTCGCCGCCGATAAATATCGTCGCACTCATCATCACCGCTATCAAAAATTTTTTTAATGTCATGATCTCAACTCCCGATCAAAAAATTTTTTCCGATTATAACACACAATCGCCTTTTGCAAAATTTATATCACGTAAAAATTAAAACCTCTTCAGAAAAAATCGAAGAGGCTTAATTATAAGTTCGATACTTCAAAGACAAAATTATTCTTCGTTGTAGAATTGAATGACATTGCCGAAACGAAGACGCGGCGGGCGAACACCTTTAACGGCAATTTGACCGGGCATTACTGCTTCGCCGTTGACGACAACCGTGCAGTGACCTTCTTCGCGCAGATTTTGATTGACCGCGTCGCCGACCTTCACGACATCGAATTCACTCTTGCCGACCTTGAGCTTGTCGCCCGCGACGATTTCCGCTGCCAATTCGCCGACCGTGTGTTCGACGACCATATCTTTCAGAGCGGGACGAATTTTCTCATCAATCAGAATGAACGCGCTGTTGCTCTCAAGATAAGTCACTGCGTCTTTGCCGATGTTCGTCATTTTTACTTCATATTTAACCATATAAATCAACCTCCTTGTTGCACATAATACCACAGTTATTCCAAAATTTTCAAGAAAAATTTGCAACGTATTGATTGAAGTAATTGCGATAAATTTTTTTATGAATTATAATCGGCGCGAGGCATTAAAAGCAATTTTGAATTTGGGAGGAGTACTTCTTGAACTTTAAAAGTAAAATCGCTTTGCTCACGATATTGGCGGCGATTCAATTTCCGTGCGCGGGTTACGCGGCGGAAGAGGATAAAGAACTTTCGTTAATCGCGGCGGAACAAAATGATTCTGATGAAGAGCTTGACGAAATAAATCCCGCCTTGAAGGAAAGTTTATCGACGGAACGAACGCAGGAGACCAATAAAGAAATCAAGGAACGCAAGAAAAAACTCAAGCAGACGCGCAAGGAAAAAGAAAAAACTAATGAACAAAAACTTAAGGACAGCGCAAATCAAAAGGACAGACAACGCGGAGAAGAATCCATTGTCATTGAGCAGACGCCGCAGCCAAAACCTCAGCCGTCTGTCGAGCCGAAACCTCAACCGATAATTGAACAAAAGCCCGAACAAAAACCGCAACCGATAATCGAGCAAAAGCCCGAACAAAAACCGCAACCGATAATCGAGCAAAAGCCCGAACAAAAACCTCAACCGATAATTGAACCAAAGCCCGAACAAAAACCTCAACCGATAATTGAACAAAAGCCCGAACAAAAACCGCAACCGATAATCGAGCAAAAGCCCGAACAAAAACCTCAACCGATAATTGAACCAAAGCCCGAACAAAAACCTCAACCGATAATTGAACCAAAGCCGCAACCAAAACCGCAGCCGATAACTCCGACGCAGCCGCCGCCGATAACAAGACCTTCCGCGCCGCTGCCGCAAACCGTTGAGACAGTCGCCTTGCCCGACCAAAAAGTTGTCTACGCGAATTTTGCCGAAGTTTCTCGCGCGGTGAAATTTGTCCCGTTGTACATGCCACGGAAATCCGGTTACGAGATAACTGCAATTTACGCGGGGAAAGGCATTGCAGAAATTCGCTACGGGCGCAGATGGGAGCCGACAGTTTCTTTGACGGTCAGAACTCATAAGCGTGCGGAAGGCGAAGCACTTCAAGACATAAGCGGCGTGACGGGCGTCAAGTGGCGAGTGGATACGACGACGGGCACGACGATTTACGTTGCAAAAATTTCTGAAACTCGACAAGTCGCGGCTTGGGCTGTCGGTCACTACACTTTTTCCGCGCAGGCAGAAAATTTATCTTACGCGGGCTTTCACTCGCTTGTTGCCGATGAACTCGTCGAGTTGTCGACGCATTATTATTTAGACTTGTAAGGATTATCGACAATGGATTTTAAATATTCTCAAACCGAAACGGGAATTAAAATTGATAAATATGTTGGCAACGCGGAGGCAGTGACAATTCCCGGCGGCGTCACGATTATTGGCGAATATGCTTTCAGCGGTTGTGAAAACCTAAAGACGATAAAAATTCCCGACGGCGTTACGATTATTGGCGAGAATGCTTTCTTTTATTGCAAGAGTTTGACGGAGGTAAAAATCCCTGACGGCGTTACGATTATCGGCAACGGAGCTTTCAGTTATTGCAAAAGTCTGACCGATATAAAAATCCCCGACGGCGTCACGAGCATTGGCAACAGGGCTTTCAGTTGTTGCGAAAGTCTGACCGAGATAAAAATCTCCGATAACGTTACGACTATCGGCAACAGGGCTTTCAGTTGTTGCGAAAGTCTGACCGAGATAAAAATTCCCGCTTCCGTTCGCAGAATTTATAAGGAAACTTTCGCGTATTGTACAAATTTGGAATGCGTAACGATTAATCCTTCGACCGAAATTGATGACGGGGCTTTTATTGGCTGTGAAAAGCTCAAAGAAGTTCGCGGTCTCACGAAAGAACAGATTAATAAAAATCCGCACCTCGCCGAAGTCCTTTACATCGCGAAAAACACAAAGTATCTTATTGCGGGAAAGGATAAGATTAAATATCTTAAAAAGATTTCGGGAATTAAAATTCGCAAATATATCGGCGACAGAAATTCTGTTACTTCCGTCGTTATTCCGGACATGATAGACGGGCTGCCCGTCACGGAGATTGGCGACTACGCTTTTTCCGGTTACAGCAATTTGCGCACGATTAAAATTCCCGATACGCTTAAATCGTCGGGAGCATTTACCTTTTACGGTTGTCGTCGTCTTACAAAAATTGAATTGCCGGATTCCGTTACGAAAATTGCCGATGCCGTTTTCAGTCACTGCAGAAGTCTCACCGAAATAAAACTTCCCGTTTCTATTGCGAAAATTTATAACGGCACGTTTAAAGGCTGTGAAAAGCTTGAGAAGATAAAAATCCCCGACGGCGTCACGGAAATCGGCAACGGAGCTTTTCGCGATTGCAAAAGCCTTGAGTCGATCAGATTGCCCCGTTCCGTAAAAAAAATCGGCAGCAGTGCTTTTAGAAGTTGCAAAAATCTTTTGACGGTTGAATTGCCCGCGTCCGCCGAAATCGGCAACAAAGCTTTTACAAATTGCCACGAATCTTTGAAGATAAATCGTTACTGATTGGAGGAAGAGATATGATTAGACGCTACACTTTGCCGGAGATGGGAAAACTTTGGTCGATAGAAAACGAGTGGCAGACGATTCTTGACGTTGAACTTGCCGCTTGCGACGCAATGGCTGAACTCGGAGAAATTCCAGTCGAAGCCGCAAAAAATATTCGCGCCAAAGCAAATTTCAATCTCGAACGAATTCACGAAATCGAATCCGTCACGCACCACGACATCATTGCTTTTCTGACTTGCGTCGGCGAATACGTCGGCGAGGACTCGAAATATATTCACAAGGGTTTGACTTCCAGCGACGTTAAAGACACCGCGATTTGCTTGATGATGAAACGTTCGGCGGAAATTATCCTTGACGACTTGAAAAAGTTCCGCGAAGTTTTGAGACGCCGCGCAGTCGAATTTAAACACACGGCTTGCATTGGACGCACTCACGGCATTCACGCGGAACCGATGACTTTCGGCTTGAAACTTTTACTTTGGAGCGCGGAAATCGAACGGGACATTGAACGCGTCGAACACGCTAAAAAAATTGTCAGCGTCGGAAAACTAAGCGGCGCGGTCGGCACTTATTCAAACATTGACCCGAAGATTGAAGAACTCGTTTGCAAGAAATTGGACTTGACGCCCGTCCGATTGGCAACACAAGTTATTCAGCGCGACCGCCACGCCGAATATATGACAACACTTGCAATCGTCGCGAGCACCTTGGAAAAAATCGCGACCGAAATTCGCAACCTTCAACGCACCGACATTCGCGAGGCTGAAGAATATTTTTCGCCCGGACAAAAAGGCTCGTCCGCCATGCCGCACAAGCGCAATCCGATTAACTGCGAACGCGTCGCGGGAATGGCTCGGCTTGTCAGAGGAAATGCAATCGCCGCTATGGAAGACATTACCCTTTGGCACGAGCGCGACATTTCTCACAGCTCGGTTGAACGCGTGATTCTTCCCGACTCGACAATCAACGTCGACTACTGCACAAGAAAAATTACAAATATCGTTGACAAGCTTCTTGTTTATCCCGACGCAATGTTGCATAATATGAATCGCACGGGCGGCTTGATTTACAGTCAGCGGCTCATGCTTGAAATCGTCGGCAA
>JAFSOQ010000072.1 GCA_017446845.1 Selenomonadaceae bacterium | reverse complement strand
CGGTTATATATATGAATCCGTCGCCAGTATTGAGCTTGCCCGCAATGGCTTTCATGTGTTTAATATCGGCAACGCCGCCGACAAAGCTATTCTGGTTCTTAGCGATAATGCCGCGAACAAATTCCTTTTCGCGGGGAGTATCGGAAATTTCAGCGATTGTCGGTATCAGCGGGAAAATTTTAGCCGCGTTAATAATAGCGTCGTCGCTTGCCTTGATTGTCTTGCCGTCGGCAGTCTCTACGGTGTTGCCGAATAAGGCGGCATTTAACAGAGTGTCGGCAAGTGTCAACACTGCCATATAACGGCGGTATTCGGGGAGTATTTCCGGAAACTTCGCCTCGAAAACGTCAATCATTTCCTCAAATATTTCGCGGAGTTTATCGCGCCCGATTTCTTGAACTTTATCGATAACTTTAGGGAGTGCGTGCCCGTGATTGTTCTTGATTATGTCACGAATAATTTTGCAGTCGGTAGCAGATAGTATTTCTTTCGGAGCTTTGATAGTCAAAAGGCGTGTATTCGCGCCGCCCGTGACATTATCGGAGAGCATTTGAGTTTCACCGGTCATAATTGCGATAGTTCGCCAATCCTGCATTTTTTTGAGCGTCGAATCTTTGTTAAGCTTTGTCCGCCCTAAACCGTTTGCAAGCGCGTAGACGAGATTATTAAATTGGTCTTTCAAATAATTGTCGGCAACCTGCTTTTCGTCGACGCAAAACACATAGTCATTGACATCGGCCGCCGCGCCCGCTAAGCCGTTCTTAGTGGCGTCGAAGGAGCGAATAATTTTTTCGTCGCCGACTGCCGACGCGCCTAAATGCAAAGCGGTAGTTTTACCGGCGCGGGTCGGAGCGACGATATAAAGCAAGAAATTCCTTTCGCCCAAAACGTCAAGCAAAATTGGAGCGACAGACGCGGCGACACTAAGTCTTGCAACGGGGGATTTTTTTGCCAACTTGTATATCTTTTTCCACTCGTCAAGACTGCCCACTTGTTTTAAATGCTTAGCAAATTCACTGCGCACATCGTCAACCGAGACTCTGAAATTTTTATCCTCGTTTGGAATAACACAAGGTCGGCGCGGGTCTATGAAATATTCCTTGCCGTCAAATTTCTGCCAACCACAGCGATTAACACACTTAGTCAAAGGCAGTGTGTTCTCGTTACACGCGCTGAAATTGTAAAGATAATCGACAAGGTGCGTGGCGTTGGTAGTTGTGACGGGCAAGCCGCTGTTAGACAAGTCGACGAGCTTATTTTTATTAAATACGGTCGCCGCCTCTGTCGGGTCTAAAGTTTCCAATTTTCCCGACGCCGTCATATACGCCAAATTCAGTTTGAAAATTTTGTCTTCGACGCTGTAAGTCTTTCCGGTGATAATGACGGGGCGAATGCAAACGGGGATTGATTTTTCCCCTTCGATTTTTTCAATGCCATATTCAGCGGAGACGCTATAACCAGACGGAATAACGAAATTTTTCAAGGCGTCAAGACTTTGAACAAAAGAGAGCGAATCAATTTCGGCTTGAATCTCATTGCGGCGGGTTGTCAAATCTGTTTTGCGATTGTTGATTTCGGCGGCGCGTTCTTTAACTTCCGAGAGCCAATCAGTGACGGAAACTTTTTCGTCTTTGTGCTTGTCGCCATAATTTTTGACTTCGCGGCGGAAGTCGGAAAAGGTTTGCTTATCGAAGAGACGAGCGAACGCCGCCGCCGTTGTGACTTCCTCTGAAAACACAGTTTCACTGTCGAAAGTTTCAACATCGCGGAGCTTTTTAGTTGCCGCGTCCTTTTGTGCGTTGAAGTCGACGATAGCTTTATTTACTTCGCGCAATTCAGCTTTAAGCGCGGCTATCGGGTCGTCATCGGGCGCGGTTCCGTCGTCGGTTGCCGTCGTCTTAATTGTCTTGCGCCCATTTTCAACCCATATATCAAAAGCGGCGGCTAAAGTGCGAATCCTATAATCTTCGCGTTCAATCCATTTTGCACGCTTTGATAATTCCGATTGCCCGAAAATATTTAAGGCGCGTTGCCCTTTTTTGGCGTCATCGGGTGCATTGACTATATAATATAGAATCTTCAACATAAGGTCACAGTCGGCGACAGAATCATCAACGGGCTTTCCTGTGTTTTTGAAATATTCGGCAGTGTTGCCGCTGAAAAGGTTAAACATATTTAAATCGCGTTGGCGGCATTTGTCGGAGCGAAAATATTTGACAAGTTCGCGGTCGGCGTCGGTCATCGGCGCGGCGGTTTCAGCGATTAAACTTTCTGCAGATTTCTGCAAAAAGTTTTCAGTGGGTGAATTCTCAACGGACGCGGCAGATTTATCGAAAAGGTTGCCGCCTCTGTCGCCGATAAATTTAGCGATAACAGCGTTGCAAGCCCCGTTGACGGTTTTAAGTTCCTCCGACGAATTAAGAACACGGACGCCCGTCATGCAAATATATCTGTCGGCGGCATAAACTTCGACGGGGTCTTTCTTGCGCCCGCCGTTGAAGTCATCATCGATAAACCAGATATGAATCCCTGTCAAAGACTGTGATTTTTCAGTAAAAGAATTTTGGCAAGTTTCCATAACGGCTTGTGCCTCTGCCGTCAAAGTTCCGTCGGGATTAACGCAATGGTCAACGTCGACACAACACACTTTCGGCGGCGTATTTGTCAAGGCGAATCCTATTCCGGAACACTCCCCGCGATTGTACCAGCTAATAGCCTCGTCGAAAGTCAACCAGTTGTTAGGGGCTGTAACAGACGCATTAACGAGACGCCCATTTTTAGGCGACATAGGAACTTTTTTAGGTTTCGGGTCGGCGGGAATAAGACGCCAACAGAGCCAACGCGACAAGTCTTTCAAAACTTGTGGTATATTCTCAAATGCCGGTTGAATCGTCATTGGCAGGAAATTTTTTTCAGCGGCAGGAACGGCGACGCCGTTGTTTGTAGCATCGCAACTGATTTTTTCTTCAACTTTAGTGGCGGTTTCTTCGATAACAGCCTTTGTAGAATTCTCCAAACCCTGATAACCGTTTGCAGTGATTTCGACGGGCGAATCAAAAACACAGTTTGCTTGCGTTGGCGGGTCAATCAATTCGTCGTCATCGGTTCCGTTGGTTTCAAAACGCGTATCAATGCGAGTTTTGCTATTATCAGCGGGTGTGTCGACAGGTTCAATCGACTTTTCAGAATTCTGTAAAGTCGTTGCCGAATCAGAATCAGCGTTGGTTGTGGCGGGTGCGGGTTCCTCGTTGGTGCCGAAAAGCGGAATGACATTTGCCGACGTTGCCTCTGTCGACTTGCCGAAAAGTTTCTTCGCCACTTCAATTTGAGCGGCGGAATAATATGACGGCTTGCCTTTTCCGTTTTGAACGGCGGGAATAAGTTTACCTTCACAAACCCAACGCGAGAGCGTTCCGCGTGTTATTCCCGTTAAAGTGACAAATTCTTTTGTAGTATATTTCTTTTCTCCCTGCGGAGTGATTGATTGCTGTTGCATGATTATGCCTCCTTAAGTCATAAACGTTGAAAAAATAGTCGGCATTGCTTATAATAAAAACGTGAAGTTTTTCTAAAGGATTTCACAAATAACACACAAAGGAACTGCGGCGAGCGGTTCTTTTGCTTTAAGCCAAAAATCCCGCGTCAAAGAAAACCGACACGGGATTATTTTTTTACGCCTCTGCAAAAAGTGAAATGGCGCGAGTGTTAAGGTTTTTAAGTGCCGCGTGATAATTAGCGGCGGCGCGTTGTGCCTCGTCAATATCTTTTTCGTGTGTATCCAAATATTCAATCAGAATATTGCGGGCGGCGACGGCGGGCGGCTTGCCCGTGACATTTGCGAACGTGACAAGGCGGTTATAGTCACCAATAGTCATCGTCAAGGCAATTCGTTTTTCGCGGCGTCCTTGTGATTCCCCCATAAAGTTTCCCCCCTTCAAGCAACGTCAAGTAAATCAGACAAAGTTTGAACTGTGTTATCGTTCCTTTCGGAAATGTCATGTCTATAAATTGCGGTCGTCGACGCTGATTTATGACGCAAAAGTTTTTGAACGCGGGCAAGGTCGGTACCTTCAAGCAAAAGGAGCGTGGCGCATGTGTGGCGGCAGGAATGGCAAGTTATATAAGGGCTATCGATACCGACGGCGCGGAAAGTTCTTTTCGCGAGCTTGCTAATCGATTGCGTTTGAAGTCTCTGCCCGCGATTGCGATTAGCCGTTGAAGTAAACATCGGTTCGCCCGCTTTGAACTTTGCGCCGCGAACGTGCAGATAATCAAGAATCATATCGTAAACCGTTTTTGAAATTTCAACGCGGGCAGTTTTGGCGGAACGTCCTTTTCCCCAAATGCGGAGAAAAGTTTTTCCGTGCCTTTTTTCAATGTCGGTAGTATCAAGGCGAGTGACTTCGACGGAACGCAAGCCGCAATTCAACATAAGGCGCATAATCAGTTTATCGCGGAGCGTTTTCTCATCGGTACCAGAAAACGAGTTCAAAACGTCTTTAGCCTCTGTCAAGGTCAAACTTTCGCGGCTATGGGTATCGGCTTCCTCGTCAAGTTTCGGAGTTCCGACACCGGCGGCGAAGTCAAAGTACAAGCCTTTCGACGCGAGCCATTTGCTAAAAACTTTTACGGCGGTCAAGTACAAACGAGACGTGCTAATTTTCTTTGAAGAACACAAGCTTTCGCGGTAGGCGATAACGTCATTGCGGCTAGGATTTTTAATTCCATTGTCGGAGAGCCAACCGAAGAAATTTTTAATCGCCTTGCCATAAGTCATAACGGTTGCGGCTTTTTTATCAGCATTGAACGCGAGCCAATCTGCCGCGAGAGCTTCTGAAAAGGAATTGCCGACGACAGCCGCATTTGCAGTTTCAATCGTTCCTACTGTCACTTGCATTGTCATTATCAACAACTCCTTTAAAATTTATGCACTAAATATATCATATAGCAATTAACTTGTCAATCAGTTGCTAAAAAAAAAAGAAGTGACTGATTCAATACAAAGTGAATAATATCGGGTTAAGCTTCATTTACGGTTAAACGCGATTATCTGTAAATGAAAAGTTATCAAAACACAGTATCTGTCTTTGTGTGTTTTTTATTGGTAGACGCCGCCGACTTCGCCGAAAAAGTCAATTATTGTCTATCGAAAAAGTTTTTCCAGAAACTATATCTGAAAGTGCCCCCTGCATACCTTATTTTTCTGATTTTGCGGGGGCGGGTGCACGCCAAAACTTTACTCATGCAAAGCCATTTTGAACGCATTGCCGCTGATAAATGTTGATAAATCCCAAGATATTTATGCGTAATAAAATATCGGCAGGAACTCTCCCGCCGATTTCGTATTATCGTAAAATTTTATAGCCGACAATTTATCAAGTTTTATCAGGTTTAGGCCGCTGAAATGTCAACATTTATTAACATTTTAGGCCACGAATTTGTTAGCAAAAGTTAGGCAGGGCGCGGCTTTAATCCGAGTTGCTATCCCCTGTTTGATTTCGATTTCTTTTTCACGTTATGACAGAGCGGTTGCCACTCCGATTATCGATAAGGATTTTTATCGCCCTGCCCGTCATCGGCTTGTTACAAATTTTTTCTGCTGATTCTTCGCGCCGTTATGGGCTTTGTGCGGTTATCTGCGAAGATAACCGGTAAGTGAACTTTGCCGACAATTATTTTTTCCCGTCGACGCCCTTTTAGGATTTTTGGCGGAAAAACTCAAATTTTTGGTGCCGATATTTTTTGCCTCCCCTTAACCGGTCTCGTTCCTAATGAGTGGCGACGACGACGCGAGCGGGCGTTTTGTTCCTAATCGAATCTTTCAATTTCAACGCCGCAAAATTCCACAATTCGGCTTGTGGCAATTCTAATCGCGCTGATTTTTTCCAATACGTCCCGCGCCCGTGTTTTATTCACCGGAGCACAATTCCATTTGTTAAACTCTATCGCGTAAAAATGGGTGTCATCTATTGCAAACGTCGCTATATGCCGTTTTTCGTCCAGTCCAATTTTGAAATGATTATACGCCGCTACATTTGCAGACGAATTATCTAAATCGTATTCGCGGAGCAATGTTTGCAAAAACACATTACAGCCGCTTGCGTGCCAATAATTTATTTCGGCGGGCGTCGCCGTGTAGACTGTTATTTCCTCTGTCGCCACTGTTGGCGAATTTTCAGTTGCCTCCGATACAGAATCAATTTGCGGTTGTGCCTGTTCGCGGCGAGCAACTTCCGCGATAGGTTCTTCATTTTCAAGCTTAGAAATTTGAGCAGGTGCCGCAATAGCCTCTTCGCTTTCGGCGGAATACGCATCAATCAGAGACAACCAACGAGCTTTTAAATCTGCCATTTTCTTTCCTCCGAATCGTGGTAGGAAATTTCCTACCTAATTTCCTACCTAATTTCCTACCTAATAAATCGCACCATGACGCGAAAAAAACACTATTGGTAGGAAGGTAGGAAAGTAGGAAACTATTTTACACATCTATATAGGAAAAAAATAAACACAGCGTTTTGTGTGATTTTAGCAACAGTATTAGAACACGTGTTGGGAAAAATTTCGGTGTGTGTATTTTTTTTTCGCATACGAGAAATATTTTATTTCCTACCTTCCTACTTTCCTACTTTTGCTTATAAATGGCGTTATTACGGCAAGTTTTAGGTAGGAAAAAAGTAGGAAACTGGTAGGAAACTTCCTACTAACTTCCTACCCTAAAAACAGTGTGTTATTCTTTCTCGTCAAAGACTGATTGCGGAATTCTGTAGCAATCGGCGTTTGTTTCACCAATTTTTTTCTGAACGGTATCGAGTGGCTTTTTGCAACCCTTTTTGATTCTATTCGACGGGATAAAAAAGCCGTCGGCGACTAAATCCGAAACGAGCTTGCGATAATCGAATCCCTCATGTTTGCAAGCCTCTTTCAAAAATAGCACGGTTATATATATGAATCCGTCGCCAGTATTGAGCTTGCCCGCAATGGCTTTCATGTGTTTAATATCGGCAACGCCGCCGACAAAGCTATTCTGGTTCTTAGCGATAATGCCGCGAACAAATTCCTTTTCGCGGGGAGTAT
>JAFSOQ010000071.1 GCA_017446845.1 Selenomonadaceae bacterium | reverse complement strand
CATTTAAATATCCTCCTTGTTTTCGTCCAAAAATTTTTCTACAGCGTCCATTTTGAGAACGAGAAACCATTTGCGAGGCGGCTTCTTGGATTTTCGCAAGTATTCGCTGCCGCCTTGACCTTCAGGCATAAGTTTACCTTCCGAAAGACCCTTGCGAAGCAAAATTTCTTTAATAGTTTTCGCCGTCGTAAGAAATTGTTCGTTTTGGCGTTGATAAAATTTTTCGACGAGGTTATAAGCGTCATCGAAACGGAGCCACATCGTACTGGTTGAATCTTCGCGGAAACCGATAAAGCTCGCAGAATCGGCAACGTACTCCGCCTCGCTCACTGCAAGACCGTTATATTTTCCCGTGCCGATACTTTGCAAGAGCGCGTGAAGGAATCGCAAATCGGGCAATGATTCTTTGGATGATTTGAAATTTTGCCGCATGACTTCCTCGACGGAATTTAGGGCGTGTTGACGATAATTTGCCATTTCTGCCTCATTCATGCCGCAATACCTGCCGAATGCGACGATTAAATCAATCTCAACAGCCAGCGCGGCGGCGGCATCAATAAATCGCGGAACGGATAATTTCTCAGAATAAATTTCGCGATACTGAATAAAATGTGAGGCACACTCGCTGACTGCGCCAAAACCGCATTCTGTCAAGAATTGCACGAAAAGGGCGAAATAACGCTGAAAAATATCTTGATTCTCTCGATACCTCGCCAGAATCTTTTTGTCAAAAGTTCCCTCGACTATTGGCAAGACAATCAACCGGTAGAGACTAGATTCGCTCAAGCTGAGCTCGTCTTCACCTGTGATAACAACTACACTTTGTACATCATCTACGCGACCTTCTGATAAATCGCTGATGTTCATCTTGCCGGAAAACATCCCGTCGCCGACAGCCCGAATTGCGGTTTCGGTATTCTCGCGGGCTAAGGCGTTATTTGCTCCAGCGGTGTTAGAAAAATCGTCGAGGAGAGCAATATTGTCGCGCATTTTGGTTACAAATTCTTGCGTGTAGGCTTTCGTCGAAGACAGGCGGATATTTGCTTTTCGGCGATTTTTGGCGAAGATGTTTGCAACGAGCGACACCACTGTTGTCTTAAAAAGGTTCGATTTGCCCTTAACGAAGACTACGCTACGGAAATCTATGCCGAATTTCCTTAGCCAAAACAGCGACAACGCGATGTGCGCGACGATCCATAAAATTTCAATTACGTCATTCTCGTGCCCGATTTTCCTGAAGCTGAAACCATCGATGAAAATTTCGTGACGGTTTGCATAAGCAACATTCGGAAGGGCAATTTTCATTTCGGCATAAAATCTATCCTCGCCAACGTAAAATTGTGGCGTAATTCCTTCAAATTCCACCCAACCGCCAAGGTCGGAATGATATTCAACTTCTGCTTTTTCTGCATCGCGGTGATAAATTTTCGTCAAATATTCTTCCTTCGCGTCGAAATCTCCCAATGAGATGTATGCCGCAGGAAGTTCCCGCCGAATTACCTCGAATATTTTCTTGAAATCGCTTGCCAGAACTTTAATTGTTTTTGCAACCGTCCCTTGTTCATTTGCACAGCTGACTTCGACGTGAAGAATTTCTTTGATTTTTTTGCCGGACCAACGCCGCTCGATTTTAGTTATAGCAAGAGCGACGCTGGAAATTTTTTTGTTGGGAGTTTCGCCGTCT
>JAFSOQ010000070.1 GCA_017446845.1 Selenomonadaceae bacterium | reverse complement strand
CGCGCTGCTCTTGTCGCTTCAAATATAGATCCTGTTTTCAAAGCCTTTTACCAAAAGAAGCGAGCGGAAGGTAAACATCATTTAAATTGTATCGGTGCCGTTGCTCGTAAACTTTGTTACACTGTTCATGCTATTCTCTCCCAAAATTCTCCCTACGAAATTCTTTCTTGACTTTTTATAGTTGGTCTTTCTTACTTGTGAGTGGTTGGCGAATCCGGTTGCCGAGGGTAGTTAAAACCTGATTTGCCTTTGTGACGAAATTTCAAGCTAAAGCCAATGCCTCGCAAAGAATAATATTAATATGTTCGCAGTATTTGCATTAAGCAAATGCACGAACGTGATTAATTAAGATGCATTATCCCCCTTACTTTTTTAATACCTTCGATTAATCGTTCGACATCTTGTCGCGTGTTGTAAAAATAAAAACTCGCGCGGCAAGTTGAATTTTGTCCCAAATATTTTATCAGCGGTTGCGCGCAATGATGACCGGCTCGAATCGCCAGGCCTTCCGCGTCAAGAATAGTCGCCACGTCATGCGGGTGCACGTCCTTAATATTGAACGGAATGATTCCGATTTTATTTTCTGTCTCGCAGCCGTAAAGTTCGACGTAGGGAATTTTTTTCAGCTCGGCAATCGCGAACGTTGCCAAGTCTCGTTCAATGCGTTCAATCTCCTCGAAACCGACTTTTTGCAAATAATCAATCGCTGCGCTCAAGCCCGCCGCTCCTCCGACGTTTTGAGTACCTGCCTCGAATTTTTGCGGCAATTCGGCAAAAGTCGTCGTCTGTTCCTCAACGTATTCAATCATGTCGCCGCCGCTGAGGAACGGGGGCATTTCCTCCAAAAGTTTGCGCTTGCCGTACAAAACTCCGATACCCATGGGCGATAACATTTTATGACCGGAAAACGCCAAAAAGTCCGCGTCCAAGTTTTGAACGTCAACGGGAATATGCGGAACCGATTGCGCGCCGTCGACGACGATAACCGCTCCGACTTCGTGAGCTTTTGCCGCCAAAGTTTTTATGTCGTTGACGAGTCCGAGCACGTTTGAAATTTGCGTGACGGCTAAAATTTTCGTGCGCCGCGTCAATTTCTTGTCAATCTCTTCCTCCGATAAATTTCCGTCCGCCGTCAAGTAAATGTAATTCAACTTCGCGCCCGTCGCCTTAGCCACTCTCTGCCACGGCACAAGATTGGAGTGGTGCTCGGCGATTGTGATTAAAATTTCGTCGTCGCCGCGCAGATTGTTCAAGCCGTAGCTGTAAGCGACCAAGTTGAGCGATTCGGTTGCATTCTTCGTGAAAATAATTTCCTGCGGTTTTGCGTTGAGAAATTTGGCAACTTTAATTCGTGCGTCCTCGTAAACCTTTGTCGCCTTGACACTCAATTCGTAAACGCCGCGATGAGGATTGGCGTTGCAGCCGCCGTAGTAGCCGCAAATGGAACGGACGACAATATCGGGCTTTTGAGTCGTCGCGCTGTTGTCCAGATATGCCAACGGGTGCCCGTTCATTTTACTGCGCAAAATCGGGAAGTCATTCAAAAATTTTTTATCCATAAATAAATCTCCTAAGAAGTTTTTCTATTTCTGTCATGATGTTATCAACCGCACGGTCAATGTCTTCTTGATTATTAAACTGCCTCAAAGTCTCGTCAACATTTTTAAAATCAATGGTGTTGCCGTATGCGTCGTGCAACTCTGTTAATCCAATACAACCGGCGAATTTCTGACGATAAGCTTTGATAAATTCTTCAGGCAAAATATTTTTCCCGCTGAGCAACCGCTTAATGTCCGCCGTTTTGTAAAGGTAATTGTCTATTCTGTTGTCGTAAATCGCGAAGCCCGCGTTGAGTTTTCTTTCCGTCTGGAATTCATTTTCGCCGCCGTTGTAGCATTCTGTGTAAAATCTAAGTTCTTTGTCGTCATCAAACCTTATGACATTACCCGTTGCGTCCGTGCAAAGATAATTTATTCCTGGCGCGGAACGTCCCTTTTCAAAAAACTTTAGGATTTCACGTTGCCAGTTACCTTCTTCAAATGGCTGAATCATTTTGCGCTTGAGACGATAACGCCTGCAAAAATTTTCGTCAAAACGTTCGTCCAATGCCGTGAAAAATTTGCGCATAATATCTTCGACTTGTAACTGTGGCTTAGTTCTTTGCGTAATTTTGCGAACGTAGGAGAGAAGACGCGACAAATTATTTCGGCAAGAAAAATTTTTGGGCGCATGTTTCAAGCACTCTTCAAGCCAAGGCAAAAGTTCCGTGCGAAAAGTTAGCTTTATAATTTTATCCTGATGAATCCCCAATTCGTCAATATCGCCGTAGCCCGTATTAGGTGCGCTCGTTCTTTCGGGAAAATATCCGTGCAACGTCAAATAATAAAGCATAGGCGGCTCATTAAAATAATATTTACGATTATGAATTTGAGCCTCGCGCAAATAATCGTCGCATTGCGATTGCCCGCTTCCCGCCTCAATTTTAACCTCAACCGGAATGAAACGTTTCAACGTGATGATTGCCAAATCGATGTAGCGCGTGCGTTCAGTGAATTTCGTCGGATATTCTCCGTAAATTTCCGCGTTGTTCAATTCCGATTTTGACATTTCAAGACGCAGGACATGTTTATCGAACAATTCCAGATAGAGCCGTCCGCATTCCGGATTTTCTTCGGGCGATAAAAGTTCATACATTAAACCGGTTAATTCGCGTTCTGTCATTTGTAAGCCTCCGTAAATTTTTTTATATTGTAGCTGTGGAATTCAAAATGCGCAAGCCAAAGAAAAAAGCACCGAGGATTTTCTCCCCGATGCTTTTTATCAACTTCTGACGAAGTGCGGATATTTTTTTAGAAAATCTTTCAACGCGGGTAATTTTATTTCACTCACGTCGCAGGAGTAAAATGTCGCGGTCTCATGAAAATATTTTCCGTTCGCCATTGCATCTTCGACGAATTTTTTATCGAGATATTTTTTGTTCTCGTGAAAACGCTCCACGTCTTCAACTGCCGCCTGCATTTTTTCCGTGATTCTATCGACGCCGCCCATGTAAGAAAAATGCCAGCCGCCGTCCACGACACGCGGTAAACCTTTACGAACTCTGCGCAGGGCTTGCGGCGACTGCAAATGCTTGAACTTGCAAAGAGAAGTTCCTTCGCAGGGCAAATCCGATTTCCAATTAAAATAATAAATATACGACCTTAAATGAAAACTTATCGGGCTTAAATCCAAAAAGGACGAAATTTTTATTCCGCAATGAAACGGCACCAAAACATTTTTTGTAAAAGGCGTCGTGTCATAAAATGCAACAAGGTCAATGCGTTTGTTTTCGTCGGAAAAACTTTCGCGAATCGTCTTAATAATTTCGGGGTCGGGGAATTCGTCGGCGTCGCTGATCATAATCAAATCGTCGGGTTCGGCGTCAGTCAAGCCCTTCATGATATTATTGCGCTGATTATTTTCAATCGACCAATCGCCGACGCCTTTATAAGCCACGACAGAAGTATCCATGATGTAATTTATTTTCGGGAAATATTTTTTGAATCGGTCTCTGTGTTCGTAAAAATTAAACGGCTTGGGAATATTGGCATGAGTTTTATCCGCCTCGACGATTACAAAACGATCAACGACATCATAAAGACTTTCAAGCCGCAATTCCAAAAGTTCAAGCTCGTTAAAGAACGTAAAGCAATCGTAAATTTTCATAATCTAATCTCCGGAATAAGGGACAAGTCCAAAACCCTAAATCCCAAATCCTAACTCCTAAATCCTAATTACCTGTCGGGGAAAAATTCGTCGTGAATGCCGTTGACTGCCTCGGTGACTTGCGAACCTTTGACGAGACATGATACGCTGATTTCCGACGTGCTGATAATGTCGATATTGACATCTGCGCGGGCGAGCGCGCCGAACATTCTTGCGGCAACACCGGGGCTGCCCAACATACCCGCGCCGACGATTGAAACTTTAGCCATATCCTCTTCGACCAAAACCGACGCGGCGTTAATTTTTTCGCTGGCAATGCCGACAATTTTTTTTGCTTCGGGCAAGTCGTTCAAGTTAATCGTAAAAACAATGTCGTTAATATTTCTGTCGATGTTGCGAATACTCTGGACAATCATATCGACATCAATATTTGCTTCTGCCAAAGCTTGGAAAAGCGTGTAGGCGACGCCGGGGTTATTCGGGACGCCGATAACGGAAATTTTAGCAACCTTCATATCGTGGGCGACGCCGCGAATTTCAAAATCTTTTTCCTCCACCGTATAGTCCTCCCTGATAATCGTGCCCGGCTCTTTAGTAAAAGTCGAGCGCACATGAATCGGAATGTTAAAGAATTGTCCCATTTCAACCGAGCGCGGCTGCATAACTCCCGCACCGAGGCGAGCCATCTCCAACATTTCGTAATAAGTGATTTCTTTCATCTTGCGAGCGTTTTTGACGATGCGCGGGTCAGCCGAGTAAACGCCGTCGACGTCGGTAAAAATTTCGCACTCGTCAGCTTTGAGCGCACCCGCCAACGCCACGGCAGAAGTATCCGAACCGCCGCGTCCTAAAGTTACAGGGTCGCCGAACGAGTCTGCACCTTGAAAACCTGCAACGACTACAACTTGACCTTTGTTTAATTCGTCATGCACGCGTTTGGGTTTGATTCCCAAAATTCTGCCTTTGGTGTGCACCGAACTTGTCCTCATGCCGACCATTTGTCCCGTCAGAGAAATTGCGGGCTGTCCCAATTTTTTGAACGCCATAGCCAACAACGCAATCGAGACCTGCTCGCCCGTCGTCAACAGCATGTCGAGTTCGCGCAGGTAGTCTGCCTTGTAAGGTTCCGTGTCTATGCCGCCCGCCAACGCGATTAAATTATCGGTCGTTTTGCCCATTGCCGAGACTACCACGACGATTTTATCTTCGGGTTTTTTTTCGGTGAGGATTCTTTGCGCAACTGCCAAAATTTTTTCCGTCGTCGCAACCGAAGAGCCGCCGAATTTTTTTACAATCAGAGCCATGCGTTTAATCCTCCTTCGTACAGCTCAGAGATTTCATTTTAAAATCATTGTAGCAGAGAATTTTTCTGCCGTCAAAAAAATAATTAGGAATTAGAAAGTAGGAAATAGGAAGTAGGTTTTTAATTCCTAATTCCTCATTCCTAATTCCTAATTCCTAATTGAAAAAAATTTGTCGATTATTTTTTCCCCGAACTTTTAGCAGTTTTTTCGAGAACTTTCGCAGCGGCAGCCGGTTTGTCGGAAGCTTTCGCACTTGCAGCCGATTTTTCTGCAGCAGCCGCAGCTTTTGCCGAACTTACCGCCGCCAATTCCTGGAAGATGTCAACCAATGCGGTGCTCACGACGCCCAAAACGTCATTAAGAAGCGCGTTATAGAGGTCGCCGCCGTCAGTCACTCCGCGCCCGTTCGCCGTAATGAAAAATTTTTTCGGATGTTCGCTGTTCTTCAACGCCGCGTCAATTTTATCCGCAACCATTTTCGCGAGCTGGTCTTTATCCATTAATCAGTCACTCCCAAATTATTTTTACAAAAAATTTTCTACGCGCCCGAAAAAATTCCTGCAACGTTTTTTACTCGTGCCACTCGAATTCAAGTCCGCCGATATGAACCGTCATGCCTTCTTTGATTCCGCGAGCCTTCAACAGCGCGTCGAGATTTTTCATGCGCCAAATAAATTGGAAACGTCGCAAACCTTCCGCGTTATCGAAATTTGTCATGGCGACGATTTTTTCCAGATTTTTATTTCGGACGATAAATTCTGCGGCGTCGTTGCGTTCGATTATTACGGGGTCTTCTTCCTTGTCCACGTCGAAAATTTTTACTTCGTCGACGGGTTCGACTTCGGGAACGATTTCTTCAAGCCTTTTGCCGACGTAATTTATCAGCGCGTCAAGATTTTCGTGAGCCGCAGCCGATATTGCAAAAAATTTTATTCCTTTCTGCTGTGCGAGTTTTTCAAGGGCGGGAAGATTTTCTTCAGCTTGCGGCAAATCGATTTTGTTGGCGACGAGAATTTGCGGACGCTTGGAAAGTTTTTCGCTGTAGCGTTTCAACTCAACATTAATTTTTTTGAAGTCGTCAACGGGATTTCTTCCGTCAACCGCCGCCGCGTCGACAATGTGCAGAATTAATTTCGTGCGCTCAATATGCCGTAAAAAATCGTGACCCAAGCCGACACCGTCCGCCGCGCCCTCAATCAGTCCGGGAATATCCGCCATGACAAAAGATTTTTCGTAGCCGAGACTGACCACGCCGAGCACGGGCACGAGCGTTGTAAAATGATAATCGGCGATTTCGGGGCGGGCGGAACTCACTGCGGCTATCAAACTCGATTTGCCGACGCTGGGATAACCGACAAGTCCGACGTCCGCCAAAAGTTTCAACTCAAGCAAAAGTTCGCGACTTTCGCCGGGTTCTCCGAATTCTGCAAAGGTCGGCGCACGTCTCGACGCTGATTTAAATTTTGCATTACCTCGACCGCCTCGACCGCCTTTGGCGACAATCGCACGCTGTCCGAGTTCGGTCAAGTCCGCCAAAATTTCGCCCGTCTCCGCATCTTTGACGAGCGTGCCTTGAGGAACTTTTATAACGCAATCTTCCGCGCCGCGCCCGAATTGTTTTTTAACGTCGCCCGAACCGCCGTTCGCCGCCGTGTATTTGCGATTGTATCTGAAATTCAGCAGCGTATTAACATTTTCGTCGACTTCAAGAACAATATCGCCGCCCTTGCCGCCGTCACCGCCGTCGGGTCCGCCTTTTGGAACAAATTTTTCTCGACGGAAAGAAGATTTACCGTTGCCGCCGTCGCCCGCTTTGACGCTGATTTTACTTCTGTCAATAAATTGCATTTTTCGTTCCTCGAATCACTCGGCGATAACTTTCATCGTCGGGAAGAGGAGCACGTCGCGAATCGAAGGCGAATCCGTCAAAAGCATAATCAATCTGTCGACGCCGATACCAAGTCCGCCCGTCGGAGGCATACCGAATTCAAGTGCGCGGATAAAATCTTCGTCCATGACGTGAGCTTCTTCGTCGCCCGCCTCGCGCTGTTTAAGTTGTTCCTCGAAACGCGCACGCTGGTCAATCGGGTCGTTGAGTTCCGTAAAACCGTTGGCAAGTTCTCTGCCGTAAACAAAAAATTCAAAGCGGTCGGTAACTCGCGGGTCGTCGAAATTTTTCTTTGCAAGCGGAGAAATTTCCGTCGGGTGATGCGTGATAAAAATCGGCTGAATCAAATCATCCTCAACCTTAGCCTCGAAGACCGCGTTTAAAATTCCGCCGATACCGAATCGCTTTTCGTATGGAACGCCCAATTCGTCAGCCATAGCGCGTGCCTCGTCGACGGTCTCGCACGACAGAAAATCTTTGCCGGTTTTATTTTTAACCGCGTCATTCATGCTGAGGCAGGGCGCGTTCGACAAATCCATTTCGACGCCCTGATAAGTGATTTTTGTCGTGCCGTTGACAGCTAAAGCCGCCGCGCAGACGATACCTTTTGTGACTTCGATTAGGTCGCGATAATCGCCGTAAGCCTGATAAATTTCGACGGAAGTAAATTCGGGATTGTGTCGAACGTCCATGCCCTCATTGCGGAAAACTCTGCCCATTTCGTAGACGCGTTCAAAGCCGCCGACAATCAGTCGCTTGAGATTTAATTCCGTTGCAATTCTCAAATAAAGGTCAACGTCCAATGCGTTGTGGTGAGTGATAAACGGTCGAGCCGCCGCGCCGCCCGCAATCGTCGACAAAACCGGCGTTGCCACTTCCAAAAAGTCGCGGTCGTCCAGATATTTGCGGATTGACTTGATAACCTTGTTGCGCTTGATAAAAGTCTCGCGAACTTCGGGATTCATAATCAAATCAAGGTAGCGTTGACGATAGCGAATTTCTACATCTTTAAGCCCGTGAAATTTTTCGGGCAAGGGTCGCAAGGATTTCGCAAGCAAATTAAAATCTTCGACACGAACGGTTAATTCACCGCGCTTGGTTTTGAAAACTTGTCCGCGCAGTCCGATTATGTCGCCTATGTCCAAAAGTTTGAACTCGCTGTATTTTTCTTCGCCGAGAATGTCGAGCTTAAAATAAATTTGAATTGAGCCGCTCCTGTCAGCAAGCGTCGCGAAACTTGCTTTACCGTGCCCGCGAATAGCCATGAGGCGTCCGGCGATTGTAACTTCGCCCGCGTCGACTTCACCTTCAATGTCGCCGAATTCTGCGCGGACGTCGGAGGCGTGATGAGTGATCTCGCAGCGTGCACCGAACGGCTCAACGCCTTTATCGATAAAGCCTTGCAGTTTTTCGCGTCGAATCTTTATCAATTCGTTCTCGTCGGTTATTTGTTGCTGAAAATTTTTCGCCATAAAATTCCTCCTTCAGGAATCAGCAATTTTATGTTTTTCATTGCGTGCCAATTCACTGATAATTTCTTCGGGTGTCTTGTCAGTTTCATTAAATCCCGAATAAACGATAGGGGCAGACAAAAATTTTTTGATACCTTCCGGCGTCAATCCCCAAAGCCCTTCTTTAATACATTTTTCAACAATAGCGTCAAATTCTTCTTGAGTATCGACAAATTTTACATCGCTCGACTTCCAAGTAAATTTATTTTCAACATTATATTCTCCGTCATTGAGCCAAGCATTGAACTTGAGACGCTCCTGCAATTCTTTAATCGTCATTGCTCCTCTTTAATCAAGCCATATTTCTCACCGATAACTTTCATGCGCCGTGCAAATTCTTTGTGCAATTCCCGATACGGAGCATTGCCACCATCGAGTTTTCTTTCTGCACCTTGCTCTTCGTTCAATTTTTGGTATATTTTGGCACTCTCGGCATTAAACCATTGCAAAGTTGTTTTTATTAACGCTTTGAGCATAATTGCATAGTGATAATCCGAAAAATCAAGTCCTAACGAATAAATTTCTATTAAGCTGTACCTTGCAAGCTCATTATCTTTTGCATTACGGTTCAGCTCATAAAGAAATTTCTCATCAATTCCACGCAACCTTGCCATTTTAAAATAATTAAAATTGTTAAAATCGTCGTTACTGAAAGTGTTATCGTTCTCTTTTGCTCCGGGCGGGTGGTTGTGCGTGATGTGTGCTCCTTCAAGTTCGTGCCGCATTTGTTCAAAATAACTCTTTGGAATGCCGTGCACGTCACCGTTGCAGTGATAAATTTCACCCGTCCGAGTAATTATCACAGCGTGTTCAATCGGCGCATTCACTATCTGTGCCTCATAATGTTCGAGTGTCGTTTTAATTGTTACGGGCGTCATATCTTCGAGCTTGCCGATTAATTTAGGCGGGTTACCTTCTGTAGTCGTTGAGTCAATATTACCGACCGCCAAGCCGCGTGGTTTATTCGGTTTCTTGTCTCCGATTTCACGATACATTATGGCACAACGACAGCGCGGATGTAGCGGCGGCAATTTTACTCCGCTTTCGTCAGTGTGTCCGACTACAGTGTCTTTAAGTTCCATGCAACGCGAACATACACGATGAGCACCTGAAGTCGTCCAAATCATTTCGCAACGTCCCATTAAGCCGTTAGAAATTGCTTGCCGAACACCGATAAAGGCTCCGCGATTATACGCGAACGCTATCTCTGTGTGCAAAATTGTTTCGGCGCGTTGACGGTGTTGTCTGCCCGCATACTTCAACGCCGCTTTATCTGCTCGTTCTGCCGCCGCTACTGAACTTAATCCGTTATCCCGATACCGATTGTAAACTTTTTCGCGGTAATTGGCATTGGCTTGAGCTTGGCGGTCAGTCAAGCCGATTAGCGGACGAATTTGTTGAGCCATTTCGCGCGGACGCATTAACTCACCTTGCCGGCGATAAATCAAATTCGCGATTGCCTTTTGCGATTCGTCACTAAGGCGCGTGATTAATTCTCTGCCGTGACTGTCTATCCAACTTTGAACAAATTTATTGCTATCGGAAAGAATTATCTTGCCGTCAGTAGAGTTTTTAGCCGCCGCGACCATAGCTTTTGTCAACATTGGTGTGAGTATTTCATTGATGACTTTCGCCCAACGTCCGTCACCAAGCAGCCGTTGCTAAAAAAACTTCGCGCTATATTTCGTTCATGCTTTTTTGGTTTCGTAAATCGAAATCGTATCATTAATCCTCCTTGCTGTCAGGTTAAAAAATATTTTCGAGGACAATGGTTTGGTCTCTGTTGGGACCGACGCTGACGATACCGACGGCAATGCCCGTGACTTGCGCCATGCGTTCGAGATATTTTTTTGCATTGGCGGGCAAATCTTCATAGCGGCGGATTTTTGAAATATCCGTCTTCCAACCCGCAAAAGTTTCGTAGACAGGTTCGACCTTAGCCAAAACTTTCAAGCTGGCGGGAATTTCGTTAATGATTTCGCCGTCGATTTTGTAAGCGGTGCACATTTTAATTTCGTCGAAGTCGTCGAGAATGTCGAGGCGCGTGATTGCCATATAATCGGTGCCGCTAAGTTGCCCCGCGTATTTTACGACGCAAGCATCAAGCCAACCCGTTCTGCGCGGACGACCCGTGACGGTTCCGAATTCGTGACCCGCCGTGCGGAGTTTGTCGCCGATTTCGTTAAGCTGTTCGGTAGGAAAAGGACCTTCGCCGACGCGTGTGCAGTAAGCTTTGACGACGCCGACAACCGTATCAATTTTTTTCGGAGGAACACCCGCACCGATACCGACACCGCCGCTAATCGGGTGACTTGACGTGACGTAAGGATAAGTGCCGTAGTCAATGTCGAGCATGGTAGCTTGCGCGCCCTCAAATAAAATTTTCTTGCCCGCGTCGATTTGTTCATTGAGCAGAGAAATTGTATCGCAGACAAACGGACGAATTCTATCGGCGTAAACTTCATACTCGCGGATAATTTCTTCGGCGTCAAGCGGCGCGTGATTATAAACTTTTTCCAGAATCAAATTTTTAATCTTGATGACGCCGCGAACTTTAGCGGAAAATTCTTCGCGGTCAATTAAATCGCAGACGCGAATTCCGATTCTGTCCGCCTTATCAATGTAGCAGGGACCTATGCCGCGTTTGGTCGTGCCTATTTTATTTGTGCCGCGTAATTCCTCGCCGAGTTCATCAAAAAGTTTATGCCAGGGCAGGACGACATGAGCGCGATTTGAAACGCGGATATTGGCAGTATCGACGCCGCGAGCTTGCATGTTGTCAATTTCCTCAATCAAACATTGCGGGTCGACGACAACGCCGTTGCCGATAACGCAAGTGGTGCCCTTGTACAAAATGCCCGACGGCAAGAGACGGAGTTTATATTCTTCGCTGCCGACCGTGACTGTATGTCCGGCGTTGGAACCGCCTTGGAATCTGACAACTGTGTCTGCCTGCGCGGCGAGGTAGTCGACGATTTTGCCTTTGCCTTCGTCGCCCCACTGTGCGCCGCTGATGACAACCGTTGACATTAAAAAATCACCTCACCGATTCTTCTGGACGTAAGCGCGCATGAATTT
>JAFSOQ010000069.1 GCA_017446845.1 Selenomonadaceae bacterium | reverse complement strand
GTTAGGCTTGTCTTTTGCTTATTCGCCGAGTCGTCAGGCATTTTCGGCAAGCATAAAATCTTTCGTGACTGGTTGGAAGGCTCCAGAAATATTCGGCAAGATTTAATTCTACTTTTCGACGTGCTCAACACTCCGATTGACGCTCGTGACCCGTACCTCGACGATACACTAAAAAAATTTCCGTTCGTCAACGGCGGGCTGTTTAGTGGCGCGATTGAAATCCCGAACTTCACGCCGCAAATTAAGGAACTGCTACTCGACGAGGCGTCAAGCGGTTTCAACTGGGCGGGAATCTCTCCGACTATTTTCGGCGCAGTTTTTGAATCAACGCTTAATCCGATAACGCGGCGGGTAGGTGGCATGCACTACACAAGCCTTGAAAATATCCACAAAGTCATCGACCCGCTGTTTTTAGACGAACTGCGCAACGAACTTCAAACAATCAAACAATCTACCCGCAATCGAAAGAAAAATCTGCTCGCATTTCAAGACAAACTCGCCGCGATAAAAATTTTCGACCCTGCTTGCGGTTCCGGCAATTTTTTGACTGAAAGTTATCTGTCTCTGCGTCGGCTCGAAAACGAAATGCTCAAAGAAATTTTCGGCTCTCAAATTCAGCTCGGCGAACTCCTCAACCCGATTAAAATTTCTATCGGGCAATTTTATGGCATCGAAATTAACGACTTTGCCGTTGCCGTTGCTCAAACTGCCCTTTGGATTGCCGAATTGCAAATGATTCAGGAAACGCAAGAAATTATTCACCGCGATTTGGATTTTCTGCCGCTCAAGAGTTACGCCAATATTCACGAAGCCAACGCGCTCCGAATCGACTGGCGAACCGTCGCGCCCGAAGTCGACTACATCATCGGCAACCCGCCCTTTGTCGGCAAGAGTTTTCAGACGCCCGCGCAGAAGTCAGACATGGCGAACGTCTTCGCGGGCATTTCCGGTTATGGCAACCTTGACTACGTGGCTTGCTGGTTCAAAAAAGCCGCCGACTTCATTTACAACACAAAAACGGCTTGCGCTTTCGTCGCCACAAATTCTATCGGGCAGGGCATTGCCGTACCTCCGCTGTGGACTTATCTTTTCGGGCGCAGTGTCGTCGTCAACTTTGTTCATCAAACGTTCAAGTGGACAAGCGAAAGCGCGGACATCGCCGCCGTCCATTGCGTCATCGTAGGCTTTGCAAATTTCCACGCGCCGTCCAAAAAAATTTTCAACGTGCAAAGCGTTCGTGTCGTCGACAACATCAATGCTTATTTACTCGACGCGCCCAACGTCATTGTCCTGCCGCAAGCCAATCCTCTGCGCCAAGACGTGCCGCCCATGATTGTTGGTTCCTGTCCCACTGACGGCGGAAATTTTCTGCTGACAGCTGAAGAACGCGAAGACTTCATCAAGCGCGAACCCGCCGCTGAAAAATGGATTCGTCGCTATGTCGGCTCCAACGAGTTCATCAACAACATCATGCGCTATTGTTTGTGGCTGAAGGATTGCCCGCCCAACGTACTTCGCAAAATGCCGCTCGTGATGAAACGTGTTGAGGGCGTCCGTGATTTTCGTCTTGCAAGCAAAAAAGCGCAGACTCGTCGCCGCGCCGAGACTCCCACTCTTTTCGCCGAAGACAGATTTATTGACGCTCCCGCGATAATTATTCCAATGCTTTCATCCAGTAACAGACGATACGTCCCGATTGGTTTTGTTGATGCCGGAGTTATCGTAAATATTCAAGCATCATTCATTCCAAACGGCGACCTGTATATTTTCGGCGTATTAAATTCTTCAATCATGATGACTTGGCTAAAAACTGTCGGCGGGCAATTCAAAAGCGATTACAGATTTTCCGCGACGACTGTCTACAACACTTTCCCGTGGTGCTCTCCGACTGATAAACAACGACGAGCAATCGAAGACGCCGCACAGAAAATTTTGGACGTTCGCGAAAAATATTCGGGCGGGGCTCTTGCCGACTTGTACGACGAATTGAGTATGCCGAAGGATTTACGCGACGCTCATAAAAAAAATGACCGCGCTGTCGCTCAAGCATACGGTCTTGAAAATATTTGGGAGAACGAATCAAAAATCACCGCCGAGATGTTAAAAATGTACAACCAGCATTCATAAGGAAATTAGGAGTTAATATAGACGGTTCCCTACTTTTACAGCTACTCTTCCTATTTTTTCCTCTACTTCCTCTGTACATAAATTCTCCAACGTATTTTCTTTTACCTTCGTAAATATTTTTCTTAAATTCATATTGATAAATCCTCCGTCATGAATTAAAATTTGACGGGGGTGATTTTTTATGCGAGTTGGATATGTTCGCGTTTCCACCGTCGAGCAAAGCGAAGAATGCCAGATTGTCGAACTTAAAGAAAAAGCTGGCGTCGAAAAATTTTTTGTTGATAAAGTCTCTGCCAAATCTGCCATGCGTCCCAAATTCGATGAGATGATGAATTTTCTACGCGAAGGCGATGAACTGATTGTCTCCGAAT
>JAFSOQ010000068.1 GCA_017446845.1 Selenomonadaceae bacterium | reverse complement strand
CGTGCCGTTGATTTAGATACACTTTTTTAACGTGGTAGTCATCCACAACTAGAATATATCTTTTCAAGTTTATTAAGTCAATAGGGGATTCTCGCCGATTTTGATAAAAATTCTTTCCACCAACGAACATCATGACCGTGACCGAGCGCGACATAATTCCAAGTGCGTTTTGCAAATTGGTCGATGGTCTTTGTGTCGAGAACGCCGTCCGCGCCGATATAATTTCTCTCAATGCGAACGTCTTTTGCGTGCACGTGATAAATTCTTTCTGCGCCGAGTTTGTGAATTGCTTGTATCGGGTCGCCGCCCATCCACATTAAATGCGACGGGTCAAAATTCAAGCCAATAATATCTCCGACGGCGTCGCGCAATTTTATCAGCGTCGAGGGATTGTAAACCATTTGGCAACCGTGATTTTCCAGCGCAATCCGTTCAATGCCGCAAGCTTTAGCCTCTTCGACAGTTTTTTTCCGGTAAGGAATTAAAACTTCGTCCCATTGCCGGTTCAAAATTTTTGTAGTAATGGGCGGCCAGCTCGTCACAATCCAGTTCGGAGTCGTATCTCCGGGAGCACCTCCGGGACAACCGCTCATCATTACGATTTTTTTTCACGCCGAGAAGACTTGCGAGCTTAAAAGTTTTTTCGACAACCGATTGATGAAGTTTTCCTTCGTCATTGGGCGCGAGCTGATTGCCTGAACAATTCAGAGCCTCAAGTTGAAGTCCGCGAGAGGTTATCGCGTCCATGAAATATTTTCTTGCGCTTTCGTCGGCAAGCATTTTATCAAGGTCAATGTGCGGAGCTTTCGACCGGTTGTCGCAAGCAATTTCAACGCAGTCATAACCGAGTTTTGCCAAAGTGTCGAGCATTTATTCAAAAGGCATGTAGCCAAGCCCGTCCGTGTTAAAACAAAGTCTCATTGCAATTTCCTCCGCTTATCTTTTGTAGAAATCGGGCATAGCGTCATATTTAATTTCGACGACCGTTTGAGTATCGCGAGCTTTTGACACCGCACTTGCCGTGACTTGACCGAGATAACCGTCCCAAGCCGTCGGACCGTCGACGCGACCTTCTTTAACTGCGTTAATCCATTCTTGGAACTCAACGTTGTAAGCTTCGGGGAAACGTTTGCTCCAATCGTGGCAAATCGGAGTAACGCGGGAATCATTCGTGCGAATCATTGCATTGGCGGGTTCGGGCAAATTCAAGCAGCCTTCCTCGCAAACGACTTCGCAACGAACATCATAACCGTAACGGCAATTAACAAAAGATTCAACGTCAATGCGAACACCCGAAACTGTCGTTAAGTACATAATTTGCGGGTCGCGAACGCCGTCTTCAGCATGACGAGTGGTTTTGGGGAATCTGACTTCGACCGTCGCATAATTTTCGCCCAAAAGCCAGCGCAGAACGTCAATTTCGTGAATCATGGAATTTTCTACGGACATGGGAGTTTTCCAGCCCGGCGCGTCGTAATTTCTGTGTACGCAGTGCAAAGCAAGCGGCAAACCGAATTTTCCCGAATCGATATGCGCTTTGAGTTGACGATAGCCGGGGTCATAGCGACGCATGAATCCGACTTGAACGAGTTGTTTGCCGCCGGCAATTTCAGCCTCGACGATTCTCTTGCAAGCGTCAGCTTCAGGAGCAAGCGGTTTTTCGCAGAAGACGTATTTACCCGCTTTAATCGCCGCCATAACGTACTGTTCATGGAAAGGATCCGCAGTCGTCACGATTACCGCGTCAATCGCGTCCGACCGAATCATTTCTTCGCCCGAAGCGCAAGCTTGAATTCCGAACTTATCCGCGACCGATTTTGCGAAATCCAGATTATAATCAGCGCATGCGATGACTTTGCCGCCCTGCAATTTCTGATTGATACGCTCGATGTGCGTGCGACCAATCATTCCCGTTCCGACCAATCCGATTTTCAATTCCGACATAATCTTTTACCCCTTTCAACTGTCGAAAAAATTTTTTACCGTGATTGCATTGTACAGATTTTTCGGCGCGGGCGTTATCGCAATCTTGATAGTGATTCGGGCTTAAAAAGTCGTCTCGGAAAAATTTTTTATACAATCTTGAAAAGGTTATTTTCGCTCGCGACGTCCGGAAAAATGGCTGCGATATTCTTTTGGAGTAATGCCAACGTATTTTTTGAACATCTTGGAAAAATGTGCGCTGCTGACAAATCCCAGCTCCTCGCCGATGTCCTGAATCGGTTGCGAAGTTTCTATAAGTTTGCTTTGAGCCTCGCCGATTCGCCTTTGCATCATGTATTGCATTGGCGATAAGCCCGCGTCCTTTTTGAAGTAATGAGATAAATGCGCCTCGCTGATATAAACGGCCTCGCTGATTTTTTTCAACGTAAGCGGCTCGGCATAGTGTTCGTTTATGTAATCCATGATTCGATACATTAAGCGTTCGCGTTTTTGCTTGGTCGGCTTCAAATTTTTGTCGCGCTCGGCAATTTTTTCTCGAAGCATAAAAAAAATTCCCATCGCCAAATGACGACAGACCTCGTAATAATTTTTCTTCCCGTGAAACATTTTATAAATATCGGGCAACAAGTTCGCAACAAAATTTTCTTTGCCGAGCGACAAAATCGGACGCTGATTTTCCGCGACCATATGTCCCGTCGGCAAATTATCCAACTTCACGCCCGAAAAAACCAGGCAATAAGTTTGTATGCAGTGTTCTTGAAAAGGATCCTCGCCGTGAGGAATGGTCGCGTTGCAAATAACAAAATCACCCGCCGTCACCGCGTATTCGTAATTGCCGACGATATAACGCCCGCTCTCTGCAGCAATGTACAAAAGCTCCAAAAAATTTTCGTGTCGATGAATCATGTGCGGATACTTTAAGCTGTATTCGTCATCGACAAAAATTACATCCGTCAACTGAATTTTATTCATGAGCCTCCCCTCCCGCCGATATTTTAACTTGTCGACGTCGAAGGTGTTATCGCAATCTTGATAAAGTTTAGGTTGATTATCAGAATTTTTCGGCGGCGAATTATAAAATATTGCAAAAAAAAATCCCCTCGCATAAGGGGTAAAAATAAAAAGTAGTAATTGATTACACATTGACGCCGTAATTTCTGCCGAGTGCAGCCAAGCCGCCGCTCCAGCCCGCGCCGATTGCATTGAACTTCCATTCGCCGCGATTACGATAAATTTCGCCGACGACAACAGCAGTTTCGACGGAAAAATCTTCGCCGAGGTCGTAGCGAATAAGTTCCTTGCCGCTGTCCTCGTCGACCACGCGGATATAAGCGTTGGAAACTTGCCCGAAAGTTTGGCGACGAGCTTCCGCGTCGTAAATCGTGACGGTAAAATCAATCTTGTCAATGTCGGCGGGAACTTTCGAGAGGTCGACTTTAATTTCTTCGTCGTCGCCTTCGCCCGCGCCGGTCAAGTTGTCGCCCATATGCTCAACCGCGCCGCTCTTGTGCCGAAGATTGTTATAAAAAACAAAATCATCGTCGCCGAGGACTTTTCCGTTGGGTCCGAGCAGGAACGCTGCCGCGTCCAAGTCGAAATCGTGTCCGCCGTCGTATTTGTTGACATCCCAGCCGAGACCGATTAAAAGTTTCTTCAAACTCGGATTACCCTTCGTCAAATCGACTTTCTGCCCCTTCTGCAAACTGATTGCCATTATAAATCCCTCCCAATTTATCAGCTGTCAGCTTTCAGTTCTAATCACCAATCGCTAACCACTAATCACTTTTAATCCTTGCGACCGACAGTCCAGCGCAAACCCCAATTAAACGCGCGATCCATTTTTTCCGAATCGTCAAAGAACTCAACGACTTTTTCTACGCTGAATGTCCCGCCGACATTTTCGAGCAGGGCAATGGCGCAAGTATGTTTTTTCGAGCCGTATTCGTCCATGCGCACGATAAGTTCGGGGCTGCCGGGGCAATTGACGGTTACGACGCCTTTAGCCTCTTCCCAATTCGCCGCGCCTTCGTAAATGAACGTGTAAATTAAAATCCTGCGAATTCTGTCGACGTATTTTCCGTTGACGCGAATTGTTTCGCCGGCGGCAACCGCGCCCGTTCTGTCGTCGCCGTCAAGGGCAATGTACGGCGGATAATCAAAGTTACCGAAATGATTGCCCAAAGCTTGAACAGCATTGCAGGTACCGTCTTTGAGTTCGTAGAGGCACGCAAGGTCGAGGTCAATGCCTTTGCTCGTGAATCTGCTGAAGAAACCCGATTTTTGTTGCGGCTGACTCCAGTTGAGATTAATGACGATTTCGCCGAGCGTTGAACCTTTTTTTATAAGACTGACTTTTTGTCCCTTACGAAGTTCAACTTTTTTGGACGATGGCGGTTCTTCACGAGTTTTAGGCGGTGGCGGAATTGTAATTTTTTCGCGCCGAGTTCTTTCACGTTGAGTGTTAATTTTTGGTTTCGGAGGTTCGGGCGGCGGAGGTTGTGCGTTCGTGACTTCGATACCGAAATTATTGCACAGCGCGGCAAGTCCTCCGCTGAAACCTGCGCCCGTCGCATTGAACTTCCACGCGCCTTTATAGCGATAAATTTCGCCGAGGACAATCGCCGTTTCGACCGAAAAATTTTCGAGCGGGAAAGTTGCAATTTCTCCGCGAGAGCCGAAAATTTTTAAAATCGCGCCGCGAATCATGCTGAAATTTTGTCTGCGTTTATCGGCGTCGTAAATCGTTGCGGTCAAGGAAATTTTTTCGACGTGGCGAGGAATGCGGGAAAGGTCAATGTCAATCGAATCGTCGTTGTTGTGCGTGACTGCTCCGGAATTGTGATTAGCGTTGCCGTAGAAAACAAAATCTTCATCGCCGGCAACTTTTCCGTTCGATTGAGTTAAAAAAGCCGCCGTGTCAATTTCAAGTGCGCTGTCGGGGCGTTGAAATTTTATCGTCAAAAAATTTTCGTTGAGCGGAATTTTTTGTCCCTTGCCAAGCTCCATCGTCTCACCTCCAAAGATTTTTCTACACGCACATTTTAGCAAAAAAGTTTCTTATGTCAAAGCCCGCAATTCATTTCTGTAAAGATTTGTCATCAAAAGCAGATAGGAAATCAGCGCGGGTTGAGTGCTGTCCGCCTTTGAAAATTCGCGCAAAAATATTTCGTAAACTTTTTCCGGCTCCAGACTTTTTAATTCGTCCGCCATGTTGTCGATTTGCAGCAGCATGAAAAAATTCAGCACTTGCAAGCGCACGGCGGGATTTTTTTGGAAGTAGTCAACTTCGCGCATAAAATTATCCAAACAATCCAAGCCGATTATCAGCGGGTTTGTTCGGAAAATAATTTGTTGTTCGGGCGTGCGAGGACGTTTGAACAAAGAAGAATTATTTTCGCGATGAACGTAGAGCGGCGGCGGTACGCGCAGAATTTTTTTCGCAAGACAAATAATCTCGAATGTTTGGACAACATCGTCGGCTATCGTCATTTGCGGGAAAATTATTTCGTTGTCGACCAAAAAATCTCTGCGGAAAAATTTCGACCACGGTGCCCAACAATATTTTGAACTTAAAAATTTTTCAAGGCGTCTGCTCAAATCATTCGTTTCAAAAGTGAATTCGTCGACGATAGAATCGTTATGACACCATGCCGCCGGCGTAAGATTTTTCGGAACGGGTTCTTCGTCGCAGGTAAAAAATTTTTCCATGTAGAGAACTTCGGCTTGAGATTCTTCCGCCGCTTCGTAAAGTGTTTCAAGCGCGGTATCAATCAGCAAGTCGTCGTTATCCGCGAAGAAAATATATTTGCCTTGCGCGTATTCGAGTCCGACATTTCTCGGAACTGCTCCCGAACCTGTATTTCCCGGCAACGTGATAATTTTCAGACGTTCGCCGAAACGCTCAAGATAACTTTCCGCAATGTCAAGACTTGAATCCGTCGAGCAATCATCTGCAACGATAACTTCAAAATCCTGCAGCGTTTGAATCAAAAGACTTTCCAAGCATACGCTAAGAAATTTTTCTGCATTGTACACGGGAATAATCACGGAAACTTTCATTTGCTCAACTCATTTCATAAAGGTTTCGTTTGACGAAAAAGCCCTGCCGTGCTAAAAAATTCAGTGCAGAGCAGAACATTTCCGCATTTTGAATTTTACAATTCTTGTATTGTACTGTCAACGAAAGAAGAAATTCTTACGCGGAAATTAATTCTTACGGAAGCCCGGGTGTGTTGAACAAGTTTAAGAAAGTCAAAAGTTAGGTTATAATAGCGTCGAGGTGAGAAAAATGGCAGACCGTATAAGAAGCACAGTCAATCGTGCGGATACTCAAAAGCGGAGCACCGTGGCACGATTTGCCTGCTCGTTATGGCGATTGGAATGCCACTCGTTACGACAAGCTCGCCGTGGATTTCTTGCCTTTATACATGTTGCTTGCTTTCTTTAATTATTCAACACTCCCAAGAAATTTTGGAGCCATTGAAATTCCCACGCCGTTTTATAAATGGAAAGTTTTATATAGAGACTTATATAACAATCGAAGCGTTTAACATTAATGAGGAAGCAGAGGCTTGCTTGAAATATATTAAAAGCAAATTTGCGCGGTGCATGTTGGGAATTCTTAAAATTACTCAAGAGACTACGCCTGATAAGTGGGCAAAAGTTCCGTTGCAAGATTTTACGTCGGCGAGTGATATAAATTGGAGCGAGGCGGTCGACGAGCAACTTTATCGGAAATACGACTTGACGGCTGAAGAGATAAATTTCATCGAGAGTCACGTCAAGGAGATGAATTGAGATGTTGACGATAGAGGAAATAAAAAAAGCCGTAACTCCGATTTGCGAGAAATACGGCGTGGAAAAAATGTGGCTGTTCGGAAGTTATGCACGCGGCGAGGCTGACGACAAAAGCGACGTTGATTTAATCGTTGACGGCGGCGACAGTCCCAAACTTAGAGGTTTTGCTTGGGGAGGACTTTATGCAGATATTCGGGAGGCTTTGGGCGTGGAACTTGACGTACTCAGTCGACGCGGTACCCGCCAAAAATTTTTAAATAAAATTGCAAAGGACGAGGTGTTGCTTTATGAGAGGTAGAACGTCAGATTTGCAACGGCTTTTTCATATCGTGAAGAATTACGACCTTGATATTACCGACAGGGAGCAACTTGATGATAATCGCTGAAGTGTGCGTGAACGTTGCGACGAACGTTATCGACCAAAATTATATATATCTGGTTCCCGACCGCTTGAAATTTTTAAAGGCGGGCTGGCGAGTGATTATCCCGTTCAGAACGAAGACGCGCGACGGATTTATCATGGGCTTGAATGAAGTTGACGACGGGACGACTTTTGACTTTGAGCTGAAAGAAATTATTGATGTTTTCGACGAGGAGCCGTGGTTTACGCCGGAAATGATGAGCGCGGCGCGTTGGCTGTCGGAATTTTATTTATGTCCGCTGTCAATGGCAATGCGACTTTTCATGCCGGGGCGCAAGGGTCAAAAAATTTCAGCGCGCATAGAAAAAATTTACAAGTTGGCGGGCACGTTCGATGAAAAAAATTTTAAACGAGCCGTCGCGCAGTTGAGACTTTTAAAACTTTTAAAGGAACGCGGCGAACTTCGGACATTTGAAATCGGCGAGCAAAATCTTTCGGCGGCGGCAAAAGCATTGGTCGAGGCAGGCTTGGTCAAAGTCGAAGAACGGAAAATTTTACGCGACAGTTATTCAAAAATAAAATCGGTGCCGAAACCTTTTGAGCTGACGGCGGAACAAATTGCGGCGACAGAAACTGTCGAAAAATTTTTGACGGCGCGGAAGTTTCAAGGATTTTTATTATACGGCGTGACGGGTTCGGGCAAGACGCAAGTTTATATCGAGCTGGCGAAAATAACTCGGCGGCTTGGTCGGCGCGTGATAATTTTGGTTCCGGAAATTTCATTGACGGGGCAAATCGTTTCAAATTTCAAAGCGTATTTTTCTGACGTGGCGGTTATTCACAGCCGCTTGAGCATAGCCGAACGCAGCGACGCATTCCACAGAATACGCAACGGCAAAGTCGGAATAGTAATCGGAGCGCGTTCGGCATTATTCACGCCGATTGACAACGTAGGCTTGATTGTCATGGACGAGGAGCAGGACAATTCTTACAAGCAGGATAAAAATCCGCCGCACTATCATGCCCGCTTTGTCGCCGAGGAGTTTGCAAAATTTCACGGGGCGTCGATAGTTTTCGGTTCGGCTACTCCGAGCGTCGAAACTTTTTATCGAGCCGAGCAGGGCGAATTGATTTTATTAAAAATGCCGCGCCGAGTTTTGAATAATCCTCTGCCCGAAGTCGAATGCGTCGACATGCGCGGAGAATTGCGGGCAAATAATAATTCCGTTTTGAGTCGTGTGCTGATTGAGTTGCTGAAAAAAACTTTGGCGGAAAAAAATCAGGCGATAATTCTTTTGAACAGGCGCGGTTGGTCGACGATCGTAATGTGCAGGGCTTGCGGCGAGATTGCCAAATGTCCCGATTGCGGCTTGCCGATGACTTATCATGCGGACGGAATGTTGAGATGCCATCGTTGCGAAGTCGAAGCAATACCGCCCGAAATTTGTCCGAGTTGCGGCAGTCGTCGTATAAAATTTTTAGGCACGGGCACCGAGAAATTGGAAAAGGCATTAAAAAGTTTTTTGCCGAATGCGAAAGTTTTGCGCATGGACAGAGACTCGACGCGAGAAAAATTCGGACATAAAAAAATCCTCGACGCATTTGCCGCGCACGAGGCAGATATTTTATTCGGAACGCAAATGGTTGCCAAAGGTCATGACGTAAGCGGCGTGACGACGGTCGGGGTATTGAGTGCTGACGCGGCTTTGAGTTTCGCGAACTTTCGGGCGGCGGAAAATTGTTTTACGCTGATAACGCAAGCGGCAGGTCGTGCAGGTCGCGCGGATTTGCCCGGCAAAGTCATCGTGCAAGCTTACAACGTCGACGCGGCGGCGATTCGATTCGGTTGCGCCCAGGATTACGAAAAATTTTTCGCTAACGAATTGCCTCAGCGCAAGGAAGTTTTTTTCCCGCCGTTTTGTCGATTGGTTAAGCTGATTTTCATGCACAAAGACGAAATCAAAGCCAAAAACTTTGCCAAAGAAATTCGCGACGCTTTTTACGGCGAGGTTAAAAAAAATAATTTCAAGCGACAAGAAATTTTCGGACCGATTCCCGCCGCCATTGCCAATCTGCGCGGGGTTTATCGATTTGTGCTTTTGATTAAGTCGGAAAATCTTTCGAGCGTGAGAAATTTTTTGCGAGCGCATAATCTTCATAAGCGCGACGACGTTTATATTGACATAGACCCTTTAACGACCGATTGAACTTCTGCAGGAATTTTGCCGATAAAATAATCTTCCAGCAAATCCCAAATTTTATCGTTATCAAAATCGTTCTCGTAAATATAAGTGAGCATCTCGACCGAAATTTTATGACGCTGCGCAACCGACTCCAAAATTTTATTCGTGTAATGCGCGTCGATTATATTTTTCAAGTTGCGAATCTGATTTATGTGGATATAAAGTTGACTGTTCGCGCCGCCCGTCATCTTGAAATTCAAAACGCCCAACGCCTCCAAAATTCCGAGCACCGTATTAATTTCCTTAGCCCGCTCAGCATTCGCGTCGGTTATGTAAAGAATTTCGTCCTTGGTCTCGGCGACAATCTCATTAAAAATTTTCTCGACCCAATTAAAATAAAAACGTATCGCCGTGTTGAAAAGATAGTGAACGCTCCCGTTCGGATAAGTTTTCTCCGCGAAGATTGAATACGTTTTTTTATTGAAATTTTTCCTGTAGGAATTCATCGAGGCGATTAAAATTTCGCAGATATTTTGCGCACGATATTTTGAAATTTTCATCTCCGCAATCAAATCATCGACGGAAAGATATTTCGAGTCGTTGACGGAACGATTGACCGCCGCCTTGAATCTTCCGAACAAATTTTTAAAAATCGCGCGGAAATCCTCTTCAAATTTTATTTCGACGCAAAGCGCGGGCTGAAGAGGATATTTTTTGTTGAAAGAAATTTTGTCGCTCTTGGAGTAAAGCAGGTATTTGAACTGCGGAAAAGATTTGTCACGAAAATTTTTTTCCCAAATCATTTGGAGATTGACTCGGCAAATGTGCAGCGTTCGATTAATTTCCGTCAAACACTTCCCGAAGTCGTTCACAAGATTTTTTTGCAGCGCGGGACTTATCACGAAAAATCCGATTGCGAAAAGCGGTATCGGGCGCACGGTCAGCGGCGAGAATCCTCCGGACTTTAACTCAAAATCTTTTTGGATAATCAACAGCGCGGTCTTGACTTTGTTTATGGCGGTTGATTCGTCCGCATACTTGTCGAAGATGTAAGTAAAATTTTCCGCGTCCAACAAAAGATTGCTCTTGCGCTTGAAATCCCAAAGCTCACAAATTTTTTTCGCGACGGCAACGAGCTGATATTTTTTTATCGCAGAAAGTCCGTGCAAGCGTTTGATGTATTTAAAATCGCTGCGGTCGTAATGATAAAGTGCCTCGCCGCGCAGATTTTTTCGACGAGCCGCCCGCCCGATTTCCTGAACGTAATCGCAAACATTTCCGGTCGGCGCGAAGTGCATGACAATTTCTATGTCGTCAATGTCAATGCCCATGCCGAAAGCCTTCGTCGCCAACATAACAAATTTATCGCCGTGCAAAAATTTTTCGTAATTCTCGCGCTTGTCGTCCTTATTCAACTGCCCGTGATAAATCGACACGGAATCAAAATTATTTCTGTTCTGCAAAATGATTTTCGCCGTCTCGATTAATTTAATTTCGGGAAAATAAATCAGCGTCTTCCTTTTAAAAATTTTTGCTCGCAAAACGGCGTTTTCAATGTCGGTGAATTTCGCCAGCTCAAATTCTGCACGCTCGCCCTTATCGAAATTTTTTTTGTCGATTTTAATTTCAATGTCGCCGCGCTTGACGTAGCCCAGATAAGTTATCGGGTCGCGCATGTGCAAGCTGTTAATCGTGTCTTCGTACATGTCTTCCGCGCCGTGAAAAATTGCCGTCGCCGTGAAAGTCGCGATTGCAAACGAATGCCCTTTGCGCTCGCGCTGAACCTTGCGCAATTTTCTGATGTGGTCGCCCAAATACCAATAATCCGGACGAAATTGCTTGCCCCAAGTCGTGACGATGTGCGCCTCGTCAATGACAACCAGTCCGATTATTCTGTCGCCGATAAGCTGTTCGACGTCGCTGCGCCCCAAAAGAGTTTCGGGCGAAATGTAAAGGATATTGCAATTACCCGCCGCAACTTTCCCGATAACTTCTTCCTTGATAATCGGCGAAATGTCGGAATTAATCGTCGCGACTTGCCGATAATTTTTAACCTCAAGATTTTTAACTTGGTCGGTCATCAAACCGATTAGCGGAGAAATTACAATCGTCAGCAGCTCGTATTTTTCCGCAAGATAAATCGCGGGAATTTGGAAGATAACGGATTTGCCCGCGCCCGTCGGTGCGGTGACAAAAACGTCGCGGAAATTTTTATCGTCCCTGCAAAGTTCGACTTGCCGAACAATGTCCGCAATAATTTGTTCCTGCGAAACGTCGCGAGTAACTTTCTTGCCCGCATTAAGTTCCTGCAGGTCGTAAACTTTTAAATCTCTGAAGGCGTCGTAGCCCCAATGACATTTCAAAATATTTTTAAAGTCATCTCTGCTTTCAAAGCCGCGAGTAAATTTTTCGGGCAGGACGCGGACAATTTCAATCTGCGCGGCGAGAATTTTCAAGCGGTCGTTGAGTTTTTCTTTATCGCCGATGTAGTTATGAGTGCGCACAAAAATTTTTTCGGGCGGCGTGAAAATAATTTCCCGAACAAGTTCTGTAAAGTCGGATTCCTCTTGCAGGTCGAAAAAATTCGGCGCGGCGTCGGAATTAATTTCGGCAAGCTCTTCGTCGACGTTCGCGAACAAATTCAGCACTTTAATTCTCGGTTCGCTAAAAATCTGCTCGTCATTGTAAACGCCGATAAAAAATTCTCCGCAATCTTTAAGCCCGATAAAAAGTTCGGCAAGTTTCGTGACGCTGCCCGAATTTTCCGCAGGCTCGTCGATTATATTTTCCGGCTCGGTGAAGTGTTCGAGCAAAAAATTTTTCGTCGCGTCGCCGAATTTGTTTTCAATCGAATATTGCTCCATGAACAGATTATTTTTCAAAATGTAAACCGAATCGTATTGCGCGAGGATAAAAGCTCTCAGCAAAAGAAATTCTTCGTACGATAAAAATTTTCGTCCGCCGCTCATCAAGTCCGAAAAATATTTGAACGGATTATCCGCCGCGCGTTCCAAGTCTTCCGAGAAATTTTCTTCGCCGACAAATTCAAGCGGCACGCCTTTTAACACGAAAATATTTTTGTCTTGCGGAAGATTTAGGATTTGCCCGCGCAGGGCGTTTAAAATTATTTCCTTCAAAAAAATCTCTCCTATTCCAGAAAGTCTTTGAATTTTTTCATGCGAGCGGGGTGACGCAATTTCCTCAACGCCTTGACTTCAATCTGACGAATTCTTTCGCGAGTGACGTTGAATTTTTTCCCGACTTCCTCAAGCGTCCTTCCGTGTCCGTCTTCAAGTCCGTAGCGCAATTTTAAAACGTCACGTTCGCGCGGCGTCAAAGTTCCGAGAACTTCTTCGACTTGCTCCTTTAAAATTATGACGGAGGCAGACTCGGCGGGGTCGGGCGCGTTCGGGTCTTCAATAAAATCTCTCAAGAGCGAGTCGCCGTCTTCTTCGTCAACGGGCTTGTCCAAAGAAACGATGTTCATATAAGCCGCACGCAAAGCCAAAAGGTAGCCGATTTGTTTGGGCGACGTTTCCATTTCTTGAGCAATCATTTCAATGCGCCGCCTTAAATTCAAACCTTGAATCAGAAAATTTTTTTCCAGCTCGGTCACTTTGAAAATTTTTTCCGCAATGTGGACGGGCAAACGAATCGCAAGCCCCGTGTCCGTAATCGCTCGCGTTATCGCTTGAACAATCCAGAACGTGGCGTAAGTGCTGAACTCGGTATCTTTGCTGAAGTCAAATTTTTCCGCCGCCTTCAACATGCCGACGAAACCTTCTTGCACCAAATCTTCAAAGGTCAGTTGCGTGGAAAAAATTTTTTCATATCTTCCGGCAAATTTTTCGACAAGCCCGCGATTTTTTATGCAAAGGTCTTGGCGAGCCTGTTCGTCGCCCTTTTGAATCAAGCCGATTAAAATTTTATTCGACGCTTTAATTTCTTTCGACTCTCTGAAAATCAGCGGCGAAACTTCAGCGGAAATTTCTTCGTCGGTCGGCGGGGCAATTATTTCATCGACAAGCAAAATATTTAAATCGTCTTCAATGGCATAGGCAATAGGATATTGTTCTTTGCGCGGCAGAAAACCGAAAATTTTATCGAAGTCGTCATAAGTCAGCTCGTCATTGACGACGTAAGGGCTGATTGCTTTTTGAATCGTCTCAATGTCCATAAAAATTCCTCCTTGAAAAATTTTTTCTGCCGATTGAGTAAAATTCCTGCGCAATACGGTTGACCGAATAAAAATAAATTGATAGACTGCATGAAAATAATTTGGAGGGGTGAATTGTTTTGAGCAGGAAAATTTTTCTCGGCGTGCTGATTTTATTTTTAAGCGCGTCGATTTTTTCTGCGGCGAGTGCAAAAAAATCGGAACCGAAATGGCGATTGGACGGAACTGCCTCCCCAGAACTAAGAAATTTTCGATTGATGACTGATGATTGGAAAAATGCTCTTCAAGGAACGGAGCCGACGCGTCAAGGCTTGGATACGCTGAACGCTTCGGCGAGCGGACAACCGTCATTAGCTGCCTTGATTACCCTTTACGATAAAATTCACGCGCTCGAACCAAACGCAAAAATTTTCATGGTTGATTTGCGGCAAGAGACTCACGGCTTTGCCAACGCCTTGCCCGTAAGTTTGCACATCGAACACAACGCAATCAACGCCGGTAAAACTACTGCCGAAGTTATGAAGGCTGAAGTTAAAGATCTGAAAAATCTGCGCGGCGTACAAACGACATTTGAGCCGCTGGGAAATGCCGATAAAAAAAATCTCAAGCCGATAACGATAATTCCGCGCGTAGTTCAAACCGAGCGCGATGAATCCGAAAAAGCCGGCTTTGAGTATAAAAGATTCGCGGCGGCCGATATGCAATTCCCCGCGCCCGAAGTCGTTGATGATTTTATAATTTTCGTGGCTAATCTTCCGCAGAATTCTTGGCTGCATTTCCATTGCCACGCAGGTCACGGACGCACGACGACTTTTCTTGTAATGTATGACATCATGAAAAATCCCGACTTGCCATTGGAAGAAATTTGCAAGCGTCAATATCTTTTGGGCGGCTCGAATATTTTGGCGGAACCCGAAGGCAAAGATTGGAATTCAAAAATGGCTCGCGACCGTGCAAAAAAAATTCGGCTGTTCTATGAATTCGTTCAAGGCACGCGCGCCGAGCAAATCGGTTTACAGTGGTCTGAATGGCTTAAGGAGATTAAGCAATGAAAAATTTTTTTCTGACGTGCGCGGCGATTTTAATTTTGATGACAAGCTCGGCTAAAGCTGCCGACGCGGAATATTTATTGAACAACGCCGAACTTTATCCGACGTCGACGGGCGCGGATTATTGCGACGAAATTGTTTGGCAGACGCTTAATCAAATCACGACCGACGAAATGTCGACTTACGAAAAAGTTTTGACGTGTTATAATTATCTCGTCGACACCTGCAGCTACGGCGACAATGTTTTGAGATTGGATTTTCCGGAAGATAACGGCACTGCCCGCGCTTACGGAATGTTGGTCGGACACGTCGGGGCTTGCGACGATTATTCTTGCGCATTCGCCGCGCTGACCAGAGCTATCGGCTTGAATTGCTACACGGTTTACGGGCAGACTGCTCGCGCGGACGGCGGCTACACGGGGCATATCTGGTGCGTCATTGCCATTGACGGCGTGGAATACGTTTTCGACCCGCAGATTGACGACAACATCGGTGCCGGCAATTACTACAGATTTTGCATGACTTACGACGAAACGCCCGGTTCCTATTATGATTCCGAAGTTCGTTGGGGATATTTCGAGCCGCTTTACTAATTAGGAATTAGGAATGAGGAATTAGGAATGAAAAAAACAAATCCTATAATTGATGAGAGTAAGTCATTTGCGATTAGAATAGTGAATCTGTACAATTATCTCAAAACTGAAAAGTCCGAGTATGTGATGTCGAAGCAGTTGTTGCGCAGCGGCACGAGTATAGGAGCCAACGTCAGAGAATCGGTTTATGCTCAATCGCGGTCAGATTTTTTGTCGAAAATGTACATTGCATTGAAGGAAGCCAATGAATCGGCTTATTGGATTGAACTGCTTGAGGACACGAAATATTTGACCGCGCCCCAAGCCAAGAGTATACATGACGATTGTACTGAGCTGATAAAAATTCTGTCTTCGATAACCAACACCACAAAAAATTCCTAATTAATTCCTAATTCCTACTTCCTAATTCCTAATTGCTAAAAGGGAGACGATGACAATTAAAAAGACAGATAAAACGGAAGAACTTGCAAAAATAATTTTGAACACGGTCGGCGGCACGGGCAATGTCCTTTATTCCAACGTGATTCAAGCGACGAATTGCATGACGCGCTTGCGACTTCGACTGATTGAAAAAAATGAATACATGATTGAGGCGTTGAAGAAAATCGACGGCGTTTTGGGCGTTAATGACGACGGCGACGAAGTTCAAGTAATTTTGGGCGTGGGCAGAGCGACTACCGTCACGAGCGCGGTCAACAAGATTTTGGAGGCAACCAATACCGTTAAAGTCGGCGAAGTCAAAGTCGGCGACGCCAAAGCTCTGCATGATAAAATTCGCGCAAAAAATGCCACTCCGATAAAATTGTTCTTCAAAAAGATTGCGAGCATTTTCACGCCGCTGATTCCGGGATTTATTGCGTGCGGTCTGATAACGGGCATTGTCAGTTGCGCGATAAAAATTTCTCCCGAACTTGCCGACGAAGAATATATTAAACTTTTAATGGTTGCGGGCAACGCGGTTTTCTGGGGCATGAATTTATTCGTTGGAATAAACGCGGCAAAAATTTTCGGCGGCACTCCGATTATCGGCGGAGTTTTGGCGGCGTTGATGACTCACCCCGGACTTGCCGATATAAATATTTTCGGTTCGCCATTTGTCCCCGGACGCGGCGGAGTTATCTCGGTGATAATCGTTGCGGCGTTTGCCTCGTGGCTCGAAGGGAAATTGCATAAACTTATCCCCGAAATGTTTGATTTATTTTTAACGCCGCTGGTTACGGTTTTAATCGCGGGCGCGACGGCAATTTTCATTTTGCAACCTGTCGGCGGTGCATTATCGGACGCAATCGGCGCGACGGCTACCATAGCAATTCAATCGGGCGGCGCAGTCGTCGGTTTCATTTTGGCGGGCGTTTGGTTGCCGCTGGTCATGTTGGGAATTCATCAGACAATGACGCCGATTCACGTCGATTTAATCGCTCAATTCGGCGTGACGATTTTGTTGCCGATTTTGGCAATGGCGGGCGCGGGACAAGTCGGAGCGTCAATCGCGGTTTACTTTAAGACTAAAAATAAATTCCTAAAGAAAACAATAGCCTCGGCTCTGCCCGTCGGCATGATGGGTGTCGGCGAGCCGCTGATTTACGGCGTGACATTTCCGCTGTTCAAACCTTTTATCGGCGCGTGCATAGGCGGTGCTTTCGGCGGAGCAATTCAAGCGACTTTCATGGTCGGCGCGGCGACTCTCGGCATTTCCGGCTTGCCCTTGGCAGCAACCACCAATAACATCCCGATTTACTTTTTGGGGCTTGTCACGTCTTATATCGTCGGTTTTATCGCGACTTGGATTTTAGGTTTCGACGACCCGCCCGAAATTTAATCGGCTGACAAAAATTTGTTTCATACGGTCAATTTGATTTTATCATAAAGAATCAAGACCTGCGCAAGAAAACACTTGACTTGTTAAAAGTTAGCGTTTATAATGCGCGTGTTGACGCTTAAAACGTTGACATCCGAACGGCGACATAGCCAAGTGGTAAGGCCGAGGTCTGCAAAACCTCTATCCCCGATTCGATTTCGGGTGTCGCCTCCAACTTTGTAAATTCCGGCACTGCCGCAATGTGGTGGTGCCTATAATTTTGACGGGGGAAAAAAAATGTTTGAAGACCTCTCCCAAAATATTCAAGAGGCTTTTCGCAAGCTGCGCGGACACGGTAAGTTGACCGACGACGACATTAATAAGGCGTTAAAAGATGTTCGCATGGCACTTTTATCGGCGGACGTGAATTACAAAATCGTTCGCGACTTTGAAAAAGCCGTTAAAGCTCGCGCGCTCGGCACGGAAATTCTCAGCAACTTGACGCCGGCTCAATCCGTCATCAAAATTGTCAACGAAGAACTTGCAAATTTGATGGGCGGCAAAGCGGCTAAGCTGAACATTTCTTCGCGCCCGCCGACGATTATTCTAATGGTCGGGCTGCAAGGTTCGGGCAAAACGACTTCGGCGGCAAAATTGGCGTTGCAGATGAAAAGGCAGGGTAAACGTCCTGCGCTCGTCGCCGCTGATATTTATCGTCCCGCCGCAATCAAACAGCTGCAAGTTGTCGGTGAGCAGGCTGATGTTCCCGTCTTCACCGAGGACATTAAAGACGCCGTTCAAATTGCAAAAGACTCGATAAAATTCGCGGATAAGCACGCTCGCGACGTTCTGATTATCGACACGGCAGGACGCTTGCAAATTGACGAACGCTTAATGCAGGAACTTAAAGACATTAAGGAAAGCGTCAAGCCGCATGAAATTCTTTTGGTCGTCGATTCGATGATCGGTCAAGAGGCAGTCAATGTCGCCGAAACTTTCCACAATGCTCTCAGCGTTGACGGCGTTGTCTTAACCAAACTCGACGGCGATGCCAGAGGCGGCGCGGCACTGTCAATCAAGGCGGCGACAGGTTGCCCGATAAAATTTGTCGGCATGGGCGAAAAAATTGAGGCGTTGGAAATTTTCCACCCCGACCGTATGGCAAGCCGAATTCTCGGCATGGGCGACGTGCTCAGCTTGATTGAAAAGGCGCAGTCGACAATCGACGCAAAAACCGCCGAAAAGATGGTCAAGAAAATTAAATCCGACGAATTTACCTTGCAAGATTTTCTTGAACAACTTCAGCAAGTTAAAAAGCTCGGCTCGCTCAACGATTTACTCGGCATGGTTCCCGGACTCAGCGGGTTGAAGAAAAAATTAACCGGCGTCGACCTCGACCTTGACGGCAAAGAAGTCAAGCACATGGAAGCGATTATTCTTTCCATGACGCCCAAAGAACGCGCCGACACAAGTATAATCGACGCCAAACGCCGCAAACGTATTGCAATGGGTTCCGGCACGAAAGTCGCCGATGTTAATAAACTCCTTAAGCAATTCGACGAAATGCGCAAGATGATGCGTAAATTCAAGACGACTCAAGCTCAACAACAGCAGGCGTCAAAAAAAGTTAAAGGCAAAAAAGGAAAAATTAAAAAGGGGAAGAATACTAAATCTAAAATGCCGACGCTCCCGAACCTCAGCGGACTTTTGGGACAACTCGGCGGCAAATTCCCCTTCAAAAAATAAATTACCGAACATTGGAAAGGTGGTGAGATTGTGGTAAAAATCAGGCTCAATCGAATGGGCGCAAAGAGGCAACCCTTTTATCGCATAGTCGTGGCGGACAGTCGTTCGCCGCGTGACGGTCGCTTTATTGAAATCGTTGGCAATTACGACCCAACCAAAAATCCTGCCATAGTCAATGTCGACGAAGAAAAGGTCATCGCTTGGATTAAAAATTGCGCACAGCCGACAGATACGG
>JAFSOQ010000067.1 GCA_017446845.1 Selenomonadaceae bacterium | reverse complement strand
TCGGCAAAGTTAAAACTGCACGACCGCCGCGCTATCACAAAAAAGGCGGCTTGTACAACTTAATCATCACCGGCAACAGTGTAAGCATTCAAGACGGATATTTGACCGTGCCGCAAAGCCGGACTTACACGAGCGTTTTGATCAGTCACAGAATCCGAATCAAAGTGCCCGAACGATTAATCGGAAAGAAAATTAAGGAAGTGAAAATCATTCCGCTGTATAAAGGTCGTGCATTTAAAATCGCTTACTGCTACGAAGTCAATGAGGAAGATTTGAAATTGAACCGAGAAAATTCATTGGCGATTGATATCGGGCTGGATAATTTGGCGACGTGTGTAACCAATTTTGGGACTTCGTTCCTAATGGACGGACGTAAAATCAAACAAATCAATCGAAATTGGAACAAACGCCGCGCTTATTTGCAATCAATCCTTATGAAACAAGGCAAATATTCTTCGCGACTTATTGAGCGAATCACGCTGAAAAGAAACAACCGAATCAATGACTGCTTGAAGAAAACTGCTCGCTATATCATCAATTTTTGCATAGCTAACGACATAGGAACGATAATTTGCGGCTATAATCCCGACTTCAAACGTGGAATAAATCTTGGCAAGAAAATTAATCAGCAATTCACGCAGATAAGTTTCGGTGCGTTACGTCGACAGTTAGAAAATCTATGCACGCGCTACGGAATGAATTACATTGAGCAGGAAGAGAGTTACACGTCTAAGGCAAGCTTTTTGGATTTGGACGAACTGCCGGTATTTGACGCGGAAACGCCATACTCCGGAACATTCAGCGGCAAGAGAATTCAGCGCGGCTTGTATAGGTCGAAAAGCGGCATACTGATAAATGCAGACGTGAACGGCGCGGCAAATATTTTAAGAAAAAGTAAGCAGAACCTCAATTTTGAGCGACTGTGTGTGGGTCTTTTGGACAGACCTTTGAGAATAAGAGTGGCTTAGGCTATTAAACTTCTCATGAATCTCCCGCAGGCGGGAGTAGTTCAACAGCGTCAGTCAAAAAATTCATTTTCTTTTGCTGTTCGCCATAGTGTGAATACGTCCGTTGATTTTTAGAACGCGGGAACAATCGCGCCCTTGTATTTGTCCTCGATAAATTTCTTAACTTTGTCGGATCTAATCGTCGTCAAAAGTTTTTTAATGTTTTCGTTATTCTCGTCGCCTTCGCGAACGGCAATTATGTTGACGTAGGGCGAAGTCTTATCCTCGATAAAAAGCGCGTCGTTCATCGGATTAAGGTTGGCATTCATTGCAAAGTTCGTGTTGATAATCGAAATGTCAACGTCTTCAAGCGTGCGCGGGAGTTGAGCCGCTTCGACTTCTTGAATTACCAAATTTCTGGGATTCTCGGCAATATCTTGGACGGTCGCCATTTCGTTGACTCCGTCTTTAAGTTTGAGCAAGCCGGCTTTTTGCAAGAGGAGCAGAGCGCGTCCGCCGTTGGTCGGGTCATTCGGGATTGAAACTCCGGAGCCGTCGACAAGGTCTTTCAAGTCCTTAATCTTCTTGGAATAAATTCCCATAGGCTCGATATGTACGCCGCCCGCGTTCGCGAGCTTAACGTCTTTGTGCTCTTTGATGAAGTCATTCAGATAAGGCTCGTGCTGGAAGAAGTTCGCGTCAAGTTCTTTGTCGTTAAGCGCGATATTCGGCTGAACGTAGTCGTTAAACTCGATAATCTCAAGATTGATTCCCTGTTCCTTGAGGTCGGGTCTGATTTCTTCCAAAATTTCCGCGTGCGGTACAGGCGTTGCACCGATTTTCAAAGTGACTTCGGAACCGGCAGCGGGCTTGTCTTCAGTTTTGGCGGGAGCGTCTCCGCCGCCGCAACCCGTCATAAAAAGTGTCGCCGCCAATGTCAGTGCGGCTAAAAATTTTCCTCGCATAAAAAATTTTCCTCCCTTTTATCAATGAGGAATTAGGAATTAGGAATTAGGAATGAAAATTCTAATCGCTAATCACTAATCACTAATCACTCCTTTTACGCCGCGAATTATATCAAACGAAAAAATTTTGTCTACAAAAATTTTTCAGACGTTGCCAAAAGTCTTGCCTTGAATTAAAATCTTTTAAGGGATAAGGGACAAATCTAAAAGCTAAAACGGAGGCGAACGAGATGACGAATATTGAAAAGCTCGGTGAAATTTTGTCGCACAGCACGAGCGCAGTATTTTTCGGCGGTGCGGGCATGTCGACCGAATCGGGCATTCCCGATTTTCGGGGCGTGAACGGCATTTACAATCAGAAACTCAATCAAACTTTTTCGCCCGAAGAAATGGCATCGTATAATTTTTTCGTAAGACATACCGAAGAATTTTTCGATTTTTACCGCAAGCGTCTTGTTTATCTCGACACAAAACCAAATGCGGGACATTTTGCACTTGCCGAGTTGGAAAGTCGCGGCAATTTAAAAGCGGTCGTCACACAAAATATTGACGGGCTTCATCAAATCGCAGGCTCCAAAACCGTTTACGAACTGCACGGCTCGACTCGGCGCAATTATTGCGTAAAATGCGGCGCGAGTTACGATGTGGAATTCATCATGAAAAATATTCCGATACCGTACTGCGAAAAATGCGGCGGCATTGTCAAACCCGATGTCGTTCTTTACGGCGAGTCGCTCGACAACGAAACCGTTTCCAATTCGATTCACGCCATTGCCAAAGCCGATACTTTAATTGTCGGCGGCACGAGTTTGATTGTTTATCCTGCGGCGGGACTGATTGATTATTTCCGCGGTCGTCATCTGATTTTGATTAATAAAACTGCCACACATGCCGACGCCGACGCCGAACTTGTTATCCGCGAAAATATCGGCGAAACTCTTGCAAAAGCGGTTGCGTTGTCGAGTTAAAGGAGGATTATTTTTTTGAGCTTTCAACGTTTGGTTCAAACGATGGATTCTTCGCGGTCGATGATTTTATTTGCGGCATTCGCAGGATTTTTTTTCGTGCGAACGGCTTTATGCCCTTTGAGCCATGACGATTACGGCTACGCATTCATTTGGGACGGCGCACACGGCGGCAACTTGGAGGCAATGCAATTCGGTTCGCCCGAAATTGAACACCGCGACCGAATCGAATCTTTTAGCGATATTTTTAAATCGCTGACGTCGCATTACTTTGATTGGGGCGGAAGAATTTTTGCTCATGCTTTTGTTCAATTTTTTATCTGGGTCGGCAAACCTGTTTTTGACATTGCCAACACGATAATTTTTGTCTTTTTGGTGCTGACGATAATAAATTTATCGAACACGTGGCTGAAAATATCGCGGGCTGCTTTGCTGTGGATTTTCTTCACGATGTTTTTCTTAATGGCGTCGTCGATGATGAGCACGCTTTGGCTTACGGGTTCCTGCAATTATATGTGGATGACATTTTTCCAATTATTTTTCTTGACGCCGTATGTAAAAGCATTACGCTCGCACGAGGCGGCAAATTCCGCGATAAACGTCGTGTTGATGATTATTTTGGGATTATTCGCGGGTTGGTCGAACGAAGCAGGAGCTTTGGCGACGGTCTGCCTGACATTTTTTTTACTGGTCATGTGCAAAGTGCAAGGCGTCTTCCGTCCGTGGATGATTGCGGGATTTTTGGCAATAAGCGTCGGCTGTGCGTTCATGCTTCTCGCGCCCGGAAATTTCGTGCGCATGGAATTTGCTCACCCGAATTTTGTTTACACCAAAGAACTTTTTATGTCGCACATGTCGAACGGATTTTTGCGAGTAATTGCGGCTGACCTTATCGCGCTGATTCCGATGTTTATTTACTTCCTGCGACGCAAATCGGCAAAGATAACCATGGCAGAAATTTTAATGTTGGCATTCACGGCGACGGGATTTTTGGTTCCGATTGCGCTGATGTTCTCGCCCGAATATAATTCCCGCATTTCGATAACGTCGCTGTCATTTATCTTGGTTGCGTCGAGCAGTGCGATTTTGGAATTGGAACGACAAAATTTAAAAGCCGCTCTGAATTTGCCGAAAAAATTTCTGCGCGGCGTGTCGCTTGTCTTGACCGTGTGTTTTGTCTCCTACTTTGCCACGCTGATTTACGTCGACATTTCGATTTTCAATGCGGCGCGTCGACAAGTTCGATACATTGAACGCAATGCCACCCTTGACCCGATTCCCATGCCGAAAATGCAAATTCGACATCGCTTTGAAGAAATTCACGGCGACAGGAGTGCTGCCTCCGAACTGGATTATTTTGCGGGCATCGAGCCGAAATTGAACAGTTGCAGAAATTCTTGCGTCGCACAATATTACGGCGTTAAACACGTCATTGCGGTTTTGGAATAATTAAGGAATTAGGAATTAGGAACTAAGAACTAGTAGGGATTAGAAACTAGTTCCTAGTTCCTACTTTCTAAAAATCGACCGAAAGGAGATTTTTTCATGGCTGATTGTATTTTTTGTAAGATTGCGGCGGGCGAAATTCCCTCGCAAAAAGTTTTCGAGGACGACAGCGTTGTTGCGTTCAAAGATTTGAGTCCGAAAGCTCCCGTCCACGTTTTGATTGTCCCGAAAAAACATATTCAAAGCATTGCGCAATTCAAAGCGGAGGACAAAGAACTTGCCGCGCACATTTTCGTTGACGTGGTTCCGAAACTCGCCGCCGAACTCGGAGTTGCTGACAAAGGTTTCAGAATTGTCGTGAACACCGGCGACGACGGCGGACAAACCGTTCATCATTTGCACGTTCACTTACTCGGCGGCAGAAAAATGACTTGGCCGCCCGGCTGAGTTCAATTAGGAATTAGTAATGTTGGATAATGAGGCTAGAAATGCGCAGGCATTTCGTACGGACGCGGCTACAACCTCAAAATCATCGCAACGTTGCAACGCGACAGTTGTTCCGCCGCTTTCAAAGCGGCTGGCATATTGGGACAACATCAAGGGCTTTCTGATAATTTTGGTCGTGTTCGCGCATTGCCTGTTTGCCTTGCAAAATCGACCGCTCAATAATTTTATCGTCGACGCAATCTACATGTTCCATATGCCGGCTTTCGTATTCGTGTCGGGATTTTTCAGCAAAAGCGATCACTCGCGCTCGTTCTTCCCGATGATGAATTTGGTCATTGCATTTATCTTGCTGAACGGATTTTTCTTGACGCGCGAAATATTCATGGGGGGGGGTAATTTATCGCTCGTCAATCCGTATTTTTCGGCGTGGTATTTGCTCGCGCTGATTGTCTGGCGTTTGACAATCCCGCTGATTGAACGCCTGAGAAATATTTTGCCGCTGCTGATTTTATTTTCATTGGCGGCGGGTTTTTGGACGGATATAAACATGACATTCGCGGCGGTAAAAATCGTCGTGTTTTTCCCGTATTTCATGGCGGGTTATCTGTTCTCAAAAGAATCGGTGACGGAACTTCAACAGAAAAAATTTTTCCCGCTCGGATTGCTTTTATTGCTCGTGACAATCTGCGCGGGTTTTTTAGCGCACGAAACATTTAACTTGACTGACCGCGACCTTTTGCCGAATACTTATGCAACATTCAACGGATTGTTCGGAAGAATCGCGCTGATAATTATTTCCGCGTTGTCGATTGTAATTTTGTTGCTCGCCTCGGAGGAAAAAAATATCCCGTTGCTGACCAAGGCGGGCAAAAATTCTTTGGCGATTTATCTTCTGCACAGACCGTTTACGCTTTGGTTCTCGGATAATTTTTCGGCAAGCTCGACCGAATTCCAAATCTGCGCGGCGATTGTCGCAACATTTCTGATGACGCTGATTTTCGGCTCGGATAAATTCAGCGACCTGCTTAAAAAATTTTTAAACGGCATTGTCGAATCGTTGACAACCGTCAAGGGCGCGGCGTTCCGAATAATTTTTTTGTCGTTCGTGATAACGATTTTTTGCCTGCCGATTTTTGTAAGAATTTCCGCGCCGAGTACTCCCGATAAAATTTATCGCGTGATGAATTCGGAGACGGCGACGCAATTTGATAACTCGTTCAAGATTTTATTTTGCGGCGATTTAATTTTGCTTGAAGACCAAGTTAAGCGCGGTTTCAACGGCAACGGCTACGACTTTGCGGAAATTTTCGAGTACGCGACGCCTTACATTTCCCGCGCAGATTTTGCAATCGGAGTTTTTGAAGGACCTCTCGGCGGCACGAGTAAAAATTTTTCTCAAAGCAACTTCGACGACGGCAAAAAACTTTATCTGAACTTCCCCGACGAATTTGCCGACGCCGTTAAAAATGCGGGCTTCGACCTCGTGACGACTGCCAACAATCATTTGCTCGACATGGACATCAGCGGCGCACTTCGCACAATTAAAATCCTCAACGACAAGCAAATTGATTTTATCGGCTCGTATTCAAGTCTTGACGATAAAAAAAATCACCGCGTGAAAATTTTGGAGCGCGACGGAATCAAGCTCGCGATTTTGGCTTACACCTACGGCACAAATTATCACGACACCGACGAACTTATCGGCGGCGAAAATTCTTTCGTGACGTCGTTTATCGTCGGAGAGGACAGCCCGAACTTTAAAAAAGTTGTCAAATCGGTCAAAGAAGATTTCACTTTGGCGAAAAGTTTTTCTCCCGACTTGATAATTGTTTTGCCGCATTGGGGTACGCAATTTGTCTACGCGCCCGATAAATTTCAGCGGACGTGGCAGAAAATTTTTATCGATTGCGGCGCGGATATAATTTTCGGCGACCATACACATTCCGTCCAACCGATTGAATTCGACGGGAAAAATTTTACGCTGTTTTGTCCGGGGAATTTTGCGAACATCTACCGCGAACACAACGGCGACGCAAGCGCATTGGTTGAAGTTTATATCGACCGCACGACGAAAAAAATTATCGGCGGCTCGATTATTCCGCTGTGGACTGAATCGAAACTCGACGGGAATTATCGCGCCTTGCCGACGAACGAAATTTTCACGAACAAAAAATTGCGCGGCGAAATAAGTACTCGCGACTTTGAACGCGTCGACGAAGTTTTAAAGCACATTACCAAAATTATGCTCGGCGAAGAAATTAATTTCACTCAGCAGAAATATTTTTTTGATAAGGATGGTTTTATGCGCAACAAAGTTAAGCCGCTTGAAATTTCCGACGACCTGCGCGGCGATTTTTATAAGGCGTTGACGGCGGCGGAAAATGTTTGCTTTGTCGGCGACAGCTTGACGGAGGGCACGCGTAACGGCGGCGTCCCGTATTTTGAACCGATTGAACATTTGATACGCGGAAAAATTTTCAACGTCTCTCAAGGCGGCGCGACGACCAAAATTTTACTCGACCGTCTCGAAGAAATGATTCAGAGCAATGCCGATTTATTTGTCGTGGCAGTCGGGACAAATGACGTGCGCTATCGTGACGAAGAAATTTGCTCGATGACGCCCGAAGAATACGTTGCCGACTTGCAAAAACTTCGCGACGCCGTTAAAGAAAAAATCTCGACCGCAAAATTTATTTTTATCGCGCCCTGGACTTCCACTGACGGAGATTTTATCAGCCGATTATCTTTCGACGAAAAAATTAAACTCAACGACGAATATTCCGCCGCGTTGGAAAATTGGTGCGCCGCGCAGAACGAAATTTTCATCAACACCAATCCTTACATCGAAGCTCGATTGAAAATTTTCCCGAACAAAAATTATCTCGTCGACTTCATTCACCCGAACGCCGACAAAGGCGTTGAACTTTACGCCGAAGCTGTTCTTGCTTACAAACAACGTCCGTAAATTTTTAACAGAGGCTTTGCATAAAGATTGGGGAGTAGGAAAGCTAATCCCTAATCTTTTTTTGCGCGGCAATGAAGGAACTTTAACAAGTCAAGCGAATATTAGCTAATAATTGCTTTGAAACGATTGACAGTGAAAATTGTCGAAGTAAAATACTTTTCGGACAAGGGGAGGCGTCCAAAGTGATTCGTGTTTTGATTGCTGATGACTCGGCTTTTATGCGAAAAGTCCTCTCTGATTTATTTAAGAGTCAAAGCGACTTCGAGGTCGTCGGCACGGCGGTGAACGGTCAAGACGCCATAGAGAAAGTAAAAAAATTTCAACCCGACGTGTTGACGCTTGATGTTATTATGCCGGTAATGGATGGGCTGAACGCTCTGGCAGTCATCATGGAGCAATGCCCGTTGCCGGTCGTCATGGTCAGTTCCACTACGCAAAAGGGAACCAACGAAACTATTCGAGCACTTGCTCTCGGCGCGGTGGATTTTGTCAGCAAGGCGGGCGGTGCCATTTCCAAAATCGACACGATTAAAGACGAAATTTTGGTAAAGTGCAGATTGGCAGCAAAGACGCACGCTCGAAGAAATTTCGCCGCAAGTAAACCGCTCGTCTACAAACCCGCAACGACAGCTGAACCGACAACAAGACGAGTCGAAGTAAAACGCCGAACAGGATTTGTTCTCGGACAAAAGCCGACGATAAATCGCGTTCCCGCTGCAACTGCTCCCGTCAAAAGAATTATTCCGGGTACGGGCAAAAAAATTGTGGCGATTGGAACTTCGACGGGCGGTCCCCAGGCTCTGCAAGCTGTCATAACTCGTCTGCCCGGAAATTTGCCTTGCGGCGTCGTCGTCGTCCAACACATGCCCGCAGGTTTTACGAAGTCTTTGGCGGAAAGATTGAACTCAATCAGCGAAATCGCGGTTAAAGAGGCAGAGCACGACGAAATTATCAAACCGGGGCAAGTTTACATTGCGCCCGGCGATTATCATTTACGAATTGTGCCCGCAGGCGGCGGCGAAAGAAAAATTGCTTTGAGCCAAGAACCGCGCGTCGGTAATCTTCGCCCAACCGTCAATTACATGTTCGATTCCGCGTCGCAATTCGGCAGGGATTTGGTCAGCGTGATTATGACCGGCATGGGTTCGGACGGTTGCGAGGGCATGAAAAAAGTTAAAGCGACCGGCGGCTATTCAATCGCGCAAGACGAAAACAGTTGCGTTGTCTACGGAATGCCCAAAGCTGTTGTCGACGCGGGGCTTGCCGATGAAATTCGTCCTTTAGATAAAATTGCCGAAGCTATCGTCGACGCGGTCAGGAGATAGCGGCTTTACCGATAAATAAACAGGAGGCTTTTACATGGAAACCAATCAATATATGGATATGTTTCTCGACGAGTCGCGTGAACATTTGCAATCGCTCAACGACGGCTTGCTCGGCTTGGAAGACGATGCCGAAGATTTATCCATTCTGAATGAAATTTTCAGAAACGCGCACACGCTCAAGGGCATGTCGGCGACTATGGGTTATAACAAAATCGCCGAACTTACTCACGAGATGGAAGACGTGCTCGACATGTTGCGCAAGGAGCAGCTGGCAGTAAACGGCGACATTATCGATACGCTGTTCAAGTGTATTGATTCGCTGGAGCAAATGATTAACAACGTTGCAAACGGCGACCCCGAAGACCTTATCGATGTATCGGATTTGGTTGCGAAATTAACTGCGATAATGCGCGGCGAAGGTGCTCCCGCTGCTCCCAAACAGGCTGAACAAGATTCGGCTCCCGCGCCCGCCGCAGGTGCATCTGCTGCAGAAACTGCCGTTGCCTCTGCCGGTTTGCCCGTCGATTTGTCGGACACGGAAAAAAATATCATAACCGAGGCAATCAAAAGCGGTATGCACGGAATTTATCTCAAAGTCACGTTGACGGAATCTTGTCTGCTGAAATCTGCGCGGTCGTATATGGTAATGAACGCGTTGGAAGAAGTTGGCGAAGTGATTCGGACAATCCCGCCCGCCGAAGATTTGGAGCAGGAGGCTTTCGAGCATTCGTTTGAGGTAATTTTAATAACCGCCTCCGAGGAAGAACACATTCAAGAAGTCGTCATGAATATTTCGGAAATCGAAACGGCGGAAACGCAAGTCATAGATGTTACCGGCGGCACAAGTTCTGCGCCCGCACCTGTTGCACCGACTCCCCCACCCGTCGCCGAACAAAAATCTGCGTCGACTGCACCGGCAACTGCACCGGCTCCCGCGCCTGCCCCTAAACATTCCGCACCTGCAAATAAACCTGCAGCGAGCGACGCCGGACAAGCTGCGGCGGCTCAGAAAAAAAGTCATGCGGGACAATCCGTCCGTGTCGACATTGAAAAACTAGATACGCTCATGAACTTAATGGGCGAGTTGGTTATAAATAAAGTTCGTCTTGAGCAAATCGGTCAAACGCACAGACTTTCCGAACTCACCGAAACTTTGGAGCAAATGGACAGAGTAACGACCGACTTGCAAAATATCGTTATGAAAGTCCGCATGGTTCCCGTAAGCCAAGTCTTTAACCGTTTCCCGCGCATGGTTCGCGATGTCACCAAGGAACTCAATAAGGAAATCAACTTGACAATCGAGGGCGAGGACACCGAACTTGACCGCACGGTTATCGACGAAATCGGCGATCCTATCATGCACTTGCTCAGAAATTCCCTTGACCACGGAATTGAAATGCCCGACGAGCGCGAGGCTAAAGGTAAGCCGCGTATCGGCGAAGTAGGACTTATCGCACGCCACGAAGGCAACAACGTCGTCATCATGGTCACCGACGACGGCAAAGGCATTGACGCCGATATTATTCGTCGCAAAGCTGTCGAGAAAGGGCTTTTCAGTCAAGAAGAAGTTGACTCCATGGATGACGCGGACGCCGTCCGAATCGTCTTCCTGCCGGGTTTTTCGACCGCAGAAAAAATTTCCGACATTTCCGGACGCGGCGTCGGCATGGACGTTGTTAAAAGTAAAATCGAATCTTTAAGCGGTCAAGTCGACGTTGAAACCCGCGTCAATGAAGGTTCCGTTTTCAAAATTAAATTGCCGCTGACTTTGGCAATTATCCAGGCAATGCTCGTTCAAGTTCAAGCAGAAATGTATGCAATCCCGCTCGCCTCAATCGACAGCACCTTGAGCATTCAGCCGAGTGATATAAGTACCGTGCAAAATAATGAAGTTATCGTTCTGCGCGGCGAAATTATTCCGATAATCCGCATGGAAGAATCTTTAATGGTTCCACACGTGAAAGATACCAAAGAACTGTTCGTGGTCGTTGTGCACGCGGGCGACTCCAAGGCGGGTATCGTCGTTGATAAATTAATCGGACAGCAAGAAATTGTTATCAAGACGCTGGGCAATCTGTTCATGGGCTTGAAGATGTTCTCGGGCGCAACGGTGCTCGGCGACGGTCGCGTTGCATTGATTCTTGACGTAGCAACGATGTTAAATTAGGAATCAGGAACTAGTTCCTAGTTCCCAGTTCCCAGTTCCTAAGGAGGTATTTTTATGGCTAAAGACAGCGTAGCGAATAAACCCGCTTCAGTCGATGACGAGGAGCAAGTTACTGCAATGCAGGTTGTCGCCTTCAAATTGCGCGATGAGGAATACGGCGTGAATATTTTCCATGTCCAAGAAATTCACAATCTTGTTGATATAACTCGCGTGCCTTTTGCGGCAAGTTTTATAAAAGGTGTTATCAATCAGCGCGGTTCCGTCATGCCCGTTATCGACCTCAAAAAAAGACTCGGCATTGAGGAAACGCCCTACAGTGCCACAACCAGAATCGTTACCGTTATCGTCGGCGATTTGCAAGTCGGCATGTTGGTTGACGCCGTAACCGAAGTTTTGACTATCCGCACAAAACTCGTCGACCCGAAAAAAACTGTCAGCGATAGGGCTATGGAAAAATTCCTCAGCGGTATCGGCAATATCGACGGACGATTGGTTACCATGCTCAATCTTGAGGAAATTGTCAACGCAAGTTAAAAGGATTTAGGATTTAGGATTTAGGATTTAGGGGAAAAAATCCCTAACACCTACTGCCTGCTACCTAACACCTGCTACCTAAATTTTTATGGAGATGATTTTAATGATTGATGAATTTGACTTGACTCCGAATCAGCTCGACGCCATGCGCGAAATCGGCAACGTCGGCGCGGGTAATGCGGCAACGGCTCTTTCGCAAGTGCTTAACAAAAAAATCGATATGAACGTCCCGAAAGTTTCGCTCGTTCCGATTGAAGATGTTCCCGACCTCGTGGGCGGTCCCGACGCATTGATTGTCGCTGTTTTCTTGCGCGTCTACGGTAAAGCCCCCGGCAATATTCTTTTCCTCATGCCCAAAGAAAATGCTTTCTTCATGGTTGATGATTTGATGGGCAGACCGCACGGCACTACTCAAGAACTCGGCGAAATGGAAGTTTCCGCCCTCAAGGAAGTCGGAAATATTTTAACCGGCTCTTATCTTAATTCCTTTTTCCACTTCACGAACATAGCAATGATTCCGTCGATACCGTCAATGGCAATGGATATGGCGGGCGCAATTTTAAACATTGTTCTCGTTCAGCTGGGGCAAATGGGTGATTATGCAATGGTTATCGAAACAAAATTCTTGGCTGAAGACGACAGCGTACAAGGACACTTCTTCCTTGTGCCCGACCCCGGTTCGCTCGGCACTCTGGTCAAGGCAGTGGGAGTTGAATAATTATGGCAGACCTTATCAAAGTCGGAATGGCTGATTACAAGGTCGGGCGCAGTCCGTCTACCCTTATAAGTTATGGTTTAGGTTCATGTATCGGCGTTTCTCTTTATGACCCAATCAGAAAAATCGGCGGGCTTTTGCATATCATGTTGCCCGACAGCACGCAGGCCAGAGCAAGTGATAATCCTGCAAAATTTGCGGATACGGGCATTCCGCTCATGATTAATGACGTTGTTGCACTCGGCGCGACAAAAGCCAGACTCGTGGCAAAAATCGCGGGCGGCGCGCAGATGTTTGCTTTTTCCAACGCCAGCGACATTATGAAAGTCGGAAACCGCAACGCCGAAACTTGCAAGCAAATTCTCAGACGCAACGGCATTAAAATCGTCGCAGAGGACACGGGCGGCAATTACGGGCGCACAGTTTCAATCGACTTGGCGACAGGCTCTTACAAAGTCAAAACAATCGACCGCGGCGAGAAAAATATTTAAGGCAGTAGGGAATCGGGATTAGGGATTAGAAAAATCTTTTCCCTAATCTGCCGCCGAGGTGGTGAAAATTTTGACAACAGGATTTTACGGCTGGCTTGAAAGCGTCATGCCCTTCAAAAGAATTATAATTTCTTTGGCAGTCGGCATGGTTTCATTAATTATCGTACTTATCTCCGGGCTGACGAGCGATTTCGTGAGCGGCGCAACTGTCGCGTCACGAACTTTTTCAGCCTTTTCTTTTACAAGTTTGATGACTTTTATTTTTATGATGAGTTGCGAGGAATACGCGATTTTCACAACCAAGCGCGAGCTTGAACATTTCATTGACGACGCGGAAGTTGAGGAAACCGAAGAAAACTTCAACCGCAAAGAATATCTTCACGAAGAGGAAGAACCCGCAACCGTGGAAATGGTCGAGACTGCGGAAGATAATAATTTCCACCCGATGAATTTTGCAAACTTCTCCAATCAGAATTAAAAAATTTTTTGACACTCAAAATCTTGGAGACAAATCATGACGAATAAGAGTGTACTTGCGTTTGAGGATTTTTATTTCAAAGCAATGCAATTTCAAATGGCTCAACATAAATTTCAAGATATGTGCGTCAGAACGATGAAAGAGATTGTTAAAAAAGAAGAACAGCTCGCGGCAGAAAATGCCGTAAAAGCAGCTTTGAAACCTTTCCTCAAAAAGCCTGAAACGGAACTTTACAAGGCGGCAAAAATTTTCGTTGAGACGTATGAAGCGAATGATTTGGTTAAATAAAATTTTTAAGCGCGAGCGAAGGACGGTGAATCAACTATGGAAAGTGACGCGAATACACAAGATATGACGGCGTTATGGTTAAAGTACAGAGAAAATAAAACCGTAGAACTTCGGAACGAAATAGCCGAATATTATCTGCCGCTCGTCAGAATTGTTTGCGGGCGTTTGGCAGTCAGCTTGCCGCAACATCTGGACAAGGACGACCTTTTGAGCAGCGGCTTTTTCGGATTGCTCGACGCGATTGACCGTTTCGACATCACGCGAAATATAAAATTTGAAACTTATGCGGGCGTTCGGATTCGCGGCGCAATGATTGATTATCTCCGTTCAAAAGATTGGATACCCGTTTCCATGCGTCAGAGGATTCGCAAATACGAGCAGACGGTTTCGCGGCTGGAAAATGAATTGGGACGAGCGGCGACTGATGAAGAAATTGCGGACGCGTTGGAAATTTCAAATGAGGAACTTCAAACGCTGATCAATCAATGCAATTCGGCGACGGTCATTCCGCTTGAAGATTATCTCAAAACAGACGCCTCCGAGGCAATCGATACAAACAATTCGACGGAACTTTTTGAGCTGAGAGAGACGCTCGCCAAAGCTATCGAACGACTGCCCGAACGGGAACGGATTGTCGTGTCGCTTTATTATTATGAAGAAATGACGCTTAAGGAAATCAGTTTGGTTTTGCACCTGACGGAGGCGCGAATCTCTCAACTGCACACCAAAGCGATTTTAAGAATGCGCGGCTATTTGGCGCAAAGCAAAGAAGAATTATTCTAGGAGTTAGGATTTAGGAGTTAGGATTTAGGGACTTCTCCCTTACTTCACGGCTCCTGACTCCTAATTCCTAATTGATAGAAAGGAGGACGCGGGATGAGCGAAAATCTTATCTTGGGCGGTCCGGCATCCGGTTACAGATACGAATTCAGACCGGACGGCGTTTATTTTACGGTTTATCCCAATGTGGACGGCGAACGGCTTTTCGAGCTGTCCGATATGCGCCAAATTCTGCGTGACTGTAAAGTTTTAGATTATGATGTCGGAACACTTTCTCGGACAATGCGCGAGGCGAACGGTCGTCCGCAAAAAATTTCCGAGCCTGTGCAAATCACTGCGGAAGAATTATCGGCGGCAGTCGGCGGCGAAAAAATTTATACCGGTATTGAGGAAGAGGAACCTTATGCCCGAATCATCGTAGAAATGACTCGTGACAGAATGAAAGCAACCATAAAATACGACACGCGGGACGGCGCACGCCTTCCGACCAAAGAAATGATTATGGAGGCGTTGAATGATGCGGGCGTCGTTTACGGCATTGACGAAGGCGCAATCGAAATGGGTATCAGAAGTTTGACGCCGTTTGTTGTCGCCGAAGGTCTCCTGCCGATTCCCGGCGAAAACGCTTACATCGACAGAAAATTTAATTTGGGCGTACAAGGCAAGCCGATTATCGACGAGTACGGAAAGGCGGATTATAAAGACTTAAATCTTTTCGTGCTCGCCAAAGAAAATCAAACGCTGGCAATCCGTATTCCGCAGACAAAAGGCACGCCCGGTAAAAATATTTTGGGTGAACCTGTTCCCGCGCAGAACGGTCGCCCGATTCCCATGCCCGAAGGTAAAAATACAAAAGTCGTCGGCGAACACAGATTGATTGCCACGGTGAACGGTCAGATTGTCGACAAGGGCGCACGCATAAGCGTTGACCCGCGTCTTGAAATAAAAGGCGGTGTCGGCGTACAAACGGGCGATATTGACTTCGACGGCACAATCCAGATAAAAGGCGACGTCGAACAAGGTTTCAAAGTCAAAGCGACAGGCGACATCGAAATAAAAGGTTCAATCAACGGCGCGGAAGTCACGGGCAGAAATGTTTACATAAGCGGCGGAATCACCGGCGCGGACAGAGCAAAAGTTTTCGCCGAAAACGACGTGCGCACGGCTTTTGCAGAAAATGCTTTGATTGAGGCGGGCAACGACGTTTTCATTGCGGATATCGCGTTGCATTCTCAAATCAGAGCCGGCAAGCGTCTGGTCATGGAAAGCAAGCACGGACAAATTACCGGAGGACATGCCGTCGCGGGCGAAGAAGTCAGCGTTAAAATTATCGGCAACTCGTCCTTTGTCGTCACGAAAGTTTCCGTCGGCGTCGACCCGAATTTACAGAGAGAATATCAGACGTTGCGCAAAGCTTACAAAGAATCCAAAAAACGCTTGACGCACATAATGCAGACACTCAACACGCTGTCGAAGATTGACATAAACAAATTGCCCAAAAGTCGTGTCGAATCGATAAACGCCTTGACGCGCTCTCAATTCCCGTTGGCGGGACAAATCAAGCGCGACGAGAAAAGAATTTTGGAAATCGAAGCCAAGCTGACGAACATGAAGAACGGCAAAATCCGCGTGAGCGACATAATTTATCCCGGCGTGCGTCTTTCGGTCAACAACGTTTTAAAAAGTATTCAGTCGGAGTATAAACGCTGCAGTATTTCGCTCAACGACCAAGGCGAAGTCGAAGTCGGAACTTATTGATAGGAACCGGGAACTGGGAACTGGTTAGTATATTGGAGTTTGGAGGAATAAAAAATGGAACTTGCACCGGTTGGAGTACAAATGACATATGCGAACGCAAATAACGCGGCTCAAGTTCAGCACGACATGAACAACGCCTCGGCATTGCAAAACGCGTTCCAGACAGTGCGCGAGAAAGAAGATGCTCAACTTAAGCAAAAACAAGTTCGCGATAAGGAAGAGGCGGAAGGACGTTTAATCAAAGACGACCCCGACCGCAGACAAAGACAGGGCGGCTATTATTATCGCAGTCAACAGCGCGAAGAAGAATACGAGGAAGAAGAAGAAAATTACGCCGTCGACCCCAGGCGCGGGCATTTCTTAGACATTTCTTTATAAAATCATGATTACAGAATTAATGTTGCTGTTGATTGTGCTCGGCACGGGAATCGTCTTTGTAGCTTGGTCGAATACGCGCAGACGCAAGCAAGATATTCTGGAGCGCAGGGAAGTCGAGGATTCGACGGGTAAGCTCAAGCAGGAATTGGAACGGACGGCGAACGAAATTATCGGGCGCATGGAAAATCACGTCACGCATTTGGAAAAAGTTTTGGACGAATCCGAACGCAATCGCACACAACTTGAAGGACGTGTCTCCGAGCTGAAAAAGTTGCTCAAGCGAAGTGAAGGACAATCGGGCGAGATACGCGACTTGCTTGCGCGATTGGAAGACGCGGGCGATGAAGTCAATACAATGCAACGGAAAATGGACGTCGTCGAACGGAAATTAAATTTGGCGATGGCGGCACCCATACCGATTCAACAGCCGGTTTCAATTCCGCAAATGACTTCGCCGATTGTCCCGCCGATAATCCCGCCGATAACTCCGCCGCCGATTGTTCAGAGAACGCCCGCACAACCGATACCGCCCGCGCCGACTCCGATAAAAACTGCGCCCGCCGCGCAGGTGACGACACCGCCCGCCGAACCTGTCAATCCGCTCGGACCAATCACGATGCCGCAAATTAATCGCCCTGCACAGCCCGAACCAAAAGCGGAAGTTGAAGATAAAAACTTCGATAAAATTTTGGAAGAATCAATTTCCGAATCGTCAAAGCTTGAAAAGACTCCGCCGCCGCCGAGAAAATCAATCGTCCTGTCGCCCGAAAACAAACAGCCGATGGCGGTCGTCGACGCAGACCCCGTGAAAATCGAGGCGACGAGGAAAAGATTAACCGAAGCTTCGGCGGAAATGGCAAAACATTCTGCGGCAGAATCCGAAGGCAATCAAGCACAATCTCTGCAAAGAAAACGGCGCGGCTCACGTTCGGCACGCGACGTAAGACGGGCAGCAGTCGAAGCGATAAGAGCAGCGGAACAAAGCAGCGAATCCAATGTAAAACCCGTCGAAAAACCGCAAGTCAAAGTTGCGCCCGCAAAAAAACAACTGCCCGAACGCCGCGACTTGAAACTTGAAACGGTAAATTCGGCGATAATCAAAGAAATGTTGCTGTCGGGCATGACAATCGAAGAAATTTCGCGCGAAACGGGACTCGGACGCAATGCAATAGAATTGGTGCAACGATTGACCAGACGACAACTTGACAGAAGATAATACGCCGCTCATCATCTCGGTGGGCGGAAATTTTTTGAAAGGAAACTTTTTATGAACGAGCCGAAAATTTCAGTGATTATCCCGCTCTACAACGCTGAAAAATATATTCGCGAATGTTTGCTCAGCGTGCTTGCCTCCAAGTTTCAAGATTATGAACTTCTCGTCGTGGACGATTGCTCAACCGATAACTCCCTTGCCGAAGTAAAAAAGCTTTCGCCGTACTTTGACGGACGCTTGAAAATTTTTTCTACGGAAAAAAATTCGGGTGGTCCGGGTCTTCCGAGAACTGTCGGAATAAAAAATGCGTCGGGCAAGTATGTCACCTTTATCGACAATGACGATATGATTTTGCCGGACGCCCTCGGAATATTTTTTGAAACTGCGGAACTTTATGGCGCGGAAGTCCTTCATACAGAGAAATGGTTTATCTTTAATAAAGAGTTTAACAGCAAAAATTTGATATTAGATTTTCAGGGCGCTCTGCCCGGAAAATTTGTTGATGAACCGACGTTTGAACCCGTTGACCTTAACTACAGGATGCAGCATTTAATGACCGGAAAATTTTATTGTCTGCCTTGGGGAAAATTTTTTCGGCGCGACTTCTTAATCAAAAATAAAATCGATTTCCCTGCTCAAATGCAATATGGCGAAGACTTTGTATTTTTCTTTAAATGCTTGTGTCTGGCTAAAAAATATATTCTCGTTCCATATTTAACCAATATTCACAGAGTCGGTATACCTTCCGCTTCCAATTCGGTTTCAGGATTTAGAGAAATAATTCAATCGTGGTTAAAGATTTTGTACTTGAAAATTGGTATTCTCGATGAATTTATGCGCAAGCTGGAATTTTTTAAAGCTAATCCTGTTGTTCATTTCGACGTTCTTAAATGGACGATAGATTTAGAGTTTAGTTTTTTAAAAATCGCACGTAATCCACATGAAGTACAAAGCATTTTAATTGAAGAACTCCAAAATCCCGAACTTAATACCTATGGAAAAAATTTTGTCAACGCTTGTCTCTATAACGAACGAATTCTTAATAAATAATTTTGTGGCAACGTTGCCCGACAATTTGACGGGTGATTTTTTTTTGCGCGGGAAAATTTTCTGTGATAAAATTTGCCGAGTAAAAATTTTTCGAGGTGATTTTATGATAATGACAGGCGCGAGGGCAATCGTCGAGTGCCTGCGCGAACGGGGCGTCGATATAATTTTCGGCTACCCCGGCGGAATGATTCTCCCGATGTATGACGCGCTCTTTGACGAAAAAGAAATCAAACAAATTTTGGTTACGCATGAACAAAATGCAGCACATGCGGCGGACGGTTATGCGCGGGCGACCGGCAAAGTCGGAGTGTGCATGGCGACATCGGGACCCGGCGCAACGAATTTGGTCACGGGAATTGCGACGGCGTTCATGGATTCAATTCCGCTGGTTGCGATAACCGGACAGGTCGACACAAAACTTTTGGGGCGCGACGCCTTCCAAGAAACCGACATACTCGATATAACCATGCCGATAACAAAACACAACTTCAAAGTCAAGGAAGCGCGACTTTTAGTCCCGACGATTCGGCAGGCGTTTGAAATTGCAATGAGCGGCAGACGCGGTCCGGTGCTCGTCGACGTGCCCAGAGATTTATTTTTCGCGGAAGTCGATTATCGTCCGCAAGAAGTCAAAGAAAAAATCTCCGCGCAACCCGACGCCGATTTTATAATCTGCGCGGCGGAGGCGGCAGAAGAAATTGCAAAGGCTGAACGTCCTGCAGTAATCGTGGGCGGCGGAGCAATTTCGGCGGGCGCGTCCAAAGAAATTATCGCGTTCATTGAAAAATTTAATTTGCCCGTCGTCAACACGCTCATGGGTATCGGAGCGGTTCCGAGAAGTCATCCGCAAAATTTGGGCTTCGCGGGTATGCACGGCAAAAAAGCTGCCAATCACGCAATCGCGGCAGCGGATTTGGTTATTGCGGTCGGCAGTCGTTTCGGCGACAGACAGACCGGCAACGTAGCAAAATACACGCGCTCAAAAAAATTTATTCACATTGACATTGACCCCGCCGAGATTGATAAAAATATCGAAGGCAGTCTCGGACTCGCGGGCAATATGCAAGTTATCTTGAAACTTTTAATGCGTCATGAGGCAAATAAACCGCGCGTCGAGTGGTGGCGGCAGATTGAAAGTTGGCAGGAAGAATACGACTACGATTATCAAGTTGACCGCTTGACGGTTCCTTGGGCGATGAATCAAATTGCCAAAAAGACTGCGGGAAAAAATTTTGCTTACGCCACCGACGTCGGTCAACATCAAATGTGGGCGGCATTGCATTTGCACGTTGAGGAGCCGCGAACTTGGTTTACTTCGGGCGGACTCGGAACAATGGGATTCGGCTTGCCCGCCGCCATGGGTGCTCAGCTTGCCTACGGAAAAAATCGTCGTGTCATTTGCGTCAGCGGCGACGGCGGCATAAAAATGACGGGCAACGAATATTACACTATCGCCCGCTTGAAACTGCCGATTATTTCTTTGATTGTCAACAACACGAGTCTCGGCATGATTCGTCAGCTGCAAAAAGTTTTTTACAAGGAAAGATTCATTGCTTGCGAATTGGATTATCAGCCGGATTACGTCGCTTATGCGCAGAGTTTCGGAATTAAAGCCGAGGCGGTCTCCACGCAGGAAGATTTTGCTCACGCGTTGAATACAGCACTTGACGACACGGAAAATCCCCGCGTCATTGTCCTGAACGTCTGGCGCAGTTTTGTCGAGCCGATGACTAAGGGCGGCGCAAATATCAATGAGTTCGTCGAGTTTAAATAAGGAACAAGGATTTAGGAACAAGGAACAAGTTTAAAACTCAAAACTCTTGTCCCATGTCCCTTTTCCCTAATTGGAGGTGTTGCCGATGAAAAAATTTTTAGCCGTGATAATGTTCGCGCTGATGTTGACGACGACGGCGCGGGCAGCGGAATTTGAAATGGTCGAATACTCCGCGCAAGTCAAGTTGCAATGGTTGGCGGCGGCGGGTATTCCCGAAGCGCAAAACTTTTTGAAACTGATTGAACGTCCCGTATTTTTTACTGCGGACAATCTCAACGACTTCAAGCGGCTTGAAATGGCGAACGCGCTTTATCAGGAACTGAACATGAACGCCGCAATGGAATTCGTCCGCGAAAAAAATTATCAGAATGTTTTTGATTTGGCGTGCTCTTTGTCCCCGCGAGCAATGCTTTTGGGCGATGAGGGGCGCAAAGTCGTTGTCGGCGAATTGCAAACCGTTTGTCTTATCGGCGATTGGTGCGTTGATGAGTTCGGTAAAAAAGCCAAGAAAAATGTCAGCTACGATGCATTTTGGCTTCAAGACAGACGCGGTATGATGGCGAGTGCCGACAAGTTCAATGGCGAAATTTGCATTATCGAACAAGGCGTTATCATTTATCTTACTCCGGAAGTTCGCTCTCAAATGTTTTACAATATTCGCGACGTCCTCAAAAAGCACGGCGGCTGCATGATAACTTCCGACTTCACGCAGAAAAAATATTTTACGGACGTGGCGGCTGCTCTCTACGGCGAAGAAAATTCCGCGACGATTTACAACGAGACCAAAGCCATGTACGAAAAAGTTTTCGAGGACAAAATTTTGGACGACGACTTACAGAACGAACAAGAGGCAATGGAATTTTTGAAAGTGCACGGACTTCGCGCAGTAAAATATCCGCTCTTCACCGTGATGCCCAATCTTTACATTTTCAACAAGCTCACGCCCGCGCAGATTGAAAAAGTCAACGAAATCTCAATGAAAAATTATCTCTGGGTTATCACCGCGCTTTAAAAAAAATTAACTCCTTCCGAAGTCGGAAGGAGTTTTTTTTTTAGCAGATTTACATCATCAGCAGCATTTCCAAATCCAAATTCTGATACGGTTTTAATTCCGTCGCGGGTGAGCCGTCGGGTTTGGGCGGCGCGGTGTAGTCGGGGACAACCATCATGTGCGGTTTATGCCTGACTTGCTCGGTGATTTTCCCGTTTTCGTAAGTCGTCACCATTATCGAGCCGTCGGGCATGAAACGTTTAATAGTCTCAATCTCAACGGTTTTTGTTACGCTGCCGCTGTCGCGATTGGCATTGCCCGAATCCTCATCGATTTTAACTTCGCCCGTCAATTCTTCGTGCAAGTCGCGAATCTCGTCGAGTTGTTCTTGAATAATTTCCATTTCCCGAACGTCACGTTTAACGTTAGCCATTTTTTCGGCGAGGATTTTCGAATACTCCGAGGCAACGCCGCCGCTTGAAGCAGTTTTGTATGAAGTCTTGCCGGTCGTGACCGAAATCGTATTGACTTCCCAAATACCCATATTAATCACGCTCCAAAAAATCTTTCTGAACATGTTATCGAAATTTCGGGCGCGAGGCTAAAATTTTACGGCGGTTCTTGTCAAATTATCTGCCAACGATTAAAATTTGCAACGTGACGTTGCATCCTGCAAGCGCGCCGAAACGTGACAAAAAAATTTAGCTTTGCGACCGCGCTTGAACTTTATAAAAATTTTGGGGAGTGATTAATTTGTTGACTGACGTTGAAATTGCACAGAGCGCGAAGGTTGAGAAAATTACGGCGGCGGCGGCTAAGCTCGGCTTGACGGAAGATGATTTGGAATTTTACGGGAAGTACAAGGCGAAAATTTCTCCCGACGTTTGGAAGCGCGTTGAGAAAAATCCCGACGGCAAATTGATTTTGGTGACGGCGATAACTCCGACTCCTGCGGGCGAAGGCAAAACTACGACTTCAATCGGTTTGGCGGACGCTTTCGCGAAAATGGGCAGGAAAATTTGCGTTGCGTTGCGCGAACCGAGCTTGGGACCGTGTTTTGGGATAAAAGGCGGCGCGGCGGGCGGCGGATACGCTCAAGTTGTGCCGATGGAGGATATAAATTTGCATTTCACGGGCGATTTTCACGCGATAACGACGGCGCATAACCTTTTGGCGGCGGTTTTGGACAATCACCTGCAGCAGGGCAACGAATTGCGGATTGATGTGCGGCGCGTGGTGTGGAAAAGGGTTTTGGACTTGAACGACCGCGCATTACGCAACGTGATTGTCGGTTTAGGCGGAAAAATTAACGGTGTGCCGCGCGAAACGGGCTTTGACATAACAGTTGCGTCGGAAATGATGGCGATTTTATGTTTGGCGAAAGATTTTGCCGACTTAAAGGAACGGCTCGGAAAAATAATCGTGGCGTACACGGTCGACGGCAAAGCTGTCACGGCGAACGATTTAAAAGTTACAGGCTCGTTGGCGTTGCTGTTCAAAGATGCGATTAAACCCAACCTCGTTCAGACTTTGGAAGGAACGCCCGCGCTGATTCACGGCGGACCTTTTGCGAACATTGCTCACGGTTGCAACTCGGTCAATGCTACGAAATATGCTTTGAAACTTGCGGACATTGTTGTCACGGAAGCCGGATTCGGTGCAGACTTGGGCGCAGAAAAATTTTTGGACATCAAGTGTCGCATGAGCGGCTTGCGTCCCGACGCGGTGGTTATCGTCGCGACAATTCGCGCGCTGAAAATGCATGGCGGCGTTGACAAAAAAAATCTCTCCGAACCGAACGTCGAGGCAGTCGAGCGCGGGCTGGAGAATTTGGAAAAACATATCGAGAACATTCAATGCTTCGGACTTCCCGCGATTGTCGCGCTGAATGATTTTCCGACTGACACCGACGAAGAAATTTCCTCCGTAGAAAAAATCTGCGCGGCTAAAAATGTTCGCTTTGCTCGGTCGAAAGTTTTTGCCGAAGGCGGCGCGGGCGGCATTGAACTTGCCAAAGCCGTCGAGGAAAGTTTTGACGACGCTAAGAACTTTAAATTCACCTACGCGGACAACGAGAGCATTGCCGAAAAAATTTCAGCGGTCGCGAAGAAAATTTACGGCGCGGACGGCGTGACCTTTGCTCCTGCCGCGAAGAAACAACTTGCGGAGATTGAAAAGCTCGGTTTTGGAAATTTGCCGATTTGCATTGCAAAGACGCAGTATTCTTTATCCGACGACGCGACTAAACTCGGTCGCCCGAAAAATTTCAACGTGACTGTCCGCGAGCTGAAAATTTCTGCGGGCGCGGGCTTCGTCGTCGTGTTGAGCGGAAATATTATGACGATGCCCGGACTTCCGAAACGTCCCGCCGCCGAGAAAATCGACATCACGCCCGACGGAGTTATCAGCGGCTTATTCTGATTAAACTAAAAAAATTTTTGAACAACAACCTGCACATTCGGGAAGATTTCTCTGCGATATGTGACGATATTAAAAATCGTCCGCACGATAGGGGACAGGATTGCAAATCTTTTCGCCCTAACGGAAGACTTGTCTATTGAAATTTAAAAAATTTATGCTATCATACGCAAAGACAACGGGTTAGGGGGTTGTGGTAAGCGCAGTTTACAAAATTCAAGATAGAGACGGGAAATCTTCCCGAAATGTTTTTAGCCCGTTAAGTTAAAATTTTCACTGCAAGTTTCAGGAGGTTTTTAAAAATGTCAAACGGCAAGCCCCATATAGTAATCGTAGGCGGCGGTTTCGGCGGAATAAAAATCGGTCAGCTCTTCGCCAAAGAAAACGTCGAAGTCACTTTAATCGACCGTCACAATTTCCACCTTTTCCAACCGCTTTTGTATCAAGTTTCGACTGCGGTTTTGGAAACCGGCGAGGTCGCTTATCCGATTCGCGCTTTCTTCCGCGATAACAAAAACATCAATCTTTACATGGCAAAGGCGCAAGGCATCGACCAGGAACGCGACGTCGTCATAACCAATCATGGCGAAATCCACTACGATTATCTGGTTCTTGCAGCGGGTGCGACCACTAACTTTTTCGGGATGAAAAGCGTTGAGGAACATTCATTCGGCATGAAGACTTTGCAAGAGGCGGTTCACATTCGCAACCACGTCATTCACGAATTCGAGCGCGCCGAAAAACCGTATCGCACGCCCGAAGACCGTAAAAAGCGCATGACTTTTGTCGTAGTCGGCGGCGGTCCGACGGGCGTCGAAGAGGCAGGCGCGATTGCCGAGCTGATTGCAATTCAGAAAAAAGAATTCCACCTGCTGGACTTCAACGACGTAAGCATAAAATTAATTGAGGCGACGCCAAGACTTTTGCCGATGGTTTCCGAAGATTTACAAAAGCACACCGTCAAAGTTTTGGAGAAAAAAGGCGTCGAAGTCATGCTCAATACTCAGGTTGTTGATTATGACGGTCATATTTTGACGCTCAAGAACGGTGTAAAAATCCCGACGACGACGGTTATTTGGGCGGCGGGTGTTCGTGCGGTCGACATGATGAAAAATTGCGGTGCCGAATGTGCTCGCGACGGACGCGTTTGGATTGAGGAAGATTTAATGGTGCGCGGCGCGGTTCACAAGAATGTTTTTGCTATCGGCGACTGCGCGGCGTTTATGCACGGAGATATGAAACGTCCACTGCCGACAGTTGCACCGGTTGCTACTCAGCAGGCGAAAATCGCGCATAAAAATATTATGAAGTTAATCAAGGGCGACACCAATCTTGAAAAATTCGTCTACAAAGATTTGGGAGCAATGGCGACAATCGGTAAGGGCGAGGCAGTTGTCGACAAGCCGAAGATGACAGGCTTTATGGCGTGGTGCGCGTGGATGCTCGTTCACTTGATGAGGCTTGCGGGAATCTATACGAATATGACTGTTATGTTTAAATGGGCGTTGAATTTCTTGACGAGCGCGCGACTCGGACGAATCATCACGAACATCAGCTTAGACCCGATGAAGTAATTTGGGGTGATTCGCATGAAACTTTTGATTGACGACGCCCGCCTTGACGAAATAAAAAAAGTTTATGAGTTTTTTCCCGTCAGCGGCGTGACAACAAATCCGACAATCCTTTCCAAAATCGGCGGCAATCCCTTCGACACGCTCAAGAAAATTCGCAACTTTATCGGCGAGGATGCTGATTTGCACGTTCAAGCCGTCAGCCGCCGCGCAGATAAAATCGTCGACGAGGCAAAACATATCGTCAAAATTTTGGGCGCGAATACTTATGTAAAAATTCCCGCCGTCCCCGAAGGTTTCAAGGCAATGAAAATTTTGGTCGACACCAGCGAAATTCTTTTCACGGCGACTGCGATTTATACGCCCATGCAAGCTTTTATCGCGGGACAATGCGGCGCGAGTTATGCGGCTCCCTACATCAACCGAATCGACAACATGGGCTTTAACGGCTTGAGAGTGGCGCAAGAGATTCAACAAATTTTTTCAAGCAATCGTATGGAGACGGAAGTTATCGCGGCGAGTTTCAAAAATTCTCAGCAAGTCTTGGAACTTTGCAAGTTGGGAATAAGCGCGGCGACCGTTGCCCCCGAAATTTTCTTCGCGTTGGTAAAAAATTCTGCGATTGATGACGCCGTAGAAAATTTTATCGCCGACTTTGAATCATTCGCGGGCAAAGATAAATCCATGCTCGACTTTAATTAATCGTCAAGAAAAAATAAAATCCCCTCTCAAATGCGAGGGGAAATTTTTTTTAGTCTGAGATTTTATTTCCAATCGTCTGTGTCGGAAACGTTTTCGGGGACGGTCGTCAACAAAAATTCTTTCGGGTCACGAATGCCCTCTGTCACTTTGTCGAGAGTGAAAACTGTATATGTGCCGGTCAACTTAATATAATCATCGCAGAAATAAACGGGATTGCCTGCCTCGTCGTAGAGCGGAGCCGGATTGCCGTTAGAATCCAAGCGAACGGTTCTTATCTTGTTGGTGTCCGTGAGTTGCTTGGGAATTTCATTTCTTGTGTTGAAGTCGTCGCTGTCGTAAAGCTTCACATCTTCCCATTTCGTGACGCGAACTTGGTTGCCGGCGTCGTCAAGCTTATACATTGGAATCAAATCTTTGGTGAGGTCGCAATATTCGTGGAAAGGTGTTTCGTCCAGCGTCTTGCTGTTGTCGTAGAAGACATACATATAATTGACGTCGGTATCTGCCGTAAACGTTCTGAACTTCGAGCTGCTGCTCAAATTGAATCCGTTCGTGGTTTTTGTTGCGTATGAATTGTAAGTAGCAAACGCATTGGCTCCGGTCGCAACCGTGCTGTTGACATTGCCGGTACTCGTATTGACGTAGATTTTATTGTTAGAATAAGATTGATTTGTTTGCCCTGTTATGCTGTATTTTACTTTCGTGCCGCTTGTGGAAAGGTAGCGATATTCTTTGGCGATAATGAAGCCCTCGAAGGTGTGACCGTTGCCGTTAATCACGACGGGGACATCGGGCATAAACAACACGCCCTTAAAGTCCGCGTTGAGATTCAAGATAACGGGTTGAGGCTCGGCATTTGCGCCTGCATTCTCTTTGTTCGGACCGTCATAGAAGAAGAACAACGGACGCAAGCCGTCAGCTAAATTGGAAACGTTTATGTTGAGGACAATTTGACGAATGGGCGTGTCAGCCCCCGTGCCGTCCTCTCCTTCAATGCGCAGATACAACGGGTCATCATTGTACCCTGAACGAGCAGCATAAGCTGTATTCACGTTAAACAGCGAATGAACTCTGTAGTTTGTCCATGCATAGGAAAGTTTGTCGCGATATGCCACAAACCAGTTGTTCTCGTGAAAGTCGATAAAGTATTGCGTTTCATCTTTAATGGCACGACCGTTGGCATCCGTATTTCCCAAGTTGATGTATTCCGTGTAGTAATGATTGTTAATATATCTCTCTGCGTCTGTTTTGCTTGTGTCAAAGGAATTGTGCGTCAACTTACCGAAACCATATTTTATTGTAGAAATCCTCCAGTTGTAGTCGTAAACGTTCTTGGCGATAAGATACTGCATTTGTTCCCAAAGTGTCTTATTGTTGTGAGGCTTAATCTCTTCTTCAGTAACAGTCGGATTAATCTTTTTCCACACGGCATACAAGGTAACGGAGGTATTGTTGCCGAAAAGATTACTGATTTCATTTTTGGTCAGTTGTTTGCCGTCCGAAATGTAGTTGGCTACCAGAGAATTTGCATCTGCATTTTTATCTGTGCTCCAGCCGTAGAACTCGTAGCCTTCGCGACCGGGCGTGCCTTTGTTCGGAGTTATGGGGTCTGTTGTCTCGTCGTCTTTCATTTCTTTCGGAGCTTTAATTTGTTTTGAATCGGGCGTGTTTGTTCCGTCGCTGAAAGTGCCGCCGTTCGGGTCGAAAATCAAATTAACAGGTTTATATTTGACTTTTACCCATTGAGCGTACAAAGTAATTTCGGCGTTTTCCCAGTCGTAATCGTCATTATCTTGGGCGTTGGGGTCATATTTTTTAAAGAACTCTTCGACATTATCCGCCGTCAGAACCGTGCCGTAGGGAACGATTAAGCCGTTGTCGTTCGTCCAATATCTCAAGAATTCATATTGGTCACGTTCGGGTGTCGAAGAATAACCGTCGGGAACTATCACGGCTATCGAGCCGCTTTCTTTTATTGTTTTAGTTATGTCGCCTATTGACAGAGATGATTCGGTGGTCGAGCCATCGTCCGGATTAACAAAATGTCCGCCGTTCGGGTCGAATACGACTTTGGGATTGCCGCCGGAGGAGTTTGTTGCTTTGGTGACTTTGGCAACAGCCACGACAGGCGCAGCCATCGGGTCATATCTGCCGGGCATGAATAAATGCTGAATATCTTCCACAAGATGAACGACGTAATAAAAATCCTCACCGTTTTGCCCCAAGTAAGGTGTCATTGTAACTTTTGATTTTTCTTCTCTGCTCCAGTCGTCCGTCATTGTGTAAGCATAAGCGATATTATCGTTTCCTATGATTGCAGTAACTGCGTCGTCCGAAGACAAATTTTTTCTTGCATAATCGGCGGCAACTATATCGCCCGGCGTCGTGTCAATATTTGCGTCAGGTTCGGGATAAATAGAAAATTTGTTATCAACGAGTATAATGTCATAATCTTTGAAGCTTGCCTCGTCTTTAATCATTTCATATGCTCCGGCAACGGCAGCCGCATCCGCCGCATTTTGCAAGCGCGACACATTTAAATAATACCAACCTAAATCAATTCCAATACCTGCGAAAATAAAAAGTAAGGGAATAAATAACACGAACAAGACCATTGCTTGTCCGCGTTCTTGAAAAAATTTTTGAATCATGATGCACTTGATACTTCCTTTAAATGAAAATTTTATGGATAAAAATACCATATACGACTTAAATTTTCAAGTCAAATTTTCATCTGAAAAATTTTATTTCCAATCGTCTGTGTTGGATACGTTTAATTCGTCGGTCTTAGTCAATAAAAATTCTTTTTCGTCGCGAGTGCCGTCAGCCACTCTGTCCAAAGTAAAGACCGTGTATGTGCCCGTCAGATTAACGTAATCGTCGCAGAAATATACGGGGTTGCCTGCCTCGTCATAAAGCGGCGACGGGCTGCCGTTCGTCAAACGAACAGTACCTTTCTTGGTTGTGTCGGTCACGATTTTCGGAATAAGTTGCCTACTTGAAACGTTCGCAGGATTGTCGTAAAGATTCACGTCGTCCCATTTCGTGACGCGAACCTGCTTGCCGTTGACGAGTTTATAAAGCGGAATCAAGTCACCGGTGTTGAGATAAAACGGCGACGAGTCCATAACGTAATTGTAATCGTAGTAAACGTACATAAAGTTAACATTGACCTCCGCCGTAAAATTTCTAAACTTAGATTCTTTGCCCAAATTGAATCGGTTTGAGTTTTCCGCGTTGTAATTGTAGAGTTCAAGTGCATTATTGCCGTCCGCCAAAACGGTTTGGATATTGTTGCTGTCGTCAATGTAATAATACGCGGCAAGTCCGTTCTGCGTGTATTTGGCGGTTTTCTTGCCGGAAGTGGCGGCGTAACGGAATTCGCTCGCGACAATAAATCCCTCGAATTTGTGACCGTTGCCGTGAATGACTACGGGCACTTCGGGCATAAACAACACGCCTTTAAAATCCGTGGTCATATTCAAGATAACGGGTTGCGTCACGCGGTCGGGATAAGTCCCGTTGTAAGTCAGCGGTCCGTCGTAGTAGAAGAACAGCGGGCGTTTTGAATCAGCCGTATTGTCCGCATTGATGTTGATGATGATTTGTTGCGGCTCATTACCCGTGTTGCCAATTTTCGGCTCGGCTTCGATTCGGATATACAACGGGTCGTCAGCTCTGTCCGAACGAACATCATACGCCGCATTTACGTTTATCAGCGCATGCACCCGAATAATAAAGCCGTCGGGTCTGAAGTCGAGGAACAATCTGTCAACGTCTTTTATGTATTCGCCGCTGTTATTGGCTTTAGTATTCGCCGCCATGTTTATATAAACGACTTTGTTGTTCTTCAAAACTGCGGCGTTGCCCGTCGGAATGAAATTGAGGTCATGAAGCTTGCCACCGTATTTATTTACGGAAACATTCCAGTCGGGGTCGTAGACGTATTTGGCGATTAAGTAATGCATTTGCTCCCAAAGCGTCCTGTTGTTGTGCGGGAGGACTTCTTCCCACACGGCATAAAGCGTAACGGTTTCATTGTCGCCGAAAAGTTTTGCAAGCTCGGTTTTGGTCAACTGTGCGCCGTCTTGATAAATGTCGATGATTTGTCCCTCGGTCGGATTCGGATTGGTGCTCCAGACGCCTTTAAATTCTTTGACACTTGATTTGGTATTGCTTTCGTAAGTCGGTGTTCCTGTGTCGGGTGTCAGCGATTCGGATACTTCATCATCTTCCATTGAATCAGGATTTTTAATTGATTTTGTACTGGCAGTAGTGCCGTCACTGAAAACGCCGCCGTTTGCATCAAATACAATTTCTACAGGCGTATAAGTTTCGGCAACGGTGTCTGTGCTTGTACCGCCGCTATTTTTTGTCAGCATGGCGACGGCAATGACGGGCGCGTTCATGGAATCCAACCAATCCAAGCCGGGCATAAAGAAATGTTGAACACTTTCCTTAATGTTCACGACGTAATAAAAATTGCCGCCGTATTTGTACAGAGAAGGTGCCATTATTATTTTAGAATTACCGACGCCCCAGTTGCTGTTCATCGTGTAGTTGCCGGTGCCGCCCGTCCAGTTTTCGTCGGAAGAGAGATTTCTCAGCACATAAGCCGCCGCCGCTTCGTCGCCTGACACGGTATCGATGTTTCCTTCGTCGTCACTGCCCATGCCGGTATCATCTTCGGCATAAAATTTGTCAATGAGCTGAACGCCTTTGTACTCGGATAATGTATCGTTTGTTTCAATCAGCGCACGAGCACCGGCAAGAGCAGCCGCGTCCGCCGCGTTCTGCAGTCGCGACACGTTTAAATAATACCAGCCGAGATCCATTCCCACGCCGGCAAATATGAACAAGACCGGGACGAGCAACGCGAACAAAGCCATAACTTGTCCGTGCTGTCGAAAATTTATTCTTGAAGGGATAATTTTATCGAATCTCATAATTTGACACTCCCTCCGCTAAATTTTTCGTATATGAACTATAAAAAGTCTTTCAAAAAAGAACTTTGTTTTCCGGAAAAATGCTATGTTGAAGTCATTCTTTATAAAAAAAAAATTCCCTTCCGGTTTCGGAAAGAAAATTTTTTGCGTCTTATTTTTTTACGCCCGCGCAGGTTTGAGCCGCTTAATGTGATAAGAATACGCCGCGATTAAAAATATCGTCGTGATGAACCAACTTATCGGATAAACCGCCATGAGCGTCGCATAAATCGGAATTTTGGCAAACGCCGTGAAAACCCAGATTAGTCGCACGCCGCACACGCAAATTAAAGTTATAACGGCGGGCGTCAAAGAAATTCCGTAGCCGCGCATTGCTCCCGATAAACCTTCCATTGCCACGTTAATTAATTCGGGCAAGACGATATACCAAAGTCGAATTACACCGAGCCGAATAACTTCGGGGTCGCTGTTGAAAAGGCTCAAAATTTCTTCGGCAAAGAACAAAATAAAAAAGCTGAGCGTTTGCATAAAAATTGCACTCAAGCCCATTGAAACCCAAGTTGCCCGCTTGCAACGAGGAATATTATTCGCGCCGTAGTTTTGTCCGACAAAGGTCGTTGCCGCCTGTCCGAAACCGTTGACGACGCAGAAAACATTTATTTCAATTGTGAACGCTGCAGCCGAAGCCGCCATTGCGTCCGCGCCCAGTGAGTTTATCGCCGCTTGAATCAAAAGATTTGACAGGGAAAAAACCATGCCTTGAATTCCCGCCGGCAATCCGATTCGCACAATCTCGAAAAGTTCTTCCTTGTCGATGTGCATTGCGTTCAAGTCAAGTTTTATGACGCCTTCCGATTTTAAAAGCTCCACGAATAAAATTATTGCGCTGATGACGTGGGCAATGACGGTCGCCGCCGCAACTCCTTCTATTCCCCAACCGAATTGCAGGACAAAAATTAAGTTCAGCAAAATATTTACGCCGCTTGCCGTCGCCAATGCAATTAACGGCGTGCGCGTGTCGCCTTTGCTCCGAAAAATCGCCGCCTCGAAATTGTAAAGACTTATCGCGGGCAAGCCGAGTAAAAATATCCGCAGATAATTTTCCGCCATGTTCACGACGATTTTCGGCACCTCAAGGAAATAAAAAATCGGCTCGACCAAAAGTTCTCCGAGTAAGCAGAAAAAAAATCCCGCCGCTATCGCCAAAACAAAAGCCGTGTTCACTGCCGCGTGAGCACGGTCGATTCTTTTTGCACCGATATTTTGAGCAATGACGACGTTCGCGCCCAAACTCAAGCCCATCATCAAGCTGACAATCAGCCCGACCATCGAAATATTATTTCCGACTGCCGCCATTGCATTTTTGCCGACGAATTTGCCGAGCGTCACGACATCCGCCGCGTTCAGCAACTGTTGCATGACGCCCGTCAAAGCCAGCGGCAACGCAAATAAAATTATTTTGTCCCACAGCGAGCCTTGGAGCATGTCAATATCGCGTGTGTTAAATTTCATCTTATGGAGACATCTCCCGCGTAAACCGTCCGAAGTCCGTTTTCAGTTTCGACGACGAGCGCACCTTCCGAATTCAAGTCGACAGCTTTGCCGTCAAAATTTTCGCCGTCGCCCGCCGATATGACATGAATATTTTTTCCGAGCGTTATGTTGTATTCCTTCCAACGTTCGAGAACTTTATCAAAACCTCTGTCGTTGACTTCGACATAAAGTTTGTCGAACTCCTCAAGCACCGCGCGGAAAAATTTTACGCGGGGAATTTCTTCGCCGTTAATTTCCGACAATGATACCGCAATATCTCGAAGTTCTTCGGGGAATTCTTCGCGGCTTATATTGACGTTAATTCCGACGCCAATCACCAGATAAGATATTTTTCCGAGTTCGCCCGTCATTTCCGTCAAAATTCCTACGAGTTTTCGCCCGTCGAATAAAATATCATTCGGCCATTTGATTCCCGCTTTGAGATTGAAACGTTTCATCGCTTCGACGACCGCGACTGCCGACATTAAAGTAAATTTTGGTGCATCGTGCGGAGAAAAATTCGGACGCAAAACAATCGAAAACCAAATGCCTTTGACGCGCGGCGAAAAAAATTTTCTTTCGAGCCGACCTTTGCCGCCGGTTTGTTCTTCGGCAACAACAATGGTTCCGTCTTCCGCGTCGTGATATGCCAAAGCTTTCGCCGCACGGTTTGTAGAATCGACGGAAGGATAATATTCCATTTGCTTGCCGATAATTTTCGTGTCGAGTCCGATTTGAACTTCGCTTGGCAAAAGCAAGTCGGGCGCGTCTTTGAGTTTGTAGCCGCAACGAGCATAGCTGAGAATTTCGTAGCCGTTTTCGCGAAGTTTCTGAACATGTTTCCAGACGGCCGTGCGGGAAATTCCCAACTCACCGGCGATGCTCTCGCCCGAAATAAAACTTTCACCGGCATTCTTTAACATTTCAACAATCGTCTTTCGCATATTCAATCACCTCGCATAAAATTCTAGCATAGACTATTTAACATTTCAATTAGGGGATTGTTTGTAAATTACGTTAATTTTTTCTTTAATGGGCGCGAGAAAAAAATTTTGTCCTATAAACGAAAACAACCGCCTGAGGCGGAAATAATTCAATTTTGGTGGAGACGAGGGGGATCGAACCCCTGACCTCTTGAATGCCATTCAAGCGCTCTCCCAGCTGAGCTACGCCCCCACAGCGCGGCTATCTTAAACTATTTGCCGCACGTTGTCAAGAAAAAAATTTTACGCAAAATTTCTTTCGCGAGCAAACCGATTAACACGCCTACAAAAATTCCGCACGTCCCCAAAATCGGCAGGTAGAGAAAAATTTTTTGACTGCTCATGAAAATTATCGCCGCCAAAATTTGTCCGACGTTATGAAAAAATCCGCCCGCCGCACTTACTCCGATTATTGAAAATTTTTTTGTGCGCTTAAGCAAAATCATCGCCGCCAAACTCAAAAGCCCGCCGCTCAAGCTGAACAAAATCACCGTCGGCGAGCCTGCAAATATTCCTGCCAAAAAAATTCTTGTCGATAAAATTGTCAGCGCGTCGAAATCTGATAACAAATACAGCGCGACAAGCGTCACGACGTTTGCCAAGCCGAACTTCGCGCCGGGCGGTAAAATCAGCGGCGGCAAAAATCCTTCGACAAAAAATAAAATCAGCGACAACGATATTAAAAGCGCGTTCGTCGTCAAGCGTCGCAAATTAATCAAGTCGTCTTAACTTTAAACGAGGAATCAATTTCTTCCAGAGATTTTTTCTTGCTCTCAATGCCCAAACTCAAAATGATAATCGAAACGATGATGAAGACCGACGCGAACATTAAAAAGATTGAATTCATGTGAACGCCGCCGGCAAGCAGGACACCTACGAGCATTGGAGCCAACATGCCGCCGATACGCCCGAAACCTGCCGCCCAACCTGAACCGAGTGCGCGAATTGCCGTCGGATAAAGTTCGGGTGTGTAAGTGTAAATGACGCCCCAAGCTCCGAGATTAAAGAAACTCATCGCCGCGCCCCACATAAGGATTGAACTTGCAGTTTCCGCGTTGCCGAAAAAGTATGCACACACTCCCGACATCAAAAGGAAACTCGACAGCGTATAACGTCGCCCGATAACGTCGACAAGAAATGCCGCCGCGAAGTAGCCCGGTAATTGCGCCAGCGTCATTATCAAAACATACTCGAAAGTTTTCACGACTTCAAAACCTTGCGCGAAGACAATCGACGGCAACCACATGAATATTCCGTAATAGCTGAAGACGATTCCGAACCACGCAATCCACAACATCAGCGTCCGAACTCTGAAAATTTTATTCCACAGAGTGAAAACATTCAGTTTGAAAATCGGTGTCGCCTCGTCCAAAAATTCTTTGTCGAACGGTTTGCTTACGACGCCCAATTTTTTCTCCAGCGTCAAAATTATTTGGCGAGCCTCTTCGACTTTGCCCTTTGAAATTAAATAGCGGATTGATTCGGGCATGTGCAGGCGGATTAAGAAGACGTAGAGCGCGGGCAATGCTCCGATTATGAACGCGATTTGCCAGCCGAATTTCGGAATCAGCAAATAAGAAATCAGAGCCGCCACGAGCCAGCCCACGCCCCAAAAACTTTCCAGCAAAACTATAAATCGTCCGCGCAGATGACTTGGCGCGTATTCACTCATAAGAGTCGCTGCAACAGGTAATTCGCCGCCCAAACCGAAGCCGACCAAAAATCTGAATACCAACAGCGATTCATAGCTCCACGCCACCGCGCACAATCCTGTTGACACGCTGTATAAAATTACTGTCGCCGCGAAAACATTTTTGCGCCCGAATCTGTCGGCAATCGTTCCGGCGAGCACTGCACCCAATGCCATGCCGATTAATCCGACGCTGCCAATCCAGCCGACCTGTTCGGGCGATAAGCCCCATTCCTTTGCCAAAATCGGCAAAACGAACGAAATCAAGCCCGTGTCCATAGAATCGAACAGCCAGCCCAGTCCCGTCACGACCAAAAGTTTGTAATGGAACGAGCCGACCGGCAAATTTTCAAGTCGCTCAAGTATCAATTCAAACCTCTCCTTAGAATCTTTTTCAAACGAATTGCATTTTATTTTACGAGCAAAAAAATTGCAAGACTTTAAATAAATTTAGTTGCGAACTTGTGCGCTGTCTTGTAAAATGTGATTGCAGTTTAGGATTTTTTTTTGATTTGCCAAGGAGGCGATTAAAATGGATTTTGCGACAATCGGGACGCTCAACTCTTACGTTAAGCAGAAAAATTTGCT
>JAFSOQ010000066.1 GCA_017446845.1 Selenomonadaceae bacterium | reverse complement strand
ATCGCCGCCTGATTGAAGAGAGAAACTCGCAGGAAAATATTGACTAAGGAAGTGAGAGCCTTTGAAACTCGTTGCAGGTGAGCGTTATTGTTTGCCGGAAGAAAATTCTTTTGTTGAGATTACAACGGGCAAGGTCGAAGTTTATGCCGTCACGCACCAAAAGGAAAATTTCCGCCAAATGTACTTAATGGAACTGAACGCGGGCGCGGCGGCTTTTCCTTCCTTTGATGAATTTGGAGCAATAAAAATCGAAGTGCACGCCCTGACGGATTCCGAATTGAAAACGGTCTCGGCAAATGAAATTGTTTCGTCCGAACTTGCGCAACTTATACGCTCGTGGTTTAAAAATTTAGTCGCGTCGCCGTGGCTCAGACTTTTGGCGGATAAAGGCGACGACGTATTGGGAACTTGGCTTGACGGCTCGATAATTGGCGACGCTCAAGACAATCAATCGCTGTGGGAAATTTTTGTTGATAACGAAAGTATTTTCTCGATGATGTTGGGCGTGCGATTTCAAGCCGAAGACGTTAGATTTTCTCGTCGAATTGCCCGCCGCTTGAAACAAAAAAATCGTCTTGTAGAAAATACGCTGTCGATTTTGTTGGGCAAGGATACTGTGCCCGCCGAGGAAGGCAGCTCCGGAAATGCAAAGTTTGAAGAAGTCGCCTTTGTAATTCGTTGCGCACTCAAAGCCTTGCATATGCCGAGCCGTTCAGCTAACCTCGCACCGGAAATGATAAGGAAGCTCGACAAATTTGGCATAATGTACCGCTTGGCGCAAAAAGTCGGAATGGGATTGCGCCGAATAAATTTGGAGGATAATTGGTATCGCGGCGACAGCGGCGTTATTTTAGTCTTCTGCAATGGCGACGACAAAACAAAAGAACTTGGCATTTGCTTACCGCAGACGGAAAATCGTTATCGGCTGATTACGAATTCAAATCCCGACGGCATTGAAGTTACAGAAAAAATTGCGACGACTCTCGACAAAGAAGGCTTTGCCTGTTATGCGGGACTGCCGCCCGAAAAAATCGGCTTGAAAGATTTATTTAAATTCGCCTTCAATCAAACTTGGTCGACGGATTGGCGCACGATTTTTATCGCAAGTTTTGTTATGGGAATTATCCCGATTATCACGCCGATTGTCACGGAAACAATTTTCGCCGACCTCATACCGATTCTTGACCGCGAAGGTTTGGCGACAGTCGCTCAAGTCGCGATGGTTGCCGGCTTTACTTCCGCCGCGTTAAATGTCGTGCGTTCCGTAGCACTTTTACGATTCTCCGTTCATGTTGATATGTTTTTGGAATCAGCGATGTTTGCACGAGTACTCGCCTTGCCGACAAAATTTTTCCGCCAATTCACTTCGGGCAATTTGGCGGCGCGTATGCAAGGACTTAGCAGAATTCAAAATTTTTTGGCAGGAGAAACGGTCGGCATTGTATTTAACTTTGTCTTCGGCTTTTGGAGCTTGGGGCTGATGTGTTACTACAGCGTGAAATTGACGGGCGTGGCTCTGCTTATCTGGGGTGTTTACTCGCTGATTTCTTTTTTTATTTTGAACAGGCTGATTAATTTTAATCGAAAACAAACTGCGGCGTATAATGAGACTGCGGGCATATTGCAACAAATTTTCACGGGCTTAACGAAATTTCGCACAAAAGGCGCGGAGGAAGATGCTTATAATTTGTGGGGGAAAAAATTCGGCGAGGAATGGAAATGGAATTATGCCGTTCGTTGGCAAAAAAATTACACGACGATTTTATCAGCCATGCAACCGATTTTGCTGTCGATGATTCTTTACTTGTTCGCCTTCAAAGAAATTGTTGAGGCGGCGTCAACGGGGACAACTTCTGCAGGTGCCGCAAGTGTTACAGCTGATTTAATGAGCACGGGATTGACTTACGCCACGTTCATAGCATTTCAATCGGCGTATTCGGCATTCAATGTCGCGCTTATCGGAATTTTTCCTGCCATTCAAGAATTCGTCGCGATTCGTCCGCTGTTGGAGAATTTGCAACCGATATTGGACGCCGAGCCGGAGAGTTCACCGGACAAGCCGGAAGCCGATGTTCTTTCGGGCGCGATAGAAGTCGAAGGGCTGACTTTTTCTTATGACGAAAATTTACCCGACGTTCTTAAAGGCGTGAGTTTTAAAATCAAAGCGGGCGAAAGTGTTGCCTTGGTCGGCAGTTCGGGCTGTGGGAAAACAACTTTAATGAGATTGTTATTGGGATTTGAGCAACCCAAAAGCGGCGCGATTTATTACGACGGCTATGATTTGTCCGAGATTTCGGCGGCGTCGGTTCGTGCGCAAATGGGCGTTGTCTTGCAAGGCGGGCAGTTAATGACGGGCAACATTTTCTATAACATTGTCGGCATAAGTAATTTGACGCTCGACGACGCTTGGGAGGCTGCTAAGGCGGCGGGTCTTGATGAAGATATTCGCCAAATGCCAATGGGTATGCAGACCGTCATCAGCGAAGGCTCAAGCAATATTTCGGGCGGGCAACGGCAAAGAATTTTGATAGCTCGTGCACTTGCCGCCAAGCCCGCCATTATAATTTTGGACGAGGCAACTTCAGCACTCGATAACCGCACTCAAGCCATTGTCACTGAAAGTCTTGACCGACTCAACGCGACGCGAATTATCGTAGCGCACAGACTTTCCACTATTCGCAATGTCGACAAAATTTTTGTTCTGGACGGCGGACGCATTGTCGAGAGCGGTACTTTTGATGAACTCGTTGCTAAAGGCGGCATTTTCGCGGGTTTCGTGAAACGCCAAGTCGTATGAAACTTCGCAGGTATTCTTGCAAGCTATGACTTCACGTTATATAATGTGGAAAAGTTTTAAGGAGGAATTTTTATGGGCAAATTGACAGACGAACAGAAAGCTAATCTCTCGGAAGAAGTTATCGCGAAGGCTATGCAGTGCGAAACTCCCGAACAGCTCATCGAACTCGCGAAAAGCGAAGGCATTGACTTGACTTTGGAAGAGGCTCAGGCTTACCTTTCCGAAATGGACGACATCGAACTCGATAAACAACAACTTAAAGCGGTTGCCGGCGGCACCTGCTGGGATTGCTATTGCAATGTTGATAATACCTGTCAATTTGATTGATAGTATCTGTTATTCGTTAGAGAGGAATTTTTATGGGAAAATTGACAGCCGAACAGAAAGCTAACCTCTTCGAATAGTTAATCGTGAAGGCTATGCAGAACGATATTTGAAATGTGAGTGAAATAAATTTGCTTGAATCAAAATTAAATCCCAAAGAAATTTATAAGATTCTTATTGCTCATATGTCACGCGGCGGCTGTAAGGAAAATTTTCTTGGCGATTTGAAATTATCGGAAGTGGCTTTTGCAAACAGTCTGATTGATAATGAATTCCCGGTTTTGTATTATGAAATGTACTTGCAGGGAAAACCGCGTACAGATTTTCACGTTTCAATAAGTGGGAAGAGCATTCACACCTGTAATAATTTTCCTGCTAATTTAGGTGGCGGCGGCTACGAAAAAGTCTTTGAGTGGTATAAAAATACGCCGGGTCGTGGAAGTTTAATATTTTCTTATGATGTCAGCGAAGGGCGGACAGACAGCCATACCGCACATATATTTTTTGAATTGCCATTCACATATGTAAAAGAATATTTCAAAGTTATGGGCAGTGAAGAATCAGCAGAATACCTGAAAGAATTTGAATTGCGGGTGCCGAAAGGTTGGGAACACACTTATTACGGACTCTTCAAAGGCAGAGCGGCTTCACCCGTTCGCATTGATTACTTTGTAAATGAAGACCTGCAGAAAATCTACGCAGAGGATATTTCAATTTTTGGTGCTCACCTCAAAAATTTAGGTTTTAACGCCGTCAATGAAGAATTTCTGCAACGCTGTAAAGAAATGGCAAATTTGCCGTTTCAAATGGAATTACAATTCAACGTTCTTGGCGTAAACAAATTAGACAGCACAATAAGCGTATCCTCAACCTTAACGCCAAATGTTTTCGGTCAAGATACATCTTTCCGAATCAGAGAACTTTTTAGCGAAGGCGGCAACGGTTACGATTTAATGAAGAAGATAGAGAGTTGGGGACTTAGTGACAGCCGCTGGCAGTATATCAAAGCTGTGAGTTTTAATAAGTATCTTCGACTCGGTAAACTTTCACTGCACATATCAAACTTGCCGATATTTTTAAAAGTGCGTTGGCGTGAAGGTAATATGCTCGATGCGAAATTGTATTTTATAGCGTTTGCAAAGGATGAAAGTAAAAATGAACTTTACAAAAACTTTTATCCAAAAACGGCGAGAAAACCCGATGGGATGAATCGCCACTTGACTTTTGCGGTTTAACTTTGGATGACTACCACGTAATCAATTAGGAGTTAGGAGTTAGGAGTTAGAAGTTTTTTCATTCCACATTCCCAATTGGTAGAAAGGCGACCGTGTGTGGGCTATTTGGACTAGCCTTTGAGAATAAGTTAAACTTCTCAAGAATCCCCCGCCTCTACTGGCGGGAGTAGTTCAATGGTGATGATTATGAGAATTAGTAGTTATGAAATTATCCTGCCGCTTGTCGACAAGGACGGAAAAGAAATTGCAGATTATCGACTGATGGTCAACGGAATTTACGGCGCGTATGACATCGTTGCAAAGGAAGACTGCGAAAAAATTTCGGCGGGCAAATTTGCCGAACTGCCGCTCGCACTCAAGGAACGTCTCCTGCTCAGAGGACACCTCACGCGCAAAAACGAATCGGAAGAACTTGCCGATTTAAAATTGCTTTCTCGTATCTCCAAAAAAGTTTCCGGCGCTTCCGCCGTCGGATTGATTATCATGCCGACCTACGATTGCAATTTCCGTTGCCCGTATTGTTTTGAGCAACACCGCTTGAACAAGGGAAAAGATTGGCTTTCGCAAACAATGAGCGACGAAATGATTGAGGCAGTCTTCTCCGCGCTGAAAAATTACAAATCCAGAGGCTACGACGTTGACCACTGCACTTTTTATGGCGGCGAACCTCTTCTGGCAAAAAATCTTCCCGTCGTGCGCAAAATCGCCGAACATTGTCGCGAACTCGATTTGAAAATGAGCGCAGTCACCAACGGCTACGACCTCGAAAGTTATCGCGAATTCTTCAAGGAATTTAAATTTGAATCGGTGCAGATAACGGTTGACGGCGTGGGCGAAGTCAACGACCGCCGCAGAGTTCATAAAGACGGCGTCGGCACTTACGAAAAGATTTTGGCAAATGTCGAACTTGCTTTGGAGCTTGGAATAAGAGTTTCTTTACGCGCAAACATTGGATTGGAAAATATTCACGGCATGAAAGATTTGATTGACGACCTCAAGGCGCGTGGCTTCATCGACAAAGAAAAGGAACGTGCCGCCGAAGAAAAATCCTTGAGAGAAACCGACCCTAAAGCAAAAACTAAGCGCGGAAGGTTTAGTTATTACTTCAAAGCCACAACCAATGACTTTAAACACGAAAAAGCTGTTCTCCGCGAAAAAGATGTCCTCGACGAGATGATAAAATATGGACTTACCCTCGAAGAAGCTTTCGGTCACGAATCTCAATATTCAATCCATGACAGGTTAAAATCTCTCTTCCAAAAGAAAAATTTTTCGTCATTTTCTCCGGCGTTTTGCGGCGCGGAACGAAGTATGGCAGTTGTCGACCCCTACGGAAAAATTTTCCCTTGTTGGGATTTCGTCGGCAGAGATGATAAGGCTATGGGATTCGTTGATATAAAAACCGGACGTTTCCTTTTTGGTTTCGACAAGGCAAAATGGAAAACTCGCACCGTCGATATTATGGAAAAGTGCAAAACTTGTCCTTATTGCTTTATTTGTCGCGGCGGTTGCGCATCTCGTGCCCAACATAATACCGGCAACTGTTTCCGCGAAGATTGCGGCGAAAGTAAGGAAATTTTTAACCTTGTTGCCTCTCTGATTGCCGGTACTCATTGGCAAGAACATCACGAGGAAGAGTTGTCGCTGTCTTTGGCGGGTCCTCTGTCACGCCTTACGGAAAAAGAACGCGAAATTATCATGACGACCAAAAGTCAGAAAGAAATTTTTGAGATTGCCAAAGCTGCGGGAGTTATGCAGGAAAAAGTTCAGGAGAATTCTTAATGCTTGCAAGCTATGACTTCACGTTATATAATGCGAGAAAGTTTTAAGGAGGAATTATTATGGCAAAATTAACTGACGAACAGAAAGCTAATCTCTCGCAAGAGTTAATCGCGAAGGCAATGCAGTGCGAAACCCCCGATCAACTCGTCGAACTCGCGAAAAGCGAAGGTATTGAGCTGACTTTGGAAGAGGCGCAGGCTTATCTTGCCGAAATGGACGACATCGAACTCGACAAACAACAACTGAAAGCGGTAGCCGGCGGCTGGGACTGCGGTTGCGATAACGATTGCAATTGTTATAACGATTTCTGAACTATCTCTGACGACTGACAGCAGAAATTTTACTAAATCTAAAATACATCGGCAAAAATATTCGTCGGTGTATTTTTTTTTCTTGCATTGGAAGAAAATCGGCTTGCAGTTATAAGCGGCGTTGTTCAAAAATCTAAATTGCCCACTTGAGAACTATGACTTCACGTTATATAATGTGGAAAAATTTTAAGGAGGGATATTAATTCATAATGGAAAAACCAAAATTACCCGTCAAAGAGTTTTTAGCGCATCTTCGCCGCCAAGCCGTATCGGAAATTATTTCGGACGAGTGTCTTGCCGCGTTGTCAAATGTCGAGGCGCAATACGGCAACGAATTTACTACTGTGAGCGGCTATGAAGTCAGACTCGGCAATCCTGCGCGCTACGTCGACTACATATTGACTGCTGAAGAAAATATTCCGTTTGTAGATTTTAGCTGGGTTGAAATCGATTACGAACAATTTGCGGCTGATAAAAAAATCGAGCCGTGTTTTTTTATCAACGTCACCCCTAAGGACGGCGATTATACCGAGTTTTGGGATAAAGTTTTGCCGATATTTATGGGCGAGCAAAGAGCGCGTAAACTTCGGGCACCGCTGGACAATTTGACAGCGAATTTGCCTAAAGGCGCGGGCATAAAACAAATTGGCACGATGACCGGACGCGGTGAACCGGACATAATGCGCCTTATCCTAATGCTTCGCAAATGGGAAGACATCTGCCTCACGCTGGAGAAAATCGGTTGGCGAGGCAACATAAAATCTTTATGGGCGGCGATTGAACCTTGGAACGAGTCTTTTGGCGTAGCTCTCAATTTCGATTTGAGTGAAAAGGGCGTACATGACAAGATAGGCTTTGAATTATTTCCGCGCTGGCGTCATCCTCTGCTTGTCGACAGATTTATTGCGCGGTTGGAACGGTCGGGCTTGTGTTTGAAGTCGAAAGGTGACGCGCTCCGCCGTTGGATAAGAATTCTGCCCGATGCCGACCCGTTTATCCAGACCGATATTCATTATTTCAAGCTGAATTATCTGGACGGGAAAATCATTGAGGCGAAAGCATACATTGAGCAGACGCCACACCTTATCCACCATTATTTTTCCAATTATTATCGCCCGCTTTACGTTGAATTCATGCTAAAGGACGAAAAAAATACGTTGCCGATTGGTACCGCGATGAAATATCTTTACGATTGCGAGGATAATAAAATTCGGCGCGTAAATTTTTCGGGCGACGTTGGCAATTATGAACATTTCGACCGACTTTTAACGGAGTGCAAAGAGGCAGGAATTATTGCAACGGTTGAATTATCGGGCAAAGTTACTCGCAAGCAATTAAAAGACATGATAGCGGCGGGCGCAAGCGAATTTATCGCTGATATTGAAAATTCCGCGCTCAAAACGTTGCAAGAACTCAACTTTGCAAATGTTCGGGCGAAATGGTTCCCGGACGGCGAAAATTTCCGCGACCTTGAGCAAATAACAAAACTTGCTGAATCGCTCGACGTGAAAGAATTGATAATAACCGGCATGAAACCGCACGATGTAAAAAAATCTGTTCCGAGCCGCGAGGCTTTGGAACAGACCGCAAATTTTATCAATGCTTACGAAAAAAATCCCGCGCAAATGAAATTGTCGGTTGAGCCGTGTTTTTCTGTGCTTAAAGCGTTCATGGGCGGCGAAGACCCTAAGAAAAATCCCAATCGCGGCATAAATCGCGGTTGCACGGCAGGACGGAATCATTTCTTCATTACGGCGACCGGAAAATTTTCTCCGTGCAGTTTCATTCCCGACGATGTAGCAACTTCAATCGCCGATTATTGGGAAAAATCTCCGACGCTTAAAAATTTCCGCGCATTGGAAGAAAATCATAAGGAACTATGCATGGATTGCAGTTATAAGCGGCGTTGTTTGCCGTGTCCCGCGCTTAAATTTCAAACTTGCCCGCTTGCAAGAAATAACTTTACGTTATATAATGTAAAAAAGTTTTAAGGAGGAATTATTGTGGCAAAATTGACAGACGAACAAAAAGCTAACCTCTCGCAAGAGTTAATCGCGAAGGCAATGCAGTGCGAAACACCCGAACAACTCGTCGAACTTGCTAAAAGCGAAGGCGTTGAACTGACTTTGGAAGAGGCGCAGGCTTATCTTGCCGAAATGGACGACTTCGAACTCGACAGCAAACAACTTAAAGCGGTCGCCGGCGGCTGGTGCGGCGATTGCGGCGAAGCGTGTACCGAGGAAAGGTCATAACTTTTTATTTTGACTCGTCATCGAAAAATAATGTGGAAAAGTTTTAAGTAGGTAATTTTTATGGCATTGACTGATGAACAAAAGGCTAATCTCTCCGAAGAGGTAATCGAAAAGGCTATGAAGTGCGAAACGCCCGAACAACTCGTCGAACTGGCAAAGAGCGAAAGCATTGACCTGACTTTGGAAGAGGCTCAAGCTTATCTTTCCGAAATGGACGATTTCGAACTCGACAGCAAACAACTTAAAGCCGTTGCCGGCGGCTGGTGCGGCGATTGCCGTGCCGATTGCGGTGATTTTTATATGCCAATTAAATAAGTTTCAGTTGATTATGTTGGCGTTTTTGTAAAACTTCTTCCGGTGTTGATAAAAATTCCTCACACGGCAAATCGTACACAAAAGGAAAAATACACCGTTCTATATTCGCAATGGCTCGTTCACTCATTTTAATTTCGTAAGTGTCAAAAGTTCGTTTTATATCCTCAAAAGATTTCCAATTTCTGCTGTCCCATAATATGTCGTGGATAATTTTATTATCGGTTACATTTTTTCTCACTCGCAGAAGAAATTTCATTCGGTCGTACATTTCAATTTGATAATTTTCTTCCAAGAGATAAAGACGGCGCAATTTTTGTAAATCCGGACAACTATCAAGCGTTTTCAGAAATTTTTTTACTTCATTGCTTAAACTCACATAACCTGCATAAAGTTCTTCAAAATAATTTTCAAGGTCGTTCGCTGTAAGCGGATTACCTTTTTTTCGTTCTTCAACAAGCATACTCAAAATATTTGAAACATGGTGTTTATAACGGCGAAACCAATTCAAACCGGAGCCAAAAAGCATTTTTTTATTCGCCACTCGAAAAGAAAGTTTTTTGAAGTTTATATCGAGCGGAAAAGTTTCCTCAAGAATAATTTTTTCAAAATGCGCCGGATTCTTTTCCCGTACTTCAAAGAGCAATTCATCAAAAAAAACGCCAAAACGATTTGAAATTATTTGTTTGCATTCATCAAAAATCGGCGACGCTTTTTTCAAAATGATGTCTATATCTTTAGTATCTTCTTTAAAATCGAATTGAAAAATGGCGGCAGATCCTCCGACAATTAAAACCGTCAACGGTTCGCCCGAAGTTTTATCATATTCTGCTGCCAACTCGGTGAGGATAGATTTTATTTCGTCTGTTGAATAAATTCTTTTGTGTTCCATAAACATTCCTCCAAAACTCATACAGTTTGATTTTACAGCGTGGCAATGTTTTTGTACATGTATTAGAAAAAATTTTGGAGAATATGTCAAGATTGCCGCTTGCAAGAAATAACTTTACGTTATATAATGTAAAAAAATTTTAAGGAGGAATTGTTATGGGAAAATTGACAGCCGAACAGAAAGCTAACCTCTCGGAAGAATTAATCGCAAAGGCTATGCAGTGCGAGACTCCCGAACAGCTTATCGAACTTGCCAAGAGTGAAGGCATTGAGTTGACTTTGGACGAAGCTCAGGCTTATCTCGCCGAAATGGACGATTTTGAACTCGACCGCCAACAACTTAAAGCGGTTGCAGGTGGCTGGGATAACTCTCAATGTAAGGGTGATTATAGTTCGTGATTGTACCATAAATAGTTTTTGAGTCTGATTTATCTGCGTTATATGATGCGGAAAATTTTTAAGGAGGAATTATTATGGGAAAATTGAGCGACGAACAGAAAGCTAATCTCTCGGAAGAAGTAATCGCGAAGGCTATGCAGTGCGAAACTCCCGAACAACTCGTCGAACTTGCCAAGAGTGAAGGCATTGAGCTTACTTTGGAAAAAATTTAACGTTTGCAACTTAAAAAGAAGAATGCATCGGCAAAAATTTTCGTCGGTGTATTTTTTTTTGCCTGAATCAAGTATAATGAAGCAAATCTGAATTTATGAGGTGCAACGTCATGAAAATTTTTTCATTGGCAATGATTGCGGCAATAATCTTCACGGGCGCGGCAAATGCAGAGGAAAATTTGACGATAACGCTGGAAGAAGCAATTTCCCTTGCACTTGAAAACAATCGCTTAATCGAACAGGCGCAAGAGGATAGAGAATCGGCAAGATTGGAGCTTTCAGCCGCCCGAAAAAGTTTTGGACCGACTTTAAGTTGGGACAGCTCTTCAATGCGGATTGGCGGCAGAAATTATCATCAAGAAAGAGAAGCTCGCTATCGATACAGAGCAATGAGTAAAGAAGAGCGCAGGGAACGTGACATAAATCTTGCAGATTACCCGCCTTATAAAAGTTCCAATGCAAATACCGTAACTTTGTCGATTCCGCTTTACACCGGCGGGCAACTTGAAGGACAAATTAAATCCGCTGACTTCGGTTTGACTTACGCTGATTTAAGTTTGGAAAATACTCGCCAAGCAGTTAAATTGCAAACCGCGCAAGCTTATTACAGCGTTTTACAATGTAAAAACCTTATAAAAGTTCATCAAGAAGAATTAAATAACCTGAACGAGCATTTGCGTGTTGTTCAAATTCAATATGACGTCGGAAATGTCGCTATGTCTGACGTAATCGAAACAAAAGTACAAATTGCCGACAGTCGACAAGAATTTAACACGGTACGCGGCGATTATGAAAATGCGGTGGCTACTCTCAACAATATTATCGGCTTGCCTATTGATACACCACTCGCTTTAAACGATAATCTGGGATATTTGCCGCATGAACAAAGCGAGATTGAATGTTTGGAATATGCTTTGGAGCATCGTCCCGACGAAATCGCCGCTATTTACGAAATAAAACGCGCCGAAGCTCAAATAAATGCGGCAAAGTCCGGTTTTCGTCCAAGTGTCTCGGCAATAATTCAAGGTTCAATGACCGGCGAAGGTGCTTTCAAAGCTGACCAAACTAAAGAGAATTGGGCGGCGGGAATTCATTTGGAATGGGATATTTTCGATAACAATGTAACTTCAACACGAGTAGAGCAAGCAAAATCGGCGCAGAGAAAAGCCGAATCGCTTGCAAGAGAAAATCTCGAAACAATTCGGCTTGAAGTCCATAACGCATATACAAATTTAAAAATCGCGGAAGAAAATATAAAAATTACATCAGAGGCAGTCGAAGAAGCCAGAGAAAAATTTTTAATAGCTCAAGTGCGCTACGAAGAGGGCGAAGACACAAATTTACCTGTAATGGACGCGCAAGAAAAATTGACGACTGCTCAAATAAATTACTATGACGCGATTTACTCCTACAACATGAACAAAGCGCAACTGGAAAAGGCAATGGGCATACCGATAGAAATTGACGCGGCAATTTATTCAGACGCAGTTGAAAACGGCAAAAATGCAACGAAAGCTTTAGAAAAATCTGTCGTTGCGCCTTCGACTATTTTGGACGAGCGCGGAAAAGTAAAAAAACGTTCCGAAGAAGATATACAGCCCGAAAGAAAATCTGAAGCGGAAATTTTAAGCGACGAACCTTTTTAGAGGAGAAAAACTAATGGGAAAATTAATGACAGCTGAGGAATATTTATCGCACAGGTACGAATTACCGAAAACATTTCCGGAATTGCCATTGGCTGACGAAAAATTTATAACTGCGTGGTCGGCTGAAGAAAATTTTGCGGTTTTGGAATTCCTAAGCCAAGAATTTGAACTGGCGACAGAAAAATTTGATTGGAAAAATGTCGCGGCGATGAAAATCGAGTTAAAGCAGACGTTAGGCGGACGACTGCCGATAATTTCGACGGCGAATCACGATGATTTTTGCCAAATGACAGCGTTGTTGACGGCTCGTGAGGCAAAAAAATATCCGCTGACGGTGAATGCGTTTACGATACCATGTCGAGCGGAAAAAATATATCGGCACCGAGTAATTTTGCTAAACGTGGCACCCTACAGCAACATTTCGGCGGAGAAAATTGGCTTGGGCGTAGAAGAATGGCTGAAGAAATCTTATCTGATAAGGTTGCGGCATGAATCGGCGCACTATGAAACGTTGCGACTGCTTGGCGGTATGAAAAATCACGCGCTGGACGAAATTTTAGCGGATTGTTTAGGACAAATCGCCGCGTTCGGAGAATTTAGCGCGAACAGGCAGAGAATTTTTTTCGGACTGGAAAAAGGCGGCGCAACATGCGACAGGCGACTGAATTTTTACTGCCAAAATGTTTTAGCAGAGGATTTGCCGAAAATTTATCGGGCAGTGGACGGATATTTGGACGAAGTCGAGCAGATGACGAGAAAAGCGGCGAATGAGTTCGAGACATTCAAGATATTAGCAAGCCGAACGATAAAAGCGTAAAAAATAGTTCGTGAGCGGAAAAAGCAGCTTGCAAACTTTTTTGTAAAATTCACAGCTCGCGGATAATTTTTTGGCGTAAAAATTTGAGGCGGAATTATTTGACCGGTTATCGGAAATGATTTTATAAGCGAGATTAGGTTTATCGAGAGCGAGACGAATTTTGAGAGCGTCGAGTTGTTCTTTCGTGTGATTCATTCTCTGCGAGAAACTCTTTTTTCAGCCCGAAATATTGACAACGAATATAGAACGATTTTGCGCTGACCGCGGTTATCGCAGAACATTTATTCACAACGTGAATATTATCTTAAAACGCGGCGTTGATATTTCGGAAAAGATAAAACCGCAAGGTTGGCATATAGAACCAAAGAGTTGGGTAGTAGAAAGGACTTTTGCTTGGCTTAATAATTCACGTCGCTTGAGCAAAGATTACGAAATTCTTACTGCCTCAGCTGAATCTATGATTAAAATTTCTCATATTCACACTTTACTAAAACGTCTGTGAACACATCTTCTCAGTGGTGAAATCTCTTAAATCTTCCGCGTCAATTAATCTTATACCGTGTGACGGCGAAAAATATCTTTTCGAATCAATCACACCGATAATTTCAATTTTACAATTTTCATCCGTGAGCCTCCAAATTAATCTGCTTTGCGAGTCATCAAAGCAATAAGGGAATTAACAATACCGAATACCGCGTAGGTTGAAAAAATCGCAGTCAAGACGCCTTGAACGATTGCCGCTTGAGTTAAGAAAATTATGCTCGCGAACATTACTGCCGCGAAAATTTTAGCGACAAGAAAAATTTTTTCTCCGCCGCCTTTAAAGTCGGGATAATGCACGTGGCTGACCATAAGATAGGCGACGATTATCATCGTTATCGGGTAGACAAGTCCGAAATTTTCGGGATGAATATCCATTGCCGGGAAAAGCAACGTCGTCGTGGCGACAATGCAACCGCCCGCCGGAATTGCCAAGCCCATAAAAAATCCGTGCACGACGCTTGTATTGACATTGAATCTGGCGAGCCGCCACATGCCGCACAATGCAAAAATTATCGCCGCCGCCTTGCCCAAAAGTCCGTAGTTGTTCAGGCAGAAGGCATACGCCAAAAATGCCGGAGCAATTCCGAACGAGCCGAGGTCGCAAAGTGAATCCATTTCCTTGCCCAGTTCGGACGCCGCATTCAGAGCGCGGGCAACTCGTCCGTCCATGCCGTCGGCTATCAGCGCGAGCAAAATAAATACCGAGGCATTGAAAAAATCCCCCTCGTAAGTTGAGAGGATTGAAAGCATTCCGAAAAATAAATTCGCCGCCGTGCAAGCGTTAGGCAAAATCCATTTCATAAGAAAACCTCCTTCGGCGGTTTTTTTAGTGATTAGTGATTAGTGGTTAGCGATTAGAGAAAAAACCCTAATCACTAAATACTAATCACTAACCACTAATTTTTCCGATAATCGATTCGCCGCCGCGAACCTTGTCGCCTTTTTTTACCATGACTTCGACGTTATCGGGCATGACAAGTTCCGTGCAGGAGCCGAATCTGATTAAGCCGTAGAGTTCGCCCTTTTCAAGTTTATCGTCGAGCGTAACCCAACTGACAATTCTGCGCGCCAAAATCCCTGCGACTTGAGTGACAGTCACGCGGATTTTTTCGTTCTCAATGCCGATAAGGTGCCGTTCGTTTTCAAAGCCGACAGAATCTTTATAAGCGGGACGAAATCTGCCGCAAACATATTTTTGAATTTTAATTTCTCCGGCGATTGGACTGCGATTGACATGGACATCGAAGACCGACAGAAAAATTATGACCTTGCGGCAGGGCGACTTGATAAAATCGTCGCTTTCGAGTTCGACGACATCTTGGACGGTGCCGTCGGCGGGCGACACGATTAAATTTTCGTCGGCAGGGATTTTCCGATTCGGATTTCTGAAAAAATAAATGCAGTAACAAGCAATGACGACGGGCAAAATCGCGGCGTAGGGGTGAACCAATACGCCGAGAAAAAGCGCGATAAGGAGCGCGACGCCCGCGAAATAAAATCCTTCTCTGATTATGCTCAAAGTTTTTCACGCTCCGTTTTAGGATTTAGGATTTAGGATTTAGGATTTAGGGGAAAAATCCCTAACTCCTAAATCCTAACTTCTAACTCCTCTCTTTTGTTTATGAACTCTCCAAACAAATTTCGGCAAGGCAAGCAATCTTCCTGCGCGAGAGGGTTGCAACATTGCGCGGAATAACCATTCGAGCCGAGCTTTTTGCATCCACAGCGGCGCACGTTTGACGACACCCGCCATTACATCGAAAGTGCCGCCCACGCCGATTGACACGGGGATTTTAAGTTCGTCTTTATATTTCATGAGCCATTTTTCCTGCTTTGGTACGCCCAATGCCGCCAATAAAATATCTGCGCCGGAATTTTTAATCATGGAAATAATTTCGGGTTCATCTTCCGTTTTAAAGTAGCCGTTGCGCGTGCCGACGATTTTTATGCCGGGGTAAAGTTCCTCGGCTTTTATTTTTGCTTTATCGGCGATACCGGGCGCGGCTCCGAACAAGAAAAATCTTATATTCCGCGCAGGTGCAATCTTCATCAGCTCTTGAACCAAATCGAATCCCGCGACGCGTTCGGGCATAAATTTTCCGAGATGACGAGCCGCCCAAACTGTTCCTGCGCCGTCCGGAACGACCAAATCCGCCGTGTTCAAAATATTTTTCAATTCGTCGTCGTGAGTCGCCCGAAGTAACATTTCAGCATTTGCCGTCGCCACAAGTGACGATTTTTTTTCCGCGATTAAATTTTCCACGCGTTCGACCGCTTGAGTCATTGTTACCGCGTCGACTTGCACGCCTAAAATTTCTACTCGTTCACTCATTTTATTCGACCGTCACGGATTTTGCCAAATTGCGCGGCTTGTCCACGTCGCAACCTCTGGTTATCGCCGCATAGTACGCCAAAAGTTGCAACGGCACGACCGTCAACAACGGAATCAAAAGTTCGTCGGTTTCGGGAACGAAAATTACATGGTCAAGATATTTTTCAAGTTCGGTATCGCCCGCCGCCGCAATTCCGATAACAATCGCGTCACGAGCTTTGACCTCTTTAATATTCGACAATGTTTTTTCGTAGACGCTCTTTTGAGTGGCAAGCGCAATGACCGGGACGCCCTCGACGATTAAAGCTAAAGTGCCGTGCTTGAGTTCGCCCGACGCATATGCCTCCGCGTGTATGTAAGAAATTTCTTTGAGCTTTAACGCGCCCTCCAACGCAACGTCATAATCCAAACTGCGCCCGATATAAAATACGTCCTCGTTGAAGCCGTATTCCCTTGCGAAAGTTTTTATCGGCTCCACGTCCGAGAGGGTCTCGCTAATCTGCGCGGGAATTTTTTTCAAGCGACAAATCAGCTCGCGAATTCTTTCGGCGGGAAGTGTTGAGCAAAGTTGCGCCATGTACAATGCCAACATAAACATCAAAATTAATTGTGTCGTGTAAGCTTTGGTAGAGGCGACGGCGATTTCGGGTCCTGCCCACGTGTGAACGACTTGATGAGCCTCGCGGGCTATCGATGAGCCGACGACATTTGTTATCGCCAGTGTTTTTGCTCCGAGGCGTTTTGATTCTTTCAGCGCGGCTAAGGTGTCTGAAGTCTCGCCCGATTGACTGACGACGATGACCAAAGTTTTTTCGTCGACAATCGGGTCGCGATAACGATACTCGCTCGCCAAATCTACTTCAACCAATTTCCGCGCAAGTTTCTCGATATAAAATTTCCCGACAAGCCCCGCGTGATACGCCGTGCCGCATGCCACGATATAAATTTTGTCGATACCGTCCAAAAAATTTTTATCCCAGTTCAGCTCGTCAAGGATAATTGAGCCGCCGTCTTTGGCAATGCGTTTACTCATGGTGTCGCGAATTGCTTTGGGCTGCTCGTTAATCTCCTTCAACATAAAGTGTTCGTAGCCGCCCTTTTCAGCCGCCTCCGCATTCCAAGTCACGTGAAAAACTTTTTTGGCGACGCGCTTGCCTTGACGATTCAAAATTTCTACGGAATCTTTTTTGACCAAAGCAATCTCGCCGTCATTTAAAATGTAAGTCTGTCGCGTGTGATTAATGATTGCGGGAATGTCCGACGCGATAAAATTTTCGCCCTTGCCGAGTCCGACAATCAACGGATTATCCTGTTTGGCGCAAATTAAAATGTCGGGGTGATTCTTCGCCATGAACGCCAAAGAATACGAGCCTTCAATTTTGCTCAAGACTTCTCGAACCGCCGCAATGAAGTCGCCGCGATAAACTTCCTCAAGCAAATGCGCGATAACTTCCGTATCGGTCTCCGAAGAAAATTTGTGACCTTTGGCAATTAAATTTTCTTTTATCGGCAAATAATTTTCGATAATGCCGTTGTGGACGACGACAAGATCTCCGCTGCAATCCGTGTGAGGATGCGCATTGCTGTCGGAGGGTCTGCCATGCGTCGCCCAACGCGTGTGACCTATGCCGACCGTGCCTTCGGGAAATTTATTTCTGAGTTTATCTTTGAGCGCGTCCAATCGCCCGACGGTTTTCTCGATAAAAATATTTTCGCCGCAATCAACTGCAATGCCCGCCGAGTCGTAGCCGCGATATTCCAACTTTGTCAGCCCGTCCAAAAGAATCGGTGCCGCTTTTTTTTCGCCAATGTATCCGACAATTCCGCACATAATTTCTATCCTCCAATATTTATTGATTAAATCAAGAAGAAATGTAGACGTAGCCAAATTGTTTTTCATTTTCGGTTTGCTGAGCATGCCAACGTTGCAACTCGCCGAGTAAAAAATTATCAATCAGAATATATCGTTTGCTTGATTCGATTTTGAGCGTTGTAAAGAAAAAATTGCGTTTGCTGATATAACGAATTTGCCGCCGTAAATTTATTTTCTTTTTCTCAAAGTCAATATCATTCCATGATAAAATGAGCACTTCATCTATCCTCATGCCCGTATGATATAAAAGCAGGAGTGGGATATAAAGCGGCGTCCCGAACGGATATTTTTCAAGCAGAGCTTTAAATTGCTCAGGCGTGATGATTGTCCGCTTGACAACATTTTTCGGCGCGTTTTTCGGTATCTTGATATAGGCGGCAGGATTTGAGCTGATTAATTGCGCAGGATATACGGCATAATTTAAGGCGTTGTGAATAAATGCGTGCACGGCAAAGATTGTATTATAGGACAGCTCCGTCTTTTGAATATCGCGAATCCATTTTCTGACCTGCGCCATTTGAATCACTGCCTAAAAAAATTCCCTCCGCCTTTGGAGGGCTTTTTGTTAATAGCCGTTTTTATGATGTTAATCTATTGCCGCAATGAGGGCAAAAAGTCACAGGCGGCTCATAGTACTTTTCACAATGCGGATACAACGCCGGAGCCTCCTTGGTAAAGATTGTATCGGCGTCTTTATAGACAAAAATTGATGTAAGAAAAGCATTGAAAAACGATTCCGTTTCAAATCGTTGGTCGTAAGTACACTTTTTTAACGTGGGGTAGTCATCCACATTTGCAAATATATCTTTTTAAGTTTATTAAGTCAAGTGGCGATTCATATTATTCTCGCCAAGTTTAGGATAAATATTCCTGTTGCTGTCCACACAATCAATATCTCCCGAATCACATTGCCATTGCACTTTGAACGCGACCGAAATTTAACTGTCCTATCATGCCTTTTATCAGTTGCTTGCCTTCGTCATTCAAGGCGCGATAACCGTCAACAAGCTCCGCCTCATCTTTATTGCGTTTTGATATTTCTGTTGTCCGGCCCATTAAATATTCGGGTGTTGTTGACAGAGCGTCAGCAATTTCCATTATCTTTGATTGTGATAAATCTGTAAGACCCGCTTCAATTTTATGAATAGATGTTCGTGACTTATAGCCAACCTTTTTGGCGAGCAGGTCTTGCGTCATATTTAATTCCTCGCGCCTATGTTTTATTCGTCTGTAAAGTTCCGGTATTGCAATTCGCCCTCCCTCAAATAAGCTTTTATTAATTATAGTTCAACAAGGCAAAAACTTCAACTGTAATTTGCTTTATAACACGGAAATCAATTTAGAGGATTGATAAGGCAGTCGAGCATAATATGAGATAAAATAGATTTTGGACTATGTTTTTCCATTTTTCTTTGCCGTACAGCCAGTCAATATCCTGAGTAGTTAAGCTGTACGATGTTCTGCCTGCCGCGATTTTTTTCCACCGTTTCGCTCGTGTCCATCTTTTTACGCAATGATTCTTCACAAACGTAATCAGCAATTTCTTCTCGTAATTCCTTTGATTTGTGCAGTTTTCGTCTGACAATGAAGGGCGTTGGCAACTATCAGCAGGAATTTCGTTTGATTTATCCGCCACTGCAGTTTGAGCGGGAGTTAAGCCATACTCGGCGATTTGCGCACTTATGATATTAATCGGATTTTTCTTTTTGCTCATGGCGCGAATTGCTTTTCCGTCCACGGCTATCGTTATATTTTTTAACGGTTGCGCAGATATAATTTTGGTATTTTTTATCGCCGGAGTAATAGCTTAAATTAGAAGACGGTCTTGACCAAAAAGAATGACGCCGCACCGATTGCCGCGGTTATCGGGATTGTCATGCCCCAAGCTTTGACCATCTGTTGCGCTACTCCCCAATGCACCGCGTTTACTCTTTTGGCTGTGCCGACGCCCATTATCGAGCCGGATACTACATGCGTCGTCGAAACCGGCAAGTGCAAAAGTGTCGCGCCGAATACTACAATTGATGAATTTAAATCCGCCGCGAAACCGCTCGGAGGTTCCAGCTTGAAAATTTTCCCGCCGACTGTTTTTATTATGCGCCAACCGCCCGTAGCAGTGCCCAATGCCATTGCCGCCGCGCACATGATTTTTACATACAACGGGACTTCAAATTCCGCGATATATCCGCTGCTGAAAAGTGCCAACGTGATTATGCCCATTGATTTTTGTGCGTCGTTCGAGCCGTTTGAAAATGCGATCATTGCCGCCGAAATAACTTGCAACTTCCGAAATTTATCGTTAAGGACGTGAGGTGAAAATTTTTCAAACACGCGGAAGATTATATTCATGATGATTATTCCCGTGAAAAATGCGATTGCCGGCGACACGATAAGCGCAATGACGATTTTGCCGACTCCGCTCCAATTCAAACCGCTTACTCCGACAGAAATTAAAACCGCGCCGATTAAGCCGCCAATCAGCGCGTGAGATGAACTCGACGGCAAACCGAACCACCACGTAAGCAAATTCCAAGTGATTGCTCCGATTAATGCCGCGATTATTACTTTCTCGTCGACGATACTTGCCGAAGAGACGATGTCCCCGCCGATTGTCTTCGCTACTCCCGTTGACACCATTGCGCCTAAAAAATTTAAACCCGCCGCCATCATTGTTGCATGACTCGGATGCAGGGCGCGGGTGTTTACAGATGTAGCTATGGCGTTCGCCGTGTCGTGAAAGCCGTTAATAAAATCAAATATCAACGCCAGAACTATTACCGTTATGATTAAAAATTGAAGCTCAACCAATTTGTCTCAGCCCCTCAAAATCTTTTCGGCAAAATTTTAGCAGATGTAAGTTTTTCCGTCAAATGTTCTGTAATCTGCGCACGGGAATCCATATCCGTAGCATTCTCTTAGCGTTACTACGCCGTCAAATATTTCTATTATTTTCATACTTTAATTATAGCATATTTAAAAATTGATTTTCGTGTGTACTTATCCTTTTTCACTTGTTCATTGTCCTTTATCCAAAATAGGCGAGAATAATAAGAATCGCCGCTTGACACAATAAAACTAAAAAGATATATTTTAATTGTGGAGGACTACCACGTAATCAATTAGGAGTTAGGATTTAGAAGTTTTTTCATTCCACATTACACATTCCCAAAGAATAAGGGTTGCATAAATCAAACTTCTCATGAATCCCCCGCCACTTTAGGCGGTGGGAGGTTCAATATGATAAAATATAATAAAAGTTTTAGAGATTGACTATAAAGAGTCAAGCAAAATCAGAAGAGACCGATGATTCGAATTCGGGATTATCAGCGCAATAGCGGGTCAAAGATTTTAGCTCTTCGGTAAGTATGTAAAGATTAAGCGTTCTCAAGCGATGATTCGTGCGTTTACTTTGTCGGTTTTAGTTTTGCACAAGGATAAAGTTTTACGGAATTGGTTGGTCTGAAGCGGATTGAAAATGAAAGCTGCCGGTTCCTTGCTCAACAAAAAGCCGAGTAAGTTATAAGAGTAATGCCTCGTCGTTTTCGGTCCGATTCTTATCTCGGAATCGTTACAACTTAAGATATTGGTATAGAGTTATTCAAAGCCTTCGTGATTGTTGGTGACTGTCAAGGAACTACACAACACCGTGCCTTCGGCAGTTTAAATGAAGCAGTCATGCTTGTCTTTTGCAACGTCGATGCCGAGCGGAATCATAAAATCAAGACCTTTCAAAGCGATATTTGATGTTGTTCGCTCCACAAATTCTTTGAACTGAATCCTCGTGCCAGATAAACCGTCTTGCGGCATCTGACTTATTAGCAGTTAGACAAAGAGCTTTGGTCAGAATCTCTAAAAATCCATCTTGTAACAGGAGGAATACACTAATCCACAACACCTTTTAAAGTATATCACGTCCCAAGGGACGCTAATAACTACTACTTTGATTATACGAGGAGGAATTTTCATGAAAATTGCAATGGCGAACGACCACGCCGGCACCGCGCTCAAAAATCAGATTAAAGCTTATCTCGAAGAGCAAGGGCACGAGGTAAAAGACTTCGGCACCTACGATGAAGGAGCTTGCGACCTGTCGGATTTCGTCTATCCGGCAGCTTTGGCGGTTGCCAAGGGCGAATGTGAACGCGGAATTTTCGTCGACGGCGTCGGCTACGGCAGCGCACTTATCGCCAACAAAATCTATGGCATTTATGCGGCGGTCTGCCAAGATCCTTTCTGTGCGCAACTTTCTCGCGAACACACCGATTCCAATGTTCTCTGCATTGGCGGAAAAATTATCGGCTCGGCAATCGCCATGGAAATCGTCAAGACGTGGATGAAGACCGAACCTTTGACTGCCGAAAAATATCGTCGCCGCGTCCAAAAAGTTGCCGACATTAACGACAAACATTGCGTCCCTGTTAAATAAAATTCAGCGAAAAAATTTTTTCCCGTCGAACCGCTCGGCGGGATTTTTTTGCGGAAGTGCAGTTGCTCGCGCAACATCACGGAAAAATTTGCAATGATATAATCAGCAAAATTTATCGAAGGAGGCGGCGATTTGTGCGGAAAATTTTTTTTGCAGTCATGTTGGTCGGCTTTATCGGCTACGCGGGATTTAATCTCGCCGAAAGCATCACGCCCTACGTGAGCATTGCCGAGGCGCGTGCCACTTCAAACGGCGTGCAAGTCAAAGGTCTGCTCGATAAAAATTTTACTCCTCAACAGACTTGCGACGAATTTACTTTCAGCCTTCAAGACGAGACCACCGGCGAAGTCATGCGCGTCAAGTTCGACGGCATTAAGCCCGACCAATTTGACGACGCTTATCACATTGTCGCAGTCGGCAAGTACGAGGCGGCTGACGAAAGTTTTCACGCAAAAAAACTTTTGATTAAATGTCCGTCCAAGTACGAGGGCAAGCGTGACGCTTGACCCGGTGGTCGCGGTCGCTTTAAAAGCGACGGAACAGCGGTCGCGCCAAATCGTTAAAAATTTTTTAGCGTAATCGCCGCGCCGGAACGAAATGCTGCGCATTTCTAGAAATCTCAAAGAGTTAGGATGTGAGTAATGACAGGAAATTTACTTTTGGGCGGCGGCTTGACGGCGGCTCTGGCGATAATGGCAATTTGCTTCGCGCAAAAAATTCCGTCGGCGCGATTGGTAAAAATCTGCGCGGGAATTTCGGCAGGATTTATCGTCGCGGCAAGTCTGCTCCTCTGGATTTTGATCTTTGAAAACAATTTCAGCGTCGAATACGTGGCAAGTTACTCGTCGACGACGCTCCCGACAATTTATAAAATCTCGGCATTTTGGGCGGGGCAACAAGGTTCGTTTCTGCTGTGGCTGTTGGTTCACGCGATTGTTGGCGCAGTCTTGACTTTCAGGAGAACTTCGGCGGCGGCGTTGGGAATTTATTTTTTACTGCAAAGCATTTTAACTTTGCTGGTGCTGGCGAAGTCACCCTTTGCCGAACATTCCGCGCAAGTTTTTGAAGGCGTCGGACTCAATCCGCTGTTGCAAGATTTTTGGATGGCAATTCACCCGCCGATAATTTTTGTCGGCTACGCACTTTTAGCCGTGCCGTTCGCGCTGAGCTTGGGAAGTTTATTAACGGAAGCAAAATCGCGAACTTGGCTTGAAGATGCTCGCAAGTGGACGTTGGCGGCGTGGAGTTTCTTAGGCGCGGGAATATTCGTCGGCGGCTACTGGGCTTACAAAGTTTTGGGCTGGGGCGGCTATTGGGGCTGGGATCCCGTAGAAAATTCCTCGTTGGTGCCCTGGCTTTTGGCGGCAGTTTTGTTGCACTTGATAAACCTTGCGCGAAAAAAATCCGCCGTGTTGAGTGTGGCTCACGTGGCGGCAACTTTCACCTATGCGCTGGTCATCTACGGAACATTTTTAACGCGTTCGGGCATTTTGGGAGATTTCTCGGTTCACTCGTTCGCAGGCTCGAATATCGGAATAACAATCGCGCTCGCCAATGCACTCGTCCTAATCGGCGGACTTGCAATAATTTTCGTCAAGGCAAAAGAACTTCCGCAAGGAAATATGTACGAATCACACGGCGAGGCGGCGTTCATAGTTTTGCTGAGCTGCCTGCTGATAATTTTCATCGCGGCGATAGTTTGGATAGGAATGTCAATGCCGCTGTTAAGTCAGCTTTTCGGCGAGGCAGCGGCGGTCGACACAGATTTTTACGTCAAAAGCACCGCGCCCATAGCTTTAGCTTTAGCAATAATTCTGATTTACGTTTTTATAAAATTCGGGCGAATGATAAATTTGGGCGGGAAAATTGCGCACGTCGGATTTTTGCTGATGTTGGCGGCGATTGTAATTTCTGCGCGGGGCGAAACCGTAACTCAAGAATTTCAGCCGCGAGCCAAAGTTTCAATCGCGGGTCATGAAGTCATTTACGAAGGGCAAGTTTTTCAAGAGGACGAGCGGCAAAAATTTTACGTCTACACTGTCGACGGCGAAGCAGTCAAAGCTTTGACGAAACTGCGCGGCAACGGAGAAGATGCGGCACGCGAACCGGCTATCTTGAAAAATTTTTCGGGCGACGTTTACATAGCTCCGCACGCGCCACAAATCGAAAATGTTCAGGAATTGATTTTAACTAAAAATCTTTTCGCAATGGACGGCGAACTCGGCTACATATTCAACGACGCGCACATTGACTGCGACGAACATAATCAACCGATTCAAGCGACGGCGGCAATTACGATAACCGACGGCGAAGTTGAAGAAGTGATTCACCCGCTGATAATTGTCACGCCCGACGGCGGCTCATCAAAGTCAATGGAAGTTTTCGGCGGCAAACGGCGCGTTCGATTGACGGGCATATCGGGCGACTTGGAAAAAGCACGGCTGGAAATTTTGCCGACGTATGAAAAACTTTCTTCAATGCCGATAACAGCAACAGTCAGCACGAAACCTTTTATTTGGCTTTTATGGCTTAGCGTCTCGATGATTTTTATTGGAACTTTGACAGCGATAAAAATAAGGGAGAAGGGACAAGGAACAAGGGACAAGTTTTTTAATTCCTAATGCCTCATTCCTAATTCCTAATTAATAGAAAGGAGGAGGGAAAATGTGCTTAAAAGATTTACTTGAAAAACATACGCTGAAATGTCTGGCGGGCGGCTTTATCGTCGGAGTGTTGGCAGTCGGTGTCGGCATGGGAGCATTGCACGCGAGCGGCACAAAATTTTTCTGCGGTCAATGTCACTCAATGCAACACGAATCAAAAACTTTTGCAGTCTCAAGTCACAGAGAACTTGATTGCGTTGAATGTCACCTGCCGCACGACAACACCGCGCACTATCTGATTGAAAAAGGGCGCACGGGTATGGTTGATATGTATCATGAAATCATGCGCGACTATCCCGAACGAATCAAACTCGACGCTGACGCCCGCAAAATGGTCGCTGAAAATTGCGTGCGTTGCCACAGCGCAACAATGTCTTACGTTGAGAGCGCACCCGAAGGAACGCAGGACGATTGCTTGAAATGCCACAGCAGAATTGCGCACGGCACGAATCACTTGGAGGGAGGTATAAACGTTGAGTAAGATGCAAAAATATATCGCGGGCGCATTGGTCTTGTGCGTGGCATTTTTCGGACTCTTATTCGCAAGAGTCATAGCCAAACCCGCTACCAAATTTGAATTGGCACAAATTCCCGAAGACCAAAAGTTGACGCGCATGGCTTATGCCAAAGCTTATCCGTTGCAATTTGAATCCTACAAGATGACAATGGACACCTCGCCCAGCCCGACAGGTTTTGGCGGCGCGGACGCTTATTCACACTTAACCGAACAGCCCGAACAAATTGAGTTGTTCAAAGGTTACAAATTCTCAATTCAATACGACGACGACCGCGGTCACTGGTTTGCAGGCGAAGATATTTTGAATTCCAAACGCCGTCCCGGTCAGCTCGGCTCTTGCATAGTCTGCAAAGGCTCCTACATGTACGACGTTTACTTCAAGGAAAGCGGTTGGGACTTTGCCTCCAAGCCGTTTGACGAAGTTGTTGCCCCGATTAAAGATGATGAGTGGTTCGGTTGCTCCACTTGCCACGACCCCGACACGATGAAACTCCGCATTTACAATCAGGGCTTTATCGAATCTATGGCGGAGATGGGCGTTGACGTTTCAAAAGCCACTCATAACGAAATGCGCGCTTATGTCTGCGGTCAATGTCACAACGAATATTACTTCAAGAAAAAGGAAGACGGCAGAGTCCACATGCCGTTCGCAAACGGTCTCGGTCCCGAAGAAGAGTTTAAATATTATCACGACGGTCACGACCCGAAATTTGATTACGATTGGATTCACCCCGACAGCGGTGCTCCCATGTTGAAAGTTCAGCACCCCGACTTTGAGGTTTGGACTGATTCCGTTCACGCACTCAACGGCGTTACCTGCGTCGATTGCCATATGCCTTACATGAGAAAAGACGGACAGAAATATACCTCGCACTGGATGACTAACCCGCTTAAGCATTTCGATACCGCTTGCGCAAAATGCCACGACGAATCTTATGAAACCATGTTGCATCGTGCACAGACGATTAACGACAACACCTTTAAACTTTTGCGCATTGCCGGACAGACGACGGCTCGCGCTCACAAAGTTATAAAAGCCGCTCACCTTGCAGGAGCCACCGACGAACAGCTTGCCGAATCTCGTCAGCTCGTTCGCGAGGCTCAGTGGTATTGGGATTGGGTTTCCGCCGAAAGTGCAATGGGCTTCCACAATCCCGATAAGTGCATGAAATCTCTCGGTCTTTCGATTGACGCGGCGCACAAAGCGATTGAATCTGCAACAGCCGCAGTCAAAGGCGGTCAGCTTGCGATTGAACCTTTGCCGACCGAACCTTTTACAGATACAAAATTCCCCGACGCAATTAAACCCGGTGCTCCGGCACCTGCACCACCTCCCGCTCAATAAAATTTTACCTAAAAAAATTTATCGCCTCTCGAAATTGAGGGGCGAACATCTTGCAAACAAAGTCCGTCAATCATTTTTCTGTGGCGGACTTTGTTTTTCAGCAAATTTGAATGCTCAGGTTTATTACAGAATTTTGGAATGCGCATTTTTAGTCGAAAAAGAGTTTGAAGACCGATTGAAAATTTTCGTGCGCCGATTGCCAGACAGGTATCAACGACACGCCGAAGAATAAAACAAGATTAAGAATCACTGCCGCCAAGGATTTTTTCGCGACGGAATAACATGACAATATTGCACATACACACCAGATTGAAAGTTGCCAAATTTCGACTTTAAGCGCGTCCATGTACACCGAATAAATCAAAACGCTCACCGCAAATAAAATTAAGATTGACAGCGCGAGTATCCATTTAAAACGCGTCGTCATGTGAAAAATTCCGTTGCCGTTCTCGTCCTTGACCTCAGATAACGAACTGACATCAAAACGGGCGTCGCCCTCGCGATATTCTTTTTGCTCAGGCGTTTTATTAAAATTGTCGTCGTTCATAAAATCGCCTCCACTCAAAATAATTTTAATTTGACGCCCGCCCGTTGTCAATTGGGAATTAGGAACAAGGAGTTAGGAACAAGGAACAAGTTTAAAACTCAAAACTCTTGTCCCTTCTCCCTTACAAGAAAGGGATGATTGCTTTGAATACTCAAGATGAATTGAAAAAAATTTTGGCGGCGATAAACGCTCGCGACGAAAAAATTTTTTCAGCCCGTGTCGACTTAAAAACTTTGATGGACGTTGCCTACGACGAGTCTACCGATGTCCTTGCCAAAAATTGTTCCAAGTTCCACGAGCTTTATCCGAAAGATTTATTTTTCAAGTTCGGCTCAAGGATTCTGCGCCTTTACAATGAAAAATTTCGCGGCGTGCACCTCGGCTTGATTAAAAAAGTTATCGCCGCTTACTTCGACGGCAGTTTCAAAGACGCGAAAAATTTTTCCGAGACACCGATTAAATTTCTCGCCGCCGAACTGAATAATTTGCTTAAAGCAGTCCGCGCAGATTTCGGCGAAGAAAAAATTTCCGGCGATAAAGCAACGCTGGCAGTTAAAATGGTCGGCGACGGCTCAAGCTACGGCAGAATGATTGATACGCTGAATTTTGTTTTGGAATTCGACAGGCGCGGCGACGAATGGCGACTTAACAAAATAAAAAACGTCGAAGAACTGGTTCCGCCAATTCTCGACATTGCAGAAAGATATTGGCCCGCCTCGTGGGATTTGGGCATTAAACTTTGAGCTTATAAACTACTTTTTCTTTGCATGCTTGAATGTACAATGTAAGTGCAACAGATAGAAAAACTCATAGTTTCCTGCTACAATGTTTATAACTCAAAAAAGAAAGCAGGAGAGACAATGAGTTACAAACATCTTAGCATAACAGAAAGGGAAAAGATACTTATTTAT
>JAFSOQ010000065.1 GCA_017446845.1 Selenomonadaceae bacterium | reverse complement strand
TTGCAGAAAAAGCGCGATGAAGGTAAACATTATTTTGTCGCTCTTTCGCATGTTGCTAAAAAACTTGTTCGTGTCATTTTTCATCTTCAAAGAACCGGCGAATCTTTTTCAGATTTTGCTTGACTCTTTATAGTCAGTCTCAAGTGCGCTCTCGTAGCGATTGGCGATAATGCATTTGCTCAAGCGTTTCGATACGACTGTCGGGCAAGGACGGTTCCTTTGCCTTGAATAGACGATTGGCGGAATTTCCGCTGAATATGTTCGGCGATAATTTTCGGGCACGTCTTGATATCTTTGGGCAAACATATTCGCGGATCATAGCAGACGCCTTTGATGATTAACTTCCGCATAAATTCGGTCGTCCCCATGATTGGGTTCCTGCAAAAGTTTTGCAACTTGCTCCGGGGCGTCAAAAAGCTTTTGATTCGCGCAAGAATTCTTCGGCTGAATTTTTGGCGAACATTTTTATAACCATGTACGCATTCCTCTCCAAACGAAGTATCGAATTCACGGCGATATAAGCCGCTTTGAAATCAGCACGTTCGGTAAAAAATTTTTCAATGTACTCATCACGAACGGGCGATTGACGGTTAATCCGACATAAATTGTCTTTTCCAAAAAATTTTATCCTCCTTTACGTCACAAAGTAATTTTGGCAAAACTTTTTTCCGAAGAATTTTTTTACTGAGGTCGCGCCAATTATAGTAAGCCCAACCTTTTTTATAACCGCAAACTTCGGCAATGTGTAGGCAATCTTCGTAAGACTTTTTTTTGCCTTGGCAATTTCCATAAAATCTTCGGGCGAGGTCGGTGCATGATCATTGGAAATTTCTTTCTTGATATGCAAAAGGATTCCGTCATGCTCGATAAGGCGGGCGGCTTCGATAATAATTTTCCCCGCCGATTGTCGACAGGGAATTTTATTTTTTTGTAACAAATCGGAGTTTCCGACGTATAAGTTAATGAAAGGCAAAATAAAAACTGGAAAGGAAAATGTAAAATGAAACTTACGGCAGAAGAATTGAAAATCAAAAACGAGACCCTCAGCGAAAAAGAGTTGGACAATGTGAACGGCGGTTATATCGTTCCTTTCCCGATTTTTACGGCAATTGGCAAATGGATTGTCGACAAATTAAATCTGAAAACTCAGCAGTAAACAAATTATAAAAAAAAGCTTCCGTGATGAAATACGCACGGAGTTTTTTTATTTAGTCCAACGTTTACGATATTCTTTGGGCGTCATGTTCATAAAATCTCTGAAGACGTTTTGAAAATAATTTGAATCGTTGTAGCCGACGCTGATTGCAATTCGAGTAATGGTCATGTCGGTATTGATTAAAAGATTTTGCGCCTCGCCCATACGCCTCAAGATAACGTATCTCATCGGCGGGATTCCGATTTCCGCCTTAAAAATTTTTGAAATTCTATAAACGGTGGTGCCGACGGCGCGGGCAATGTCGTCGAGTTTGATATTTTCCGTGTAGTGAGCGTCGATAAAATCTTTGGCGAGCGAGGTTAATGACGGTTCTTTTTGTTTGCGCGGGATACCGTGAGTTTTGAGCATGGAACAAATTTTCGCAACGAGAGCCAGCGTTAAAAGATTGGCAGTCTCCGCGCCGCTCGGTCGATAGCTTTCGCGCTCGATTGCTCGGAAAATATTTAACATCTCGTCGAAATATTCACCGCTGGGAAGAATCGGCGAATACTCATCGGGCAAAATTTTATTGACGGTTTTAAAGTCGACGAGTTTCAAATTGCTGACAGCGACGCAGTAAGTGGAAAGGTCGTTGCCGGAGCCGCCGAATTCGTCATGAACGGAGCCGCTGTTGTAAAGAATCAAGTCGCCTTTTTTTGCGGTGTAGCGTTCACCGTCGATGATAAAAATTCCCGCGCCGTCGTCTACCAAAAGAATTTCGACAAGATTTTTATGTTCGTGCATACTTCGCGGCATGGTCGTCACGTCCGCCCCAACGTTGCAAATATATTCAAGGCGCGGCGTATATCCTCTGCCAAAAATAGTTTTGTAATTACGTTCAACGAAGTATTGGAGCATCTAATCATTTCCTTTGAGTAATTTAAAACGGCGCAAGACAAACTCGAAAGTTCGTTGCGCCGCTGAAGTGCAATGAAAAATTTTTAATCAGATGGGAGCTTTTTCGCGCCCGCTTTAAAAGCGGGGGAACAGTGGTCGCGCCGTGCTACTCAATATTTTTAACGTAGTAGCCGCGACGGAACGCAACCATTTAATCATTCCTAACTCCTAATTCCTAATTGATTGACCCGCCGCGCATTTAGATTAAAAATGTTAATCAGATGTGAGCTTTTTCGCGGATATATTTGCGAGCTTTGATGGCGTATTCAAGAGGATTGGCTTTGGCGGGGTCTTGTTCAGCTTCAACGATATACCAGCCGTCATAATCGCTGGCGTTGACAATATCGAAAATCGGTTCAAAGTCAACATCGCCGTCACCGGGAACCGTAAACATACCTGCGCGGACGCCGTCGAGGAAACACATATTTTCAGCTTTGACTTTGTTGCGAACTTCCATGCGGACATCTTTTAAGTGGATATGACGAATGCGCGGCAAATATTTCTTGAGGATAGCGAGATAATCTTCGCCGGAGCAAACGAGATGACCTGTGTCGTAGAGGAGCCAAACCAATTCGGGGTCGGTTTCAGCCATTAATCTATCGATTTCCTCTGCAGTCTGAACGCCCGTGCCCATGTGATGATGATAAGTCATGGTCAAGCCGATTTTTTTCGCGACTGCGCCGAGTTTGTTCAAACCTTCGGTCAAAAGTTTCCATTGCTCTTCAGTGTTGTAAGGTTTATCGGCGAAAACAGCTTTGTCGAATTTGCCTTGAATGCTGTTGCCTTGTTCGGCGACGTTGCAGAATTTTGCGCCCATGGTGTGGAGGAATTCGCAATGCGCAATGAAATCTTTTTCAACTTGCTCGTAAGGTTGAGTGAGCAAAAACGAGCTGAACCAAGCACTTGCAATGCTCATGCCGCGCAGGTCGAGAGCTTTTTTGAGGACGTTGGTATCTTTGGGATATTTGCCGCCGACTTCGCAACCGGTGAATCCCGCCAACGCCATTTCGCTGACGCACTGTTCAAAAGTGTTTTCTTTGCCGAGGTCGGGCATATCGTCATTTGTCCAAGCAATCGGCGCAATACCGAGTTTAATTGTAGCCATTCAAAACCCTCCTATTTTTTAGGAGTTAGGAGTTAGGAGTTAGGGAATTTTCTCTAAATCCTAAATCCTAAATCCCAAATCCTTATTTAAGCATTAGCTTTGTCGTAGTTGCGGAAGTCGCGTTCGATTTGCTCAAGGGAACGACCGCGAGTTTCAGGCACGAACTTGATAACAAACAGCAAGCCCAAAAGTCCGATACCTGCGAAAATGAAAAACGTCGCCGAAAGTCCGAAACTGAAGAGTAATTGCGGGAAGAAGAATCCGATAAAGAAGTTGGTGACCCACAAGCACAAGACCGCGCAACCCATGCCCATGCCGCGAAGTCTGACGGGGAACAGCTCTGAGAGCAAAAGCCACG
>JAFSOQ010000064.1 GCA_017446845.1 Selenomonadaceae bacterium | reverse complement strand
CAATCGCGTTTGACTTTAACCCACAAGTCCAGAAAAATTTTTGAGCCGAGGAGCATTTCAATTTCGGGACGCGCAGCCGCTCCAACATGCTTTAACATTGCGCCGCCCTTGCCGATTAAAATTCCCTTTTGCGATTCGCGTTCGACGTAAATTGTTGCGCGGATAAAAATCGTGCCGTTATCGCGAGGCGTAAATTCTTCCAAGTCGACGGCGATTGAGTGCGGAACTTCATCTTGCGTCGCGTGTAAAATTTTTTCGCGAATCAGTTCGGCCACAATCAATCGTTCGGGCTGATCGGTCACCATGTCGGCGGGATAATATTGCACGCCTTCCGGTAAAAATTTTTTCGCCTCATCAATCAGCGCGTCAAGATTTGTTCCCAGCGTCGCGCTTATCGGGACGACTGCCGCAAAATTTCTGCGCGTCGAGTATTCGGCGATTATCGGCAAAATTTTTTCGCGTTCGATGAGGTCGACTTTATTGACAACGAGAATCACAGGTTTTGTCGTCGAGTTGAGCCGCTCCAAAATATATTTCTCGCCGCCGCCAAATTTTTCCGTCGCGTCGATTACGAAAAAAATTGCGTCGACTTCCTTAAGCGTACCTTCCGCCGCCTTGAGCATGTACTCGCCGATTTTGAATTTCGGTTTGTGAATGCCGGGTGTGTCGAGAAAAATAATTTGCGCGTCGTCAAGCGTCAAAATGCATTGAATTCGACTGCGCGTCGTCTGCGGCTTATCGGAAGTTATCGCAACTTTCTGCCCGATGATTTTATTGATGAGCGTGGACTTGCCGACGTTCGGACGACCGATGACCGTCACGAATCCCGATTTATACATTTCAATCCCTCCAAAAAAAATTCCCCTGCGCGGGGAAAAATTTTTTATCAATCCAGAAAATCTTTCAACTTTTTTGAGCGGGCAGGGTGACGGAGTTTTCTCAACGCCTTTGCCTCAATCTGTCGAATACGCTCGCGGGTGACGTTGAAACTTTTGCCGACCTCTTCAAGCGTGCGCGCCCTACCATCTTCAAGCCCGAATCTCAACCGCAGAACATTTTTTTCACGCGGCGTCAAAGTTCCAAGCACGTCTTCGAGTTGTTCCTTGAGCAACATGAATGATGCGGCGTCAGCGGGTGCAGGCGCGTCCTGATCTTCGATGAAGTCGCCCAAATGCGAATCGTCCTCTTCGCCGACGGGTGTCTCCAATGAAACCGGCTCCTGCGCAATTTTCTTTATCTCGCGGACGCGGGCAACGTCAATTTCCATTTCCTCGGCAATTTCTTCGTCAGTCGGTTCACGACCATTTTTCTGCAGCAGGTTGCGTGAAACTCTGATGAGCTTGTTAATCGTCTCGACCATGTGCACGGGAATTCGGATTGTGCGCGCCTGATCAGCTATCGCCCGCGTTATCGCTTGACGAATCCACCACGTCGCGTAAGTTGAAAATTTGTAGCCCTTGCGATAATCAAACTTTTCAACGGCCTTGATCAAGCCCAGATTGCCTTCTTGAATCAAATCCAGGAAAAGCATTCCGCGCCCCACATACCTTTTGGCAATTGATACGACTAGTCGCAAATTCGCTTCGGCTAATTCTTTTTGCGCTTCGGTATGTATTTCGTCATCCTCCGACTCCATCCGCATTGCAATTTCTTTTTCCTGGTCAGCAGTCAGAAGCGGCACTCGCCCGATTTCCTTAAGGTACATGCGGACGGGGTCATCGATTGAAACGCTGTCGGGAATATTCAAATCGACTTCAACGGCGGGCTTTGGCGTACCGACCTCATCTCCAACGGGAGTTTCGGCAGTTTCGGCGGCATTCAACGGCTCAACTTGTTCAAGCGACGCGGCCGCAGCTAAATCGCCGTCGACATTTTCGCCCGTATCGTCAACTTCAATCTCGTTTTCGTCGTTGATTATTTCGATACCTTCGCGCTCACAGAGACTCAAAATCTCGTCAATCTCGTCGGCGTCATTTTCCAGCCCGAAGCTTTGAATAATTTTATCCAAATCGCCCCAAGTCAACTTACCGCCGGTTTGCTTAGCTCTTTCCTTCAAAACCGAAACGATTTTTGGCGAACGACCTTTGACAGACTTGAATACATCTTCCGCGTGAAATTCTTCCTCGATTTCAACCTTTTTATGCGCGGAATTATTTTTTTTCTTTCCCGACAGGCTGCCTCTTAAACCGCCTTTCTTCGGCTCGACAGTTTTGCTCTCTCCTGTCATACTGCAGCCTCCTTTCAAAGCAATATTAATTTTAATTGCTCAATTTAACAATTTCCTGTTTAACCTTGAGCGAGTTTTGAATCAGTTCGACGTAATTTTCATCGTTGCTCGAAGTATATTTTCCGGCTTGCGCAAGAAGTTCGTCATATTTTTTTTTCAGCACGGCAATGCGCAAAATATCCATCGAATCATAAAATAAATTCATTTCCATATCACGAGGCTCGTCCGCACCGGCAAGCAATATTCGCGAAAGTTCCGCATTGGCCTCGTCACTCAATTCCCTTGCCGCATTAATTTGATCGGGGCGTATTTCTTGAATCAGGCAATTTTTCAACCAACTGATTATTTCCTGTTGCGGCTCCGAAAAAATATCTTGCGGCAACAGCGACAGCACATAACTCAACGTGTCGGTTTCATGCCACATCATTCGCAAGACCACTTCGCACGCGCATTGTCGCTTTGAAAACTTTTGCTTGGGAAGTTTCTTCCGTTGAATGGCGGCGAATTGCTTTTCAGGAACTTTTGCTTGAGATGAAACTTTATTTAACTCTTCCTCGACAACTCGTTCATCCAAGATAAGCGCGGCGGCAATTTTTTTGTAATACTCGTTGCGTATGATATTTTCCTTAATCCCCGCGATAACCGGCAAAATTTCGTTCAACGCCTGGATTTTCCCGCTGATCGTGTCGTGATTCGTGTGGTCAAGGACATATTTTATGCGATAATCGACCAGCGGCTCCGCGCCCTTGATAAGCTCCTCGAAGGCAGCTTTCCCGTGCTTGCGAATAAATTCATCGGGATCTTTGCCGTCGGGAACTTTTATGACGAAAACTTCCGCACCTTCCGCCTGAACAATCGGTAAGGCTCGAATCGTGGCACGTTGCCCCGCCTCATCACTGTCGTAGCAGAAAATAATTTTCTTGGCGTAACGCAGAATCAATTTGGCATGTTCGGTCGTAAAAGCCGTTCCGAGTGTCGCGACGACGTTTTTTATCCCCTCGCTGAAAAGTGACACCGCGTCCATATATCCTTCGACGACGATAGCCGCGCCCGCCGTACTTATCAGCCGATTTGACTTGTCCAGCCCGAAAAGCAAATTGCGCTTGTTGAAAAGCACAGTCTCCGGCGTGTTGAGATATTTGGGAGTTTCTTTGTTATCGGAATTTATCACCCGCCCGCCGAAGCCGACCGTCTGCCCGAAAATATTATTTATCGGAATCATCACGCGCCCGCGGAATCTGTCGTAGTAGCCGGAAGAAGTTTTTCTTTTGGCAACAAGTCCGACCGCCTCAAGCTGTGGAGCAGTGAACTTTTGACGGATAAGTTCATTAAACAGACCTTCCCATTCGTCGGGAGCATAGCCCAGCTTGAAAGTTTCAATCGTCTCCGCCGTAATTCCACGCGCCTCAAGATATTTCCTGCCAACTTCGCCGCGAGCCGTATTGATTAAACATTCGTGGTAAAAATCCTGCGCAAGTTCGTTGATTTTGAGTAAATTTTTTTCCTCACGCCGTCGACGTTCCTCTTCGGGAGAAGCCCTTTTCGTCGGCAAATCAATACCCAAACGTTGCGCCTGAAGTTTAATTGCCTCGAAATAAGTTACGTTTTCAATGAGCGACAGGAACTTGAAAGCGTTGCCGCCTGCGCCGCACCCGAAACAATAAAAAAATCCCTTGTCGACGCTCACGCAGAAAGATGCGGTTTTTTCGCTGTGGAAAGGACAGCAGCCCCAATATCGCCCACCCTTTTGAGTAAGCGATACGTAGCGACTCACGACAGAATAAATATCCGTCCGTTCGCTGACCTTGGCAACGAATTCTTCAAGATCCGTACTTCCCATCGTTTTTCAACCTCCGTGACGGTTATATTCCCTGCGTTTTTTAAATATCCTTTCAGCCGCGCAAGAATTTTT
>JAFSOQ010000063.1 GCA_017446845.1 Selenomonadaceae bacterium | reverse complement strand
TACTCCTTTCAATTCTCCAGCTTGCGATTGATTGTCCAAACGTGCGGCTTGTCGCCCTGTCGACGCGGACATTTGCCGGGTTGAGGTTTGCCCATAGACACAAAGCGCGTCTCTTTCTTGCCGCAGTGACTGCACATATACTCGATTCTTTTAACCGCCAATGCTATCCCTCCAATAAATAAAGCTCATTTTAGCAAAATAAAATTGTCCTGTGGTGTTCTGACAGGACACTCACCAAAAAATTTTAAACTCTGCTACTTAATGAAACAGCTCGCTCAATACATTGCAAATATCTCTGACAAGATTCCTCCGCAAAAAGTATGCACGGCGGCACTTGTAAGGCTTGTGCTATTTTTATCACCGACGAGATTCCTTTATTTAGACGGCAATTTTCAATTTGGCTGATGTACGCCGCACTAACATTCGATTTCTCTGCCAATTCCTTTTGGGATAATTTATTCAGTACCCTGAACTTGTAAATATTATTGGCTAAAGTTGTATAAGAACTCTCTTCATTAACTGACATTTTTTCTCCCCGATTAACAAAAAAATTTTGCGAAAATTTAAGCTCTCGCACAATAAAATTTTTCAGTCTTTTGATAGTGGCTTCCACCACATGCTTTTCTCCATGTCGCTAAACGTCACAAGCATCGTTATATCTATCTGCAAACCATCTGCTATGTCAAAGAGCAACGACACTGAAACATTATCGTTGTATCTGCCGCGCTCTATCTTACTCAAACTGCTGACGCTCATATTTGCCCGTTTTGCCAGTTCTTTTTGCGACATGTCTCTCAACGTTCGATAATACGTAATCTTCGCGCCAATCATTTTCAAGAAAAATTCTTTGCGCGGGTCGAGTTGCTTTTCAACTTTAGTTTTTGGACTCCGCGAACGTCTGCCGCCGTCAGTGTTGTTGTAGCCTTTCGGATGCTTGCAATCCAACTCTTTAATATAAAATCTTTCTTGCGCGTCGAGTTCCTCCGGCGTCTCACATTCCGCAAGAACTTCACGAGAAAAATTTTCCGCACCGTATTTGCAAATTGCGTTGCCGAGAAGTGACTCTGCTTCCGCGTGTTCAGAAAATCTTTCCTCAAGCGTGCGCGTCGTCTGCCCGACATATTTTTTGCCGTCAAGTAAATTCGTGATGAGATAAACGATTCCAAACATAAAAGCTCCCGCCTTTCAGTTGACAGGCAAAGCGCAAGCGTTATAATAAATACGCAAAATGGCTCTGCCGTGTTAGATATTGAGTTTTCAACGATTCAATCTTAGCACTGCAGGGCTTTTTCTGTCAATAAAACACGGCGTACAAACTTTTGACATCTGGAAAGATTAAAGGATTTCGTATCGGTCGAATATGGAAAATTCCTCGCGAAAGTTTGAATCGTTACCTCATCGAACAAACTAATATTCTAAACAAAAAATGAGCTTGGCTAATTTACGCCAAGCCCACTTTCATTTAAGACAAATTTTTTTGGTCAGTTCTTGCCGAAGATCGCTTCTATTTCTTTTTTCCATTCTTCATCTCTTGTACCTTTGAACGGAGGTTCATTTATATTGAAATTCTCAATAGCATTCGCTTCCGCACCTTTAATAGCGTATTCATTTACGGCACGCGACAATGGAGTGAAAACATAAAGTGGATTTCCTTCC